>NZ_OW370537.1:1200000-1551378 GCF_936270145.1 Wolbachia endosymbiont of Oedothorax gibbosus
AAAAACCGTCATCCCGCTACGTGTTAGCGGGATCTATGCTAAGAGATACCGCGAATGAATCGCGGTATGACGGTCCGCTACGTGTTAGCGGGATCTAGAGATACCGCGGGTGGGTAGCTATATATGCGCTTGTAGCTCAGTTGGATAGAGCGTTGCCCTCCGGAGGCAAAGGTCGTGGGTTCGAATCCCTCCAAGCGCACTTTTAATTAAATTTGACAATAGTACTTTCACATAAGATAATAAAGAGATTTATTTAGAGCATAATTATGTCTGGTGGTACCATAAACAAAGTCATACTAGTTGGTAATTTAGGAAAAGATCCTGAAATTAGGACTACACAAAATGGAAAAGAGATGGCAAGTTTTTCAATAGCTACGTCTGAAAGTTGGACTGACAAACTTTCTGGTACACGCTCTGAAAAGACAGAATGGCATAATATCGTAATTTTTAGTGAAGGATTAGTAAAAATCGTTAAAGATTTTGCACGTAAAGGCAGTAAAGTTTATGTTGAAGGTTCTTTGAGAACCAGAAAATGGACTGACCAAAACGGTAGTGAAAGATACACAACGGAGGTGGTATTATATAATTTTAATAGCGCTCTTACTCTCCTCGATTCACGAAATAGTGCGCCAAATCCTGATTACAAGCCAAGTGAATACAAACAAAATGAACCAGAACAAAAAAATAAGTACGAAGGTTTTGACAATAATACAACAGATGAACTAATCGACGATGAAATACCGTTTTAATAACTTCAATTGAAACCATTTTATCCATGTTTTTATGGACTGCTTGTGTTACTCCCTTTAATTACAATGGGGATGAAATAGATTACAGCAGTTTGCAGCGCTTACTTACAATGCAAGCTGAAGCTAAAAATGGTGTAGTGTTGCTAGGTAGCACAGGTGAAAGCCTATCGCTTACTGATTCTGAAAAGCGTACATTAGTTGAATTTGTATGTGAGCTAAAATTAAATACAAAAATTATAATTGGCGTACCAGGAGTGAATCTATATCAAACTCTTGAATGGCTTGATTTTTGCAAGGATATGCCTATTCATGGCTATCTAATGACAACTCCCATTTATGCAAAGCCTGGTATCATGGGGCAGACCTTATGGTTTGAAAAGCTACTTGAAAAAGCACATGTGCCAGCTATGCTTTATAATATTCCATCGAGAGCAGGAATAAATCTTCACGCTGAAACTGTACGCAACTTATCCAGCCACGAAAAATTTTGGGCTATCAAAGATTCAAGTGGCACCGTTGATACTTTAGCTCAGTATAAGAAAGTTGCACCAAACATTGAGGTATTTTGCGGAGATGATAATATGATATCAGGTATGGCCGCTTATGGCGTAGCTGGTCTGGTTTCCGTTGCTTCTAATGTTTGGCCACGCATAGCGCATGAATACGTTAAGCAATGTCTGAACAACGAACTCTCTTCACTGTCATTCCAGCGCGTGACGCTGGAATCCAGAAGGAAACCTGCTCAAATGACAGGAAATGACATGAAAAGTTCAACAGATATCTGGCAACAAGCCTGCAAAGCACTATTTATTGCCAGCAACCCAATACCTACCAAAGCACTTTTGCATGATATTGGGCTCATAGAACACAAAACTGTCCGCCTACCACTCAGCACAGAAGACTTGCCTTCTGTTGAGAAATTGAGGCAAGTCAATAAAATGATTCTTGAATGGAAAGAACTGACTAATGACTAGGGCTAGGAACATAACCTGCACTAGCACCATTAACTTTCACACCGCTGTCAATCGATCCACCTGGTGGTGTTGGTGGAGAAGAAAAGCGTTCAGTTATTTTACTCACAAGTTGCATAACAATTGCGTTTGCTATTATAGTTAAAGCAATTATAGCTACAGGTGATGTGAAACCAAGGGCAGCTAAACCTGCTCCAACTCCAAAAGAAACAACAGCACCTGCTATCGAAGGTACAACACACTTACTCAAGCTATCAAACAATTTAGCTTTTTCATTTATCCTTTCTTGATCATACATATTACCATATATTTTATTGAGAGAGCTTCTATCCATAAGCGATAAAGCGCCGATAAGTGTACACCCAATTAGTGGGATTATAGAGCCAATCATCCCCCCTACAATAAGAGGTGATAACTAGAATGATACATAGTAAGAGCTATGGTACTAGCTATGAGTCCCAAAGACCCTATGGTTACTGCTGCATATGATGCAAACTTTGTTTTATTAGTCATGAATGCCTCTTTTATTAATATAATACTTTATTATATATAATCTTGCAATCAATGTCTATTTTATAATAGAGGGTTTTTAATTGACTTTGAGCGCACCTTAGTCTATACAATTCTAATATCTTAAGCTATAAGGCATACCAGATCTATAGCTAAACTGACTTAGGTTTACTGACGATTTGGAAAAATCGTCAAGGTGTCGTCTGGGTAGCTCCTTTCTTGTCACTCCAGTCTGGAATCTAGTTTTCCATATAATCTCATCGAAAACGTTTTTCTATGCTAGTTTACAAGCAAACTTTTCTGGATCCAAGTAGTCAAGCTACTTGGATGACACCGTCATAAAGGAATCAGTTTGCATGACATCTCATGATTACTCCCACTCGATGGTTGCAGGTGGCTTGGAAGTTATATCGTACACAACTCTATTTACTCCGGGAACATTATTAACAATTATACTGCCAACATTGCGTAAAAAATCCCAAAATACTAGCAAGTGTTGATCCTTATCTTCAAATGGAAATGCATCGGCTGTCATACCATCAGATGATGTTACAGCCCTTAAAGCACAAACATATCCGTATGTACGACCATCTCCCATGACGCCTACAGTTTTTATTGGTAATAATACAGCAAAAGCTTGCCATATCTTATCGTATAGATCGTAATTTTTCATCGTATTAATATATATTTCATCTACTTCTTGCAATATTCGCACCTTTTCTTCATCAACTTCACTTATAATCCTCACTGCAAGGCCAGGTCCTGGAAATGGATGTTGAAATATTATCTCATCTGAAAGCCCGATTTCCTTTCCAAGTAGCCTTACCTCATCTTTAAAGAGGTAACGTAAAGGCTCCACCAGCTTCAGGTTCATCTTTTCTGGCAACCCACCAACATTATGATGAGACTTAATTGTACTCGTGTTATCTGAGGCATGCCCTGACTCAACTACATCAGAGTAGATGGTACCTTGCATCAAAAAATCCACATCACCTATTTTTTTTGCTTCTTCTTCAAACACTTCAATAAAAGTGTTACCGATAATTTTTCGCTTTTCTTCTGGATCAGTTATTCCCTTCAACCTACTCAAAAATAAATTTGATTTATCAACGTAATTTATCGGAATCTCTTTCAACATAGCAATGGTTTGGTTCTTGCGTAACAACCCAGTATCAATGAAAATACAGTTCAATTGTTTTCCTATAGCTTTATGTGTGAGAGCCGCTGCAACACTTGAATCAACCCCACCACTTACTGCAGCGATTACTTTTTTCTCTCCTACTACATTTTTGATTTTTTCCTTCTGCTCCTCAATAAACGACCTCATTGTCCAGTCTCTTTCGCAATTTGCAAGATCCAAGAAGTTAGAGAGCAATTTACTGCCATTTGTTGTGGGCCTCACTTCGGGATGGAATTGAGTGCAGTAAATCCTCCGCTGTTCGTTGACAATTATTGCAATTGTTTGATTTATCACACCTGATGCGATAATAGTAAATCCCTGTGGTATAGTATCAACACTGTCTGCATGATTCATTAATACATCCACCTCAGAATTAACATCCCAAGTACCCTTTATAATGGGGGATTCTTTTAGTATCTTGATTTTAGTTCTGCCAAACTCCTGTTTGAAGCTCTCTTTTACTTTTGCTCCAAAATAATGACAAATGAGTTGCTGTCCATAGCATATTCCAAGTATAGGAACGTTTGTTGCCTCATTGAGTTTTATAATTTCATGCGCTACTCCATTTTCTTTAGAACAATCATCATTTACAGATTGTGGTCCTCCAGAGAGAATAAACCCATTGAATTTTGATATTGTTTCAAAACTGACGTTGCTTGGAAATATTTCACAATAAACGCCCATTTCTCTTACTTGTCTTGCGATAAGCTGTGTAAACTGTGAACCAAAATCAATAATGGCAATTGCTGACAATTTGTTCCTCCATATTATTTAAAGCAATATCTGATAATAAAGAAAATAAAGGAGTAAGTAAACTAAGACCTGTTTAAAAGCTTTAACGTGTGGTGCAAGTTAGCTATATAGCTAATTTTCCTACACCATACCGCCGCGGCGCTAACACGTAGCGGGATGACGATCGTCAGGGTGTCACTCCAGCGCCCCTATAATGTCATCCGAGTAGCTGACACTGGGATCTAGTCTTCCATAAGTAGCCCACTTTCTTGTCATCCAAGTAGCTCCTTTTTTTTGTCATCCCAGTACTCCTAATAATGTCATCCAAGTAGCTGATACCAATCTCCACTAATAGATAGACAAATAGTAAAAACTACAAATAATTGAGGCTAGAAAGAATAAATATGTAGTTTATGGCAGGAAAAAGTAAAGCAATAGGAGAAGAACTATATAATCAATGCAAGTTAGAATTAAAAAAATATGGAATAAGAGGAGAGATAGGAAGAAGGTTACAAGCAATAATATCAGCAAAGGAGTATGGTATCTCAAAAGTTGCTAAAATATATAGAATTACGAGAACGACATTAATGAAATGGATTGCAAGATTTAAAGAAAAAGGTGTTATTGGGTTTGCAATACAGCCAGGGCGAGGACCTAAACCAAAACTGAACGAGGAGAAGAAGGAAAAAATAAGAGAGGTAATAGAAGAAGATGGGGCAAATCTGACTGCTAAAAAATTGCAAGGTATAGTTGAAGGAATGTTAGCTATCAAAGTAAGTGAGTCAACGGCGAGAAGGCTTATGAAGAAGCTAGGATTTACATATATCACACCTCGTCCAGCACATTATAAACAAGACAAAAACAAACAAGAGGAGTTCAAAAAAAATCTCAATGAAATTGTGGAAAAGAACCGGAAAAAGGAGGTTTTTTTTCGATGAATCGAGATTTGGAACGCACTCAAAAGTTGGACATGGATGGTTTAAAAAGGGCTCAAGAACACAAGTTAAAGTAAAAATCGGAAGAGAAAACTTCTATCTTTACAGCGCTGTAAATCCCAGGAATGGAGAGGATATTAGCCTACTTGCTCCACATGTAAACACAGATTGCATGAACATATTTTTGGAGCAGATGTCGAAAGATTTGGGGACTAGAGAAGCTTTTCTTATCATGGATTGCGCAAGTTGGCATAGGTCTAAAGGTTTAAAAACTCCTGAAAATATCACCATAATTTATTTGCCGCCGTACTCGCCTGAGCTCAATCCTGTGGAAAGATTTTGGCAACATTTAAAGGAAAATATAATAAAGAACAAGATGTATGACTCTATTAAATTACTTGAAAATGCTGTATCTGAATTTATTCGAGATATTACGGAAAGTTCGATCAAAACCATTTGCTCTGTGAATTATTTGTCTAGTTATTTATGAGGGTTGGTATGACACTGGGATCTAGCAAGCTTTGCTTGCAAATAAGTCTAATACGCGTCGCGTTTTATGCCAAAACACAATTGGAGTTACATGCAAAATAGATCCCAGTGTCAGCTACTTGGATGACATCATCCTTTTTTTTGGATTCCAGACTGGAATGACAGCAGTCCTACGTCATACCGCCGCGGTATCTCCCAGCCGCTAACAAGAGATCCCGCTGCGGGATGATGGTTGTCGTTTAGCTATAAACGTTAAGAAATTTACTAAGCGAAAAAAAAGGCAAAAGAAGCCCCGTGGTTGGCTAATTACTTACATTATACTTTCAAGTATGGCGTTTTTTTATTCTAAACGTCTAATAACCGCGATTCAGTTGCTTTTAAACCGCAACTAATCTAAATTATAAACGTTAAGAAATTTACTAAACAGAAAAAAAGGCAAAAGAAACCCTAGGGTAGCTAGTTATTCACTATCCATTTTTTAAGTTGGCGTTTTTTTATGTTTTAAACAGCGCGTTTCAGCTTATGTAGGTAGAAGTTTTATAAAGACATAAGGTGCACATAGTGCAAAAAATTAAACATGAGACGCCAGATACGTGAGTTTTTTTGTCATTTAATCTGTACAGAGAAGATAAATAAATAGCTTCACTTTCATGATAAGGGGGCTGGCAAGGCTTGTCAAGTAAGTTTTTAGTCACGTTTCCCTGTCTATAATGTTCGTTTGCTTGACCTAAGATCTGAGAGTATTTAAACTGAACCCTATACAGTGCTAAAAATGATAGGAAATCTAAGCGGAATAGTTGATGAAGTGCGCAGCGATCACATAATCCTGAATGTGAATGATGTTGGCTATATGGTGTATCTTTCAGCCAAAACTTTAAGTGCTTGTGCAATTGGAAGTAGAATCAAATTACTTATCGAAACCTATGCAAATAACAGAGAAAATACTGCTCAGCTATATGGTTTCATAAGCAAAGAAGAACAGCAGTGCTTGAGGTTGCTTGTCAAAGTAAGCGGCGTTAGCTACAAAACTGCAATGTCAATTTTGAGTAAATTAACTCCAGAACAGCTATTTTTGGCAATTATGAATGAGGATAAAGTAGCACTCAAGATGAGTGGACTTGGCCTGAAACTCATAAATCGAATCATCACTGAATTAAGTGGCAAAGTGAGTAAATTAGAAATAAATAACAATAATTTTCATCCAATCAATGAAGATGCCCTTTCAGCTTTGATCAATCTTGGGTATGAAAAAATGAAAGCTTATGATACGATAAAAAAAATACAAGACGAATCACTAAATCTGGACACTAAGGATATTATTCGCATGGCGCTTAAAACATTATGAAATCAATATCGTGCGATAAAGAATATACTGAAGATGTGCGCAATATCAACATCAGACCTGAACAACTTGATGATTTTGTCGGACAAAAAGACTTAATACAAAATTTAAAAGTGTTTATAAACGCTGCACAGACGAGAACTGAAGCTTTGGATCACGTATTACTCTATGGTCCTCCAGGACTTGGCAAAACAACTTTAGCGCAAATTGTCTCTAAAGAGTTAAGAGTTAGCTTTCGCGCAACTTCTGGTCCTTTACTTAGTAAAGCTGGGGACTTGGCTGCAGTGCTTACCACTTTAAATGCAAAAGATGTTCTATTTATCGACGAAATCCATAGATTAAATCGCAGCATTGAAGAAGTTTTATATACTGCTATGGAAGATTTTTGCTTGGACATATTAGTAGGTGAAGGTCCATCTACTCGTACTTTAAGGATAGATCTACCACCATTTACGCTAATTGGAGCAACAACACGGCTTGGATTACTTTCTGCGCCACTGAGGGATCGTTTTGGCATTCCCTTGCATCTTGAGTTTTATTCTTTTGAAGAACTGGTTAATATTATAAAAAGAGGCGCAAGAGTTCTTTCTACTGAAATTGAAGAAAATGCAGCACGGGAAATTGCCTGCCGTGCACGTGGCACTCCAAGAATTGCTTTGAGATTACTAAGGAGAATAAGGGATTTTGTTGAAGTGAAAGATGATAAAAAAATCACTTATGAAGTCGCTGATTCTGTATTGCTAAAATTGGGTGTAGACAAAATGGGACTCAATAAACTTGATATGCATTATCTAAGATTTTTATTCAACACCTCAGGACCTGTTGGAATTGACACTATATCTATTGCGCTATCTGAGGATGTTGGCAATATTGAAGAAACAGTAGAACCTTATTTAATCAAAATTAGTTTTGTAAAGCGCACACCAAGAGGACGCGTTCTAACCGACCAAGCAAAGGAATATTTGAGCCTTTAATATTAGAGAGCTTTTCTACCATAATTCAATTATATATTGATTGGCATAATATCATATACTGGCATCTTTTTGTATGAAGGCATATGTGTTAAATAGCACTGAAACTGTAGTTCAAATTAAAACTTCTCCATTTCGTACTCGCTAGTTATGCTATTCTAACTAATTAAGCTACGGTTTGTGGTAATAGGAAAAAACTGGATTCCAGCGTCACGCGCTACCCTATGGGTGCGTGTATTCTCTCTTTCAACATCTCAGTGTTTCTTTCTTATTATTCCAGTACCATTTTCTTGTCATTCAACCCTCTTGTCATCCCAGTGCTTGACACTGGGATCTAGAAATTCTTAAACTGAATTCTATATAGAACCTCAGAACAAAAATAAAAATGGGTAGCACAATACTACCAAGAAATTTCTACGAGCGGCCGACCTTAACTGTAGCTGGAGAGTTATTGGGAAAAATCCTCAAATTTTCTAACTTTAGTGGAATAATAACCGAAGTTGAAGCCTATATAGGAATGAATGACCCAGCTTGTCACGCGGCAAGAGGCTATACTAACCGAACCTCAGTAATGTTTGGTATGCCGGGGTTTTCGTACGTGTATTTTATATATGGAATGTATTACTGTTTAAATATTGTAACAGAAGCAGAAGGGTTCCCAGCAGCAGTGTTATACCAACCCTCATAAATAACTAGACAAATAATTCACAGAGCAAATGGTTTTGATCGAACTTTCCGTAATATCTCGAATAAATTCAGATACAGCATTTTCAAGTAATTTAATAGAGTCATACATCTTGTTCTTTATTATATTTTCCTTTAAATGTTGCCAAAATCTTTCCACAGGATTGAGCTCAGGCGAGTACGGCGGCAAATAAATTATGGTGATATTTTCAGGAGTTTTTAAACCTTTAGACCTATGCCAACTTGCGCAATCCATGATAAGAAAAGCTTCTCTAGTCCCCAAATCTTTCGACATCTGCTCCAAAAATATGTTCATGCAATCTGTGTTTACATGTGGAGCAAGTAGGCTAATATCCTCTCCATTCCTGGGATTTACAGCGCTGTAAAGATAGAAGTTTTCTCTTCCGATTTTTACTTTAACTTGTGTTCTTGAGCCCTTTTTAAACCATCCATGTCCAACTTTTGAGTGCGTTCCAAATCTCGATTCATCGAAAAAAAACCTCCTTTTTCCGGTTCTTTTCCACAATTTCATTGAGATTTTTTTTGAACTCCTCTTGTTTGTTTTTGTCTTGTTTATAATGTGCTGGACGAGGTGTGATATATGTAAATCCTAGCTTCTTCATAAGCCTTCTCGCCGTTGACTCACTTACTTTGATAGCTAACATTCCTTCAACTATACCTTGCAATTTTTTAGCAGTCAGATTTGCCCCATCTTCTTCTATTACCTCTCTTATTTTTTCCTTCTTCTCCTCGTTCAGTTTTGGTTTAGGTCCTCGCCCTGGCTGTATTGCAAACCCAATAACACCTTTTTCTTTAAATCTTGCAATCCATTTCATTAATGTCGTTCTCGTAATTCTATATATTTTAGCAACTTTTGAGATACCATACTCCTTTGCTGATATTATTGCTTGTAACCTTCTTCCTATCTCTCCTCTTATTCCATATTTTTTTAATTCTAACTTGCATTGATTATATAGTTCTTCTCCTATTGCTTTACTTTTTCCTGCCATAAACTACATATTTATTCTTTCTAGCCTCAATTATTTGTAGTTTTTACTATTTGTCTATCTATTAGTGGAGATTGGTATTAATACGGGGATTAAAACTCATTGAACCGCTTGAAGCAAACTTAGGCGGACCAGGAATATTGTGCAAAAGATTAAACATTACAAAAGAACATAACAAACGGGACCTTACTATAAGCCACGAATTTTGTGTTTATGAATCTCACCTCAAACCAGATTATGTGTGCACTCCGAGAATCGGAATTAGTAAAGGCCAAGAGAAATTTTGGCGGTTTAAAAACTTAAAACCTTGCGTAGGCTATTTGCCAATCGGATAATCACCAGTGAAACAAGCATCGCAATATTGTGGTGTAGCATTGTTACGCACTTCTCCTTTAACAGCCCTGTATAATCCATCAATACTCAAGAAGGCTAGGCTATCTACTCCTATAACTTCCTTAATTTCCTCTACAGATTTATTTGCAGCAATTAAATCTTTGCACTCTGGTGTATCTATTCCATAAAAACAAGAATGCTTAATTGGTGGGCTTGAAATTTTGAGGTGAATCTCTTTTACTCCTGCATCCTTTAGCATAACTATTATATTTGTTAACGTACTACCACGCACTATACTATCATCTATTAAAATTATGTTTTTACCTTTCAAAGTGTGCTTATTAGCATTGAATTTTAATTTTATTCTAACTTTACGTACTTCAGCGGTTGGTTGTATAAAAGTTCTTCCTATGTAATGATTACGAATTATCCCCAGTTCCATAGGTAATCCTGAATGCTTTGCATATCCAATAGCTGCAGGTATTCCAGAATCAGGTATTGGTACAATCATATCTACATTGTTTTTTGGTGGACTTTCCTTCGCAAGTATTCTTCCTATTTCTTTTCTTATATCATATATGGACCTATTCTCCATTATGCTGTCTGGTCTTGAAAAATAAACGTATTCAAAAATACAAAAACTTGATTTTTGCTGTGGGAAAGGAAATGCTGAAGCTAGATTACCATTTCGATCAATGGTAACTAACTCACCTGGTTCTATTTCTCTAATAAACTCTGCATTCACTATATCAAGAGCACAAGTTTCAGATGCAAGAACGTAAGAACCGTTTAACTTTCCTAAAACAAGAGGTCTTATTCCTGCTGAATCTCGTACCCCAATAACTATTCCTTGATTGATTGCCACAAAAGAATAAGCACCTTGTATTTGCTTTAATGCATATATAAAACTCGCTAAGAAGCTATCTTTTTCACCGCTTGCTGTCAGATGCACTACTACTTCTGTATCAATATCTGACTGAAAAACGCACTCTTGTTTAATTAATTGTTCGCGTATCGGAGAAATATTAATTAAATTACCATTATGTGCTATGGCAAAATCCCCAAATTTGCCACTTTTGCCAAACATGGGCTGCACTCCAAATTTATTACCACTTGTTGAGTATCGAACATGACCTATTGCACAATCTCCAGGTAAGGATTTCTTTATTTCATCTATATCATCAAATACACTGCTCACTTGACCTTGAAAGTGATAAGAGTGCAGCTCATCGTTGTTACTGGTTACTACGCCAAAAGACTCTTGACCTCTATGCTGCAAAGCGTGGAGAGCAAGTATAGAGTTAAAAGCAGCACTTTGGTTGCAACTTATGCCAAATACCCCACACTCCTCACGCATTTCATCTAGCATAAAAACTATTAAGTAAAGTTTAATTTTACTTTAGCATAGGTAAAATACAAGCATTTTGTTGTTCATCTGCTTTTATTGCCAGCAATAATCCTATGCATATCAAGCTTGCAGCAGTTGTACTTCCTCCATAGGAAAGAAATGGCAGTGGATCGCCTATAACAGGCAAGAGGCCTATTGACATTCCAATGTTTATAAAAAAATGAGCGCCAAAAAAAGCAAAAATCCCGATAGATACTAACTTAGAAAAATAATTTTTCGACCTATAAGCGATAGAGAAAATTATGCCAAGTAATAAGGTATAAAGCAAAATTAAAGCCATGCTACCTAAAAAGCCCCACTCCTCACTCAGCACTGCAAAAGCAAAATCTGTACGCTTTTCCGGCAAAAATCCAAGTTGAGTTTGACTTCCGTTAACAAAGCCCTTACCAAGCAAACCTCCTGAACCAATAGCTATCTGAGATTGCTGCGCATTATAACCTATTCCAAGTGGATCCACTGATGAATCCAAAAACGACAATATCCTTTGCTTGTGATAAGGACGTAAAAAAGGCCAAATAGCAGGTACTGCAAAAATGCCAAGCGTCCCACAAATTACTAAATGAGCTCTTTTTATTACTGCTGCGAATATAATTGATGCTCCTATAAACAACATTATCACAGCTGTGCCTAAATTAGGTTGCTTTAACACCAAGAATACAGGCAAGAAAATAATTATTACCGCCTTAAGCAATCTTTTAAATTCCATCATTTTATACACACTTTGCTTATCAAAATAACGAGCAAGTGCAAGTATTAAGCCTACCTTTGCAAATTCTGATGGTTGCAAACTAATTGATCCAATTCTTATCCACCTCGTCGCACCCATTATGTGCGAGCCAAAAAAATTTACTGCTAATAGCGAGATTGCTGCTGCTATATAAAAAAAGTAGGCGTGCTCCAAATAAAAATCTAACTCTATGAATGACATAGCTATAGCGAGTAGGAAAAAGAAGGAAAATATGACTATTTGGTGAATTGCAAATGGTACCCACTTTCCTCCAGCAGAAGAGTATTGAACAGCAATGCCAACACAAAACAGCGCTATCACGTTAATGACTAATAACCAATAAATCTTCTTCAGTCTATCCACACTTATAACCTTAAAGTATAGTAAAATATGAAACAAAGATAAAAATCAAAAAACCAACTTCTCAACTACTAACCGAATTGGAGTGCTATATATTCCAGTTACTATTGTTAAAGCTGCCATGAACAATAGACAGAAAAGCATAGGAAATGGCACATCATTAATTTTGCCTAGTGTCATTCCAGCGCTTGATGCTGCACTATTTTCAAAATACATTTTCTCTACCATCTTCCACATGTATATTAGTGCAAGAAAAGAACCGGCAGCAAAAGCTATCAGGGAAATCCACGCGCGAGATTCTATAACTGCTTTCATTATATACCATTTGCTTACAAAGCCATTTGTTAGCGGCACGCCAATCAACGCTAAACTCAGCAAGGTAAATGCAAATGCTGTATAAGGCATTGATTTCTTGAGTCCTGATAAATTCTCTATTTTTGTTGTATCAAATTTGTAAGAAATACATCCTGCAGCCATGAATAAAGATATTTTTATTATGCTGTGGTTTACTATGTGAAGCATTGCTGCAAATACACCTGTTTTTGAGTTAAAACTCAGTGCTAAAATTATATAACCAATTTGGCTGACACTAGAATTAGCAAGCAGCTTTCTTATATCTTTTGCAGTTATTGCAGATATTGACCCAAATATAATAGCGCAAAGTGCGAGGATAATTATCACGTTGCTTAGTGATGGTTTAAATAAGAAGAAATTCTGATGGAAAACAGTATAGAAGATCCTAATGAAAACATATATCATCACTTTAGTTACTGTGCCTGAAAAGAATATGCTAATGAAACTTGGCGCCTCACTATATGCATTAACCAGCCACCTGCTTAATGGAAACAGTGCCATTTTAATTGAGAGACCAACAAAAATGAACAATGTGCCAAGTTTTATGATGTTGTTATCGTATAATGGAACTATTCTTTCAGCCATGTCAGACATATTGAGCGTTCCTGTCATGGAGTACAAAAGCCCAAGACCAAACAAGTAAAACGTTGCCCCTATAGTGCCACTAATTAGATATTCAAATGCTGCAACTAGAGCTTTTTTATCTCTTCCCATTGAAACTAATACATAAGAAGAAAGAGATGAAATTTCCAAAAAAACATAAAGATTGAATATGTCGTTTGTTACTAGAATCCCGAGCAGTCCGCTTAAGCACAGTAGAAATAGAGAGTAAAAACCAGTGATTTTGTTTTTGCTAATTTCTTTTTCGTTAATATAAAAGCTATAAAGCACGCTAATCAGCGCTATAAAATTCACCAAAGTTAGAATCAAGGAGTTTAACACGTCGATTCTTAACTCTATTCCATATGGAGGAGCCCAATCCCCAAGGTGATAAGTTATAATTTCACCGTTATATGTTTTTGTGAGTAGCATCAATGAAATAAAAAGAGTGATTGTTGTTGCAATAAAAGAAATAAACCAAGATACCTTGTGTTTCTTGGTAAGAAAGCAAAACATTGATGCAATTATTGGTATAATAACTTGTAAAATTGGCAATTGCATTAAATTGTTGTTAATATATCGTTAAAGTATTAGTATATATAATACTTTTTGTTTTAATACTCTTATGTTATCTAAAATTTGTAACGCAATAAAACGCCTATTACGAAGAAAAGATAAATTTGTAGGAAGAGATGAAAATGGAAATTCTTACTATGAATCAAGTAAAGGAAAAAGGTGGGTCATGTATAGCAGTGTCTCTGAGCCTACAACAGTGCCTCCGGAATGGCATGTATGGCTTCACTATACTGATAATGTAGTACCAGTTAATAATAAAAAAAGAAAAGTAAAACATACTCCTAATTTAACGGGTACAAAAGATGCATACTATCCAAACCAAAAAGTGAAAAATTACTATAAAAGCTGGAGTCCTGATAACTAAAGATGCGAAGGTCAAATATACTTGAAATAACCGCTGGATTATTTGTATTAATTTTTACTATTTTTCTGATTTTCTTTGCTATTGATAAGCTATCTTACATAAAGAAAAACTATAAGGATTGCTATAAAATATATGGTCTTTTTGCTAACGCTAACGGTATAGGAGTTGGTGATAGTGTCAAGATCTCTGGTGTGGACGTTGGAAGCATAACTGGTGTGTCACTTGACAAAGCTACCTACGTAGCACGAATCGATATGTGCGTAAGCCGGGATATAAAGTTGCCAGTTGATAGCTCAGCTCTGATCACTAGCAGTGGAGTTGTTGGCAGTAAATTTGTTAATATATCACCTGGGTCAGATGCTAAACTAATCTTGCACGGTGGTAAAATAGAGCATACTCAAGCTGAAGCGAATGTAGGTGGAATAATGGACAAAATTCTTGGTATGTTTACGAAGTGAAAATGGCAGCTTTGCACATAGGCACGAAGCCTATGTGCATTACCGTAATTAAGGGGCCTGATTGGCAGCTTGAAATTGTTCAGTGTTTGGGTTATCAAGGTTTGTACTCACAGTGCTACTTTGTAACAAGGTATCCGTTCAGCAGAGTGGTTTAAGAAACGATAGATAGAAGATTGTGAAAAGGGTTTAGCCTCCTCTGTTTCCATGTTAAGTATAACGAAATTATTTGCTCAAGGAATGAGTTTCCTCGTTCTGATTGTGTAAAATATGAATTTTTGCGATAAACGACATAATGCCGAATTTGTCGTTCAGCGTGGTTATTTGTCAGCGGAATATTTTCTGGGTCATCTAAAAATTTCCACATCATTACAATAATCGTCTACAAAACAATTCTATCATCTTTTTATTCATTAGGTATCCTATTTCTTGCTAAAATACTGGAGTTCACCCTCTCTCTTATTATTCTTCTAATCTATAGTTAGCGTTCAAAACCATATTCGAAAAGTATCCCATATGTTTCCGGATTTTTTTAATGCTATCCTCAACATCGTCTCTACCTTTATGAACTAAGTAGCAGCATTAAAAATTATAACGTATTCCTACCTCCAGAGTTGCATCTGGTATTTGCAATGCTTTTATACCACTTAGTTGCCCGCCTGCAGCAATACCAACTGTACCAACTATCTGTGGAGCAATTTCATAATCAACACCAACCTTCAGTTTGTACGAAATAGCACCCAGTACTTTATCTAGTGTTTCAGTGCCAGCAATCTCAAAAGGATATACTTGTAGATGTCCTCCTAAACCTCCGCTAACATACAGCTTAACAGGATCAATATCAAGGTCAGGGTAATAACGATAATTGGCTAATAAGCTAGCCCCCATTTTCTTGTCTGTTGCACTAAACATATCACTTATGTCAGTGAGAACCTCAAGTTCAAATTTAGAGCTTTTGTCATAATGATAGCCAAAAACAACGCTAGGTTTTATTTTTAAGCCACTACCCCATCCAGCACCAAAGTTTAAACCTGCATAGTACTGATCTTCTGACTTACTTGCACTATTACTAGCTGCACCGGCTAGAGATGAAGTGAGCAACACAGCTAAAGCACATAATCTTTTCATTTTCATATAACTCCTCATATAAAAAAATATATATAATGCACAAGTATATATGCTTTGTATTAAAAAAGATATAACTACATGTCAAAAAAAAGTATAGCCATAAAATCAGATTATATAAAACGTACTACTCAGGTCTTTTATATAACTATATTTACTATCTTATTTGGTACAGCATATACAGTGCGAACTTTGCTTTGATCGATCTTACTGGACACAGAGTCTATCGCTATTTTCTTCAATTCTTCTTGAGGTAAGTTAATTGCCACCTTGATTGTTGTACGTAATTTTCCATTGATTTGTACCGCCACAGTTACCGTATCGTCAACTAATAATGATTCATCAGCTTTTGGCCAAGGTTGCAGATACAGCATGTCTTTACCTTCTATTTCTTGCCATAGGCTTTCAGCTAGGTGTGGCATGAACGGTTCGATTACTCTGATTAATATACATATACCTTCATCAATAAGAGATTTTCCAGTTTTTACGTCTATTTCAGCTATTAAATTCGTTATCTCACGAAACTTTGCCACTGCGCAGTTTAATCTGCAGCTCTCTAAGTCATCTGTGAGCCCATGTAAAAGTTTATGTATTTTTTTTCTGTACTCTAGAAGTCCACCCATAACACTTTTGTTATCATAGTGCATACTCACAGGCTTAAGCTGCATTATCATACGCCACAATTTGTTTATATAGCGAGAACAGCCTTCCACGCCATCATCAGACCATTCCATATCTTTTTCCGGAGGAGTATCAGACAACACGAACAAGCGGGCAGTATCAGCACCGTACTTTTCTATGATAAAATTTGGATCAACTGTGTTCTTTTTCGATTTGCTCATCTTCTCGACTTTCCCAATTTGAACCTTAACACCCTGTGTCATCAATTCTTTTGCTTCTTCAGGAAACAACCATTTGCCATTTTCATCTTTGTAAGTTACATGGCAAACCATTCCTTGAGTGATTAAAGTAGAGAAAGGCTCTTTAATAGCAAAATAGCCACATTTGGTTAAAGCACGGCAGAAAAATCGTGAGTAAAGCAAATGCAGAATTGCATGTTCTATCCCACCTATATAATAATCAACAGGCATAAAACGATTACATGCATCTTTATCTATTGATTTATTTTCACTACAAAATGCAGTAAAATACCAAGAAGATTCAAAAAAAGTGTCGAATGTATCAGTTTCACGCTCTGCTTGCTTTCCACATTTTGGGCAATCAACGAACTTCCAAGTTGGGTGCTTATCAAGCGCACTTGTAAATTTTATATCCGTTGGTAGAACCACAGGAAGGTCTTTTTCTGGAACTGGCACAGTTCCGCAATCCTTACAATATATAATAGGTATAGGGCATCCCCAATAACGTTGCCTTGAAATTCCCCAATCATGCAAACGATAGGTTACTGTTTTTTTGCCTACCCCTTTTTCTTCAAGCTTTTTAATGATTACTTTTTTTGCTTCACTAACCGTTAGTCCATTTAAGAATTCGGAATTGAACATCGCTCCATCACCGACGTACGGTTCTTTTAAGATCTCTGTGCTCTCTTCACAAACTACAGGAATAATCGGTAAACCATACTTCTGTGCAAATTCAAAATCACGCTGATCATGTGCAGGGCAACCAAAAATTGCGCCTTCTCCATATTCCATCAACACAAAATTCGCTATGTAAAGCGGCAATTCCTTATCAAGAAATGGATGCTTGACGTTTAATCCGGTGTAAATTCCAATTTTTTCATCAATTGTCATTCCAGCGCGTGACGCTGGAATCTCATCTTTTTTCTGGATCCAAGTAGTCAAGCACTGGGATGACAAAACTTCAGGAGCATTTGGAAGTATGATATCCTGCACAATAGGGTGCTCTGCTGCCACTGCACAAAAAGAAGCTCCAAACAAAGTATGAGGATAAGTTGTAAAAACTTTCAATTTCTTATTTAAGCCAACTATTTCAAACTCTATAGTTGCTCCTTCAGATTTTCCTATCCAACGCTCCTGCATTGTTTTGACTTTTTCCGGCCAATTTTTTAAACTTTGCAAGCACTTGAGTAAATCTTCAGCGAAATCAGTAATCTTTAAAAACCATTGGGATAACTTGCGTTTCTCAACAACTGCGCCTGATCGCCACCCTTTTCCATCGACTACCTGCTCATTTGCAAGCACTGTTTGGTCCACTGGATCCCAGTTAACCCACGATTCTTTTCGATAGGCAAGTCCATGCTTTAAAAAATCCAGGAAAAATTTTTGTTCGTGTTTGTAATAGTCAGGTTCACATGTGGAGAGTTCACGCTTCCAATTATAAGAAAGACCTATAGATTTCAACTGTGTACGCATATTATCTATATTCTCTTTTGTCCATATTTCAGGGCTAATATTGTTGTCCCTTGCTGCATTTTCAGCTGGTAATCCAAACGCATCCCAGCCAATTGGATGCAAAACCTCAAATCCATTAGCTCTCTTGTAACGCGCTATCACATCCCCTATTGCATAGTTACGTAAGTGTCCCATATGAATTTTACCAGATGGATATGGAAACATTTCCAATACGTAACATTTCTCTTGTTTGCTATCTTTATTTACAGAAAAATCCCATTTATCTTGATAAAACCTTTCGACGTTTTTAAAATCATATTTCATATAAATCCAAATTCAATCACAGTTCATATGCACTAAAGGATCGACTGCTTGGCCATTATGCCGTATTGTGAAGCACATCTGCGGATCTTTATCTTGTGTGCTTGATTTACCTGCAGACCCAATAACTTGACCTTGTTTTACTTTATCACCAATTTCAACGTGTATATTTTTTAAATAGGAGTATACAGTCATGTAATTATCTTTGTGTTCCACTATAATTAAATTTCCATACCATCTCAACCCTTTGCCTACATATATCACTTTGCCGGGTGCAGAGGCAACTATGTTTGTTCCATTTTGGGCAGCAATTTTTATACCATCCTTACACATTTCATCAGAAGAAGTAGCTGCAATAACTGTACCTTTAACCGGCATTACAAATTTACAATCTACCTTATTAACTTCCACGTTTTGCGTATTATTGTTATCCCTGTATACCTTATTTATGACGGCTTTTCTATTTTCTTTTTTTACTGAAGGCTCTTTAATTAAATGGTACTCTCTTGTATATTCCAGATCTCTTTTCCCGTAAAATTCTTCGCCTTTAAGCAGCACAGGTGCAGGTTTTTGCAGGCCACAGCTTACCAATATTGCCGATAACATAAAAAACGAGGCTATATGCCACATTCTAGATATACAAATTTTCACAAAACCTGTAGTGTTTCACGTCTGCTTGTTACTTTCCTCATTATTTATTTTACTAGTTAAATAGTCTCTTAAATCAGTAAGTTCTTGCAACAAATCTTTTGTGATTTTTATATCACTACCAAATTCCTTTTGCACTCCTTTTATTGTATATCCTTTATCATATAACATGTATTTCACTTTCTTTATGGCCTCTATACACTTACGATCATATAGCCTTCTTCCTTTACGCTTTGTAGGCTTAATTTGATGAAACTGACCTTCCCAAAATCTTAAAACATGCTGTTCCAAACGTAGCTCTTCAGCTACTTCCCCAATTGTGTAAAATAATTTTACCTTATTCATTGATTGTTTATTGATTTTTTTATAGTTTTTGAAGGTCTGAAAGAAATTGAGTTTCTTGCTTGAATCACCACTTTCTCTGATGTATTTGGTATATTTCCTGGCCTTTCCTTCTTTTTTTTGACCAAGAATGTTCCAAATGACGATATTTTCACTATTCCATCCTTTGCCAAGCTTGTCTTTACTTCATCCAATATATCATCTATTATCGAAGCAGAGTCTTCCTTTGATAATCCTATTTCTTGGTTTATATTTTCAGCTATTGTTGCCTTAGTTACTGTTGTGTCTTTTGTTGTAACGTGATCCATTATTGATAAATATTACAATATGTAAATATAATATAGCAATCGACTCAAGGTTCAGCTACTTTATTTTTTAGGGTATGTCTCTTTTGTGGCATAATTTAAAATACCAGCAGTTATCAATATCGCAAATATTGCAAAAAGCGCCATTTGATAATCTGCAAGAAGTGCTAACATTGACACTATAACTCCACTGCCAATAAACATAAACCCATTGATAATGGATGATGATGTGCTAATGTATTTTCGTTTCACAATCTCGCTACCGACAGTAAAATTAAGCATATGTCCTCCCGCAAAAAACCCGAACATTAACATACAAAAGTACACAATGTGAGCTGTTAAATGGCTGCACAACAAAATAATCATTGAAATACCTTGTAACAGAGCAAAAGCAGAGATTACATGCCTTCTATTTTTAAATAGATTTGAGATTTGATCTGCAACTGGAGCACCAACTGCAAGACCAAGCCATAGTATTGCGGTTGCTACACCTGACTCCACTGCACCGAGTTCTGAGTTGCTCAGTAACCTTGGGGCCCACAAGGTATTTAGTGCTAAAAATGTTCCGAAAGTAATAGCACCCACTATTGAGGTTATCCAGATATCTCTTAATTTCAGCACTGTGAATATTACTGTTCTTATAGAGCTTTTTATTGCGCACTTTTCTGAGCTGCTTTCTGGAAGTATGCTTGGATAAAAAAACATCAGTACAAATATCAACACACCAAATAGTATTATGCATACAATCAGATTCTTCCAATCTGCACCTTCGGCAAGCAAGCTAGAAAACAACATTTGAATCACCAAAGCGGAAAGACTTGAAATTGTTTGCACTAGTGAAAACATTAGTCCAAATTGGGCAGCGGAAAAACATATGCTACTTGTGTGAGCAGCACCAATAAAACCAAATGATGCTCCAGCTGCAATCAATAATTGTGATAAAATCAAATGAGCAAAATTGTCACTATTAATAAGGACAAAGAACCCAAAGATCATAGTTGATAATGAGAAAAAATAAATTTTTTTACTGGAAAAAACATTAAACGTTGCTCCACTAAAAAATTGTAAGATGGCGAAAGTCCAAGTATATGCTGAATTAGCCAGTGCAACTTGCATAATTGTCAGTCCAAGTTCCTTTTCAAGATTCACACTTATAAAGGCATAAATTATCTGCATATTGCTGAATATAACAACCAAGTTACTAATCAGCCAAATGAACCAAGCTCCGCTTTCCATAAGATTTATTTTTATGAGTAATTTATTGATAACTTAATACTAAGTCTCTTTTAAAACCATAACTCTCTGGTAAGATTTAAGTTTGGACGAAAATATCGATTAACATAAGTCGCTATTGCATATTTTAAAGGTTTCATACACTCACTCCAACATAAACTTGAAAGCAAATCTAAAGTTCTTAAGAAGCAATTAGATTATTATATGATATACTAGTAGATTAATAAATATAGTAGATAAATATGCATAATATGAATATAAGTGGTCTACAAAAATTAAAAGAGATAATACACAAGTTTATTAAACGTTCTGATGAATATAATCAGCTTATACATGATGGACAATATCCAGCTTTGTGTTCAGACTAGGCAGAAATAGACTTAATAAAGCTAGAGCAAATAACACGTGAGTTTATTAATGACTCCGGTAATATATCAGAAGAAGAGGTGTTAAAGCACAAGGAGTGCGTCATAATGTTACCAGGGGAAAAGCAATTAGTGGAAAACTTGAAAAAATTAGAAAAAAGAATATCTGATTTCATTGGATCTGTTCATGATTATGAAAATCTTGAACGTGATGGACATTGTTCAGCTTTTTTCAACTACCCTAGAAAAGAAGATTTTATGGTGCTTGCAAAAATAACAGATGAGTTGTTTTCTGAAAAAGATGATTTCGAATTTGTAGATAAGAAAGATGTACCAGATAAGGAAGAGTTGCCTGATACATCTCTAGCAGTTCAAAATACATCAAAAGTAGGAATGCTGAGCTGGTTAGGTTTTTCTTCTTAATGTATGTAAAGTGATACTCTTTTCATACTCTATTTGAGCTGAACGAAGAGTATCACAACTTGAGTTGGTAGATAAGAATAAAGACCTTGTTGATAGCTAGCATGCATCAAACAAGCTCTACGAAGTTGTTGTCTGTAACGGTGCAAGCCAACAGCCAGGACTTTAGAGTGTGATACACAATCGTACGAACATTTGCTTTTGTTAAGCACAACAAATGATGTCATTCAAGTGCTCCAACATACAGCTGTACAAACATTGTAGTTTGAGAGCAATCTCCACAGGAGGGCGACGGTTCTTCTTCTCTATACATCTTTATATTACTACTTCTTAGTACTCATAAAAACTTAATTTCAACATATAAGGAGGATGTCATCCAAGCAGCAGCTAACACTGAGATCTAGAACATTTTCAATGACAAGGTTTATCATTTGGTTTTAAAAACACTATAGCATACCGTTCACAGAAATAAGAGGAAGATCCGTGAACGATTACTCTCGTTTTTTCTAAAGTATAAACTTAGATAAATCGAGCTGCTTCGAAATTGACTCAAGTTTATCTTTTACATACTTGCTGTCTATAATGAATTTTTCGCTATTTTTCTCAGAAGCAATGAAACTTATTTCATCTAAAAGCTTCTCCATGACAGTGTGAAGCCTTCTTGCGCCTATATTTTCCACTTGCCTATTAACTGTAAACGCTATTTCAGCTATGGTTTTTATACCATCATCAGTGAACTCAAGTGTCATATTTTCTGTTTTCATTAAAGCTATGTATTGCTTTAACAAACTAGATTCTGGTTCCTTTAATATTCTTATTAAATCCTCTTGAGTAAGTGCCTTAAGTTCTACCCTGATCGGTAATCTGCCCTGCAATTCCGGTAAGAGGTCAGATGGTTTAGACTGATGAAAAGCACCAGATGCAATAAATAATATATAGTCTGTTTTTACATGGCCATACTTAGTTGTAACAGTTGTTCCTTCAAGTAGTGGTAACAGATCCCTTTGCACTCCTTCTCTGTTTACTTCACCTTTTATTTCTGTACGCGCTGCAATTTTGTCTATTTCATCCAAAAATACTATACCTTCATTACTAACAAGATCAATGGCTTCTTTGATTATCTTATCTTCATCCATTAGCCTTTCACTTTCTTCATTAATTAATATTTTACGCGCTTCTTTTACCTTCACCGTAATAGTTTTTGTTTTTTTGCTCCCATTAAACATTTTGCCCATTATCTCTGTTACATTCATCACACCAACTTGCCCACCTGGCATGCCTGGTATATCAAAAGTAGGTAACATACTCTTGCTTTCTCTGACGTTAACAGAAACTTCTCCGTCCTCACATTCTTTATTCTTCAACCTTTCTCTAAAAATTTTTTTACTTTCTTCGGTTGCATTTTCGCCTACCATAGAATTGACTATTATCTCCTCAGCTAAATTTAAAGCTTTTTTAGCTAAGGCTTTACGGGCTTTCTCTTTAACTAAAACTATTGCTGCATCAACCAAATCACGTATTATCGAGTCAACATCACGTCCAACATATCCTATTTCAGTAAACTTTGTTGCCTCAATTTTTATGAACGGTGCACCGGCAAGTTTTGCTAAGCGGCGAGCTATTTCAGTTTTACCAACCCCTGTATGACCAATCATCAATATATTCTTAGGTATGATTTCATCACGCAATGGAAATGGAACCTGATTGCGACGCCAACGATTTCTGAGTGCAATAGCAACAGCACGCTTTGCATCATCCTGTCCGATTATGAATCTATCCAATTCTTTAACTATCTTCTGTGGCGGCAGGTCATCTAACAAAACTTGAGTACTGTCATTAACTTGAACATCGCTTTCATTTGAATCAAAACCACTCTTAGTATCTTTATAGAGGTCATTTTTTTCATCGTAGGCGTCACTACTAGAAGACTGCCCTTCTGAAAGGGTTATAGACTGATTGGGAAAATTAGTGCATAAAGTTTTTTGCTTGGAAGACATATCACTCCTCTATCTTTTCAATAACTACATTATGATTTGTATAAACACATATATCGCCAGCTATCTTCATAGCCTTTTTTGCAATCTCTTCTATTGATATTCCTTTAATGTCAATTAAAGCTCTTGCTGCAGATAGAGCAAAATTTCCCCCAGAGCCAATAGCTGCGATTCCATCTTCAGGTTCAAGAACATCACCTGTTCCCGTAATTACTAATGAAATAGATTTATCTGCAACAATCATCATAGCTTCTAATTTCCTCAGATATTTATCCATTCTCCAGTCTTTTGCAAGTTCAACACATGCTCTCATTAATTGCCCTGGGTGCTTGTCAAGTTTAGATTCTAGTCTTTCAAAGAGAGTAAATGCATCGGCTGTTGCTCCAGCAAAACCGGCAATTACAGAATCACCAGAAAGACGCCTAACTTTTTTTGCTCCGGATTTTATAATAGTGTGGCCCAGTGAAACCTGTCCATCACCTATTACTACTACGCTTTTATCTTTTCTAATTGACAGTATAGTAGTTCCATACATTTTATTGTTATCGTGTTGAATCATTTTTCTATCACTTTAAATAAGAATCTCATTATGCTTTAATCTTTAGTCAAATTTACTAAATATGTTTAACTATAGCTTATAATATAGTACTTTCCTTATAACATTTAAAGTGCAGATGCAAAACATAATTCACCCAGATTTGGAAAAAAGTATAAATAATTGGTTCGGAGCAAAATTTAACGGCCTTACATTGCCATTTTATAGCTCTATAGATCTTAGAAACTCTGGTTACAAAATTGCCCCAGTGGACGCTAATTTATTTCCTGCAGGATTCAATAACTTAAGTGAAGAATCAAGAACGATGGCAGCAAGATTGATAGAAAGCTACTTTAAAAGACATCAATACAAAAAGGTTCTGATAATACCGGAAAATTATACACGCAATAAAATGTATATAGAAAACGTATTTGTTATAGAGAAAGTACTGCAGCTCGCAGGTTTTGAAACTAGAATTGGTCTTTTACATAATGAAGTATACAATTTAATAGAACCGTATGAAGCTATTGTGAAAGAAAACTCTCTATTAAAGACAACTTCAGGATTTGTGCCTGATGTTATTATACTGAACCGTGATATGACGAGCCACATTCCAGACATGCTAAAAGACGTAAAGCAAGATATAGTACCAAGCCCACTATACGGTTGGCATAGCAGGCAGAAATTTAAGTATTTTGAAATCTATCAAGAATTAGTGGCCGAATTTTGTGGCGAATTTAAAATGGACCCATGGCTTATTTCTGTGCTTACAGAAAGCTGTAATGGAGTTGACTTTAATGATGATTCATCACTAGGAGCAGTAGCGACTAAAGTTGACCAAATATTATCTCTAGTGCAAAAAAAATATGAGGAATATGAAATAAAAACACAACCTTACGTTTTTATCAAAGCAAGCAATGGCACATATGGGATGGGCATTATAACAGTAACAAGTGGAGAGGAAATATTAAACCTCAATAAAAAAAAGCGTCATAAAATGAAAAAGATAAAAGAAGGAATAGCAATCAATAGCGTTATTATACAAGAAGGTGTACCAACCATTGACGTATTTAAAAGCAGTTCTGCAGAACCGCTAATATACTATATAGGAAATACTCCAACATGTTACTTATACCGATGTAATAGCAGGAAAGATGTATATTCCAGCTTAAACTCCATTGACTGCGAATTTTATGACGTTAGCAAAATAGTGGAAGAAAAACCTCTAGCACTTTGGAATATAGTTAGTAAATTAGCAGTGTTAGCATTGGCAGTAGAAATAAAATCTTTTCACCTCTAACCCTTACATTTCCACAACGTTGCCATCGAGCAGATCATTACCGGGCTG
This sequence comes from Wolbachia endosymbiont of Oedothorax gibbosus, assembly GCF_936270145.1. Classification (GTDB taxonomy): domain Bacteria; phylum Pseudomonadota; class Alphaproteobacteria; order Rickettsiales; family Anaplasmataceae; genus Wolbachia. The sequence continues at coordinate 1,225,696 of NZ_OW370537.1, forward strand.
AATATGGTTATGGCCAGCATTATCAAGTTCAGTGGAAGGGTCATCATTGATAGGTTGATTAAACAACTTGTCAAGTTGAACTACAAGAAACACTGCACTATATATTATGCTGACTGTTACGCTTAAGTTGAAATTATAGATTATACCATTACCTAAGTTTATTGGTATAGTTGGAGTCTCTATCCTTCTTAATATGAAGTTTAATAAACCTAACGACAAAGTTAATGTGCTAATAATAAGGTCCTTCTTACACTCAGCAGACTTTTCAGGATCCTTATTATCCAGATATTTCTTGTATGTATAATAATAGCTTATAGGTTCTGAAATGAACAAAAATAGGATCGTTGATGTTAAGTGAATGTGACTTATTACGTCTGCATTACCCTTAGTAAAAAAATGGATGACTTTCAACATCATCAACGCTTCTATGGTGCTGCTTGCAAGATTAGCCGATTTACCCAAAATTTTTGCTAATTCTTTTTTACCCTTAGGGTCTTTATAATCTTTTACCAAATCCCGTAAGATGAATGCAGAATGGGCAATGTATAGGATAGATGTCGGAAATTTCACCCATCGGGCAACATTCTTTATAAAGGAGATATTGGATCTGTTATTGTCAATGAACTCGCAGCAAAATTGCAGTGAAATCTTACACAATAGAGCTGTTAAACCTGTTGTGATGCAGATTACCTTCCTGAAATCATGATCATAAATATCATGCACCTTTTGTGCGAGTATATTAGATTTCTTTTTTAGCTTGCTTGGCATAAAATAGTTAATAAAATAATAACTTTCTGTTATTTTATCACATAAAATCCTAAAAGAAAAGCCCTATAAATCAGGACTTTAAAGGTGATTTATGCATAGATCAGCCAAACATTTAATAAACAAAGAATCGGTACTGAGAGTTGGTACGCGAAAATAATATCCATTCTTGATAATTGCTTTATATTCTATATCAAGTTCAACTAGAGTTTCTGAATGCTCAGAAACAAAAGATATAGGTGATAAAACTACAGGTACACCATCAGCTTTTGTACGTGATAGCTCACTTTCAGTGCTTGGCTCTAGCCATTTTACAGGACCAATCTTACTCTGATAACATATTGACCAATCTAAGTTATTGATAGCTAACTTTTCTACTATTAACCCTACGCTTCTTTCTACCTGTGAAGCGTAAGGGTCGCCTTTTTTAATAACGCTAAGGGGCAAGCTATGAGCTGAAAATAGGACTCTTGGCTTACCAATTCTGCTGGCTAATTCGTAGTACTTAGCTATCAAGTTAGCATGAGCCTCAATAAAGTTTTCATTGTCATAATAATGATGAATTATTTTTGTATTGCATTTTAGGCCATGCTTTTTAGCATTTTTTTGCCAATTTTCGATGGATGACAAAGTTGTGGTAGTTGAATATTGAGGATACAGTGGCAACAGAATTACTTCGTCAGGATCAAACTGTTTTACACTTTTAACAACTTCGTCAGCAAACGGATGCCAATAGCGCATGCAAATGAATACCTTGTATACATGATTTTCATCTTCATTTAATTTTAGTTCTAAAGCATCAGCTTGCGCTTTCGTATTATCCAAAATCGGCGATTTACCTCCGATTTCCTCGTATATTTTTCGCGCAGTATTTTCTCGTTTCGCAGATATAAACTTTGCTAAAAGAAACCGAAAAGGGTTTGGTAGACTTATTATTCTTCTATCATAAAAAAGGTTGAATAAAAAAGGACGGACCGTATTCAGTGAATCAGGTCCACCAAGGTTAAATAAAATGACAGCCTTTTTCACCTACACACTACTACAACAAGTTACTTCTGGGGTGCCTATAAAATTAGCTACACACTCATCGAGTTTAGTTACAGGCACTAAATTTCTTACACTTGCATACAATAAATGGCCTGATCTCTGTAGGTTACTCTTGGTGAATGTGAAGCTCCAATCGAAAAATGTATCGACAAAAAGACTTGGTAACGTTTCAAGAAGTTCAACAGCAGCTAAAGACAGCATTATACAACTTTGCAGGACCTTCAAAAGAACCTTTAGAGGGAAAAGTAAAACTTTAACGAAAAGAGAGGTGCTACTTGTTTCATCCAGTGGTCGCCCTGAGTTAGGCGAATTATACTCGATGTGTTTTCTATTTTGATCAAAAATAGGAAATTTTATAGTATCTTTCTTAAATTCCTTATTCACTGTTTCTTTTGGGCAACCTGTTTGTTTTTCTAATAATTTTTCACGTAGATTAAAAGTTCTGACAATAAAACATGTGGCAATCATTAAAGCAGCGCATACGAGTGCACATTGTAGAAGACCAGTGAATGTAAGGCAAACAAGCGGTACTATGACAGCCATTTCAAAAAACGGAATAGTGTTTCTTTTCATTGCAAAGGCAGCACCTTTTTTTAATTCTGTATTATGATGTGAGCTATATTCCAAATAGCTTAAAAATGCCAAACTAAAAGTCAAAAATCCTTTTGTTCCACAAAAAATTGACGATTTCAAGTTATTGGCCAATTTTTTAGCAGTAGATTCAGCTTGTTTTTTAGTGGTAGGCTCAACTTGTTTGGTAGTGTTATTTTTACAACATTTACCCATACAATACCTCTTTGATGGTTTATTCTTAACTATAAATAAAAAACTACTTTTATCAAATCAAAATTTACAATAAAATAAATCTATAAATATACTATTTTATATAAGGAAATAATATGGCAATTGAGAGAACACTTTCGATATTAAAACCTGATGCAGTAAAAAATAATATTACAGGCAAGATAAATTCATATATTGAAAGCTCTGGACTGAAGATTATAGCACAAAAAATGATGTTACTGACAAAAAAACAAGCAGAGCTATTTTATGAAATTCATAAAGATAGACCTTTTTTTGGGGAGTTAGTGGAATTTATGACTTCTGGTCCTGTGATAGTTCAAGTTTTAGTTGGTGAAAATGCAGTAAGTAAATACAGACAAATCATGGGAGCTACCGATCCAAAGCAGGCAGATAAAGGTACAATCAGAGGTGATTTTGCTGATGACATAAGTGAGAATAGAGTTCACGGCTCAGATAGCACAGAAAACGCTCGTAAGGAAATAGCTTTCTTTTTTGCTGAATGTGAGTTGGTGTAGTTCACTCGGATTTTTCTATATATAAAAATTTTCTGGATCCTATGTCAAGCATACATCTGTACGAACGTTGTAATTTTAAGATGGTAAATGGTGTCATCTTAACTAGTGTGACATTAGACTTCTTTCAAAATTGAGGGAGAGAGAGTAAGATCAAGTATTTGGAAGCATGAAATATAAGGAAATAGAAAAGTTAGAAGGAGAAAAGTTTCGACGTTTAACGGGGGTAAAAAAATCAACATTTAAGAGAATGGTAGAAATTCTAGATGAGGAGGATAAAAGGAAAAAAGCTAGAAGTGGAAGAAAAAGCAAACTTTGTATAGAAGATAGATTACTTATGGCACTGGAATATATGAGAGAATATCGTACATATTTTCATATAGGACAAAGTTATGGCATGAGTGAAAGCAACTGTTTTAAAATAATAAGGTGGGTAGAAGACACATTAATAAAACATCCAGATTTTGCATTACCAGGAAAAAAAGATCTATTAAATAGTAATGTAGAATACGAAGTTTTGGTAATAGATGGAACTGAAACAGCAGTAGAAAGGCCAAAAAAAAGCAAAAGCGCTTTTACTCTGGAAAGAAAAAAAGGCATACTATAAAAACACAAATAGTAACAGAGAAGAAGAGTAAAAAGGTCGTATGTACATCTTTCTCCAATGGTAGAAAACATGATTTTCGGATGTTTAGAGAATCAAAGATAGCAATATTACCGCAAACTAATACCAATCTCCACTAATAGATAGACAAATAGTAAAAACTACAAATAATTGAGGCTAGAAAGAATAAATATGTAGTTTATGGCAGGAAAAAGTAAAGCAATAGGAGAAGAACTATATAATCAATGCAAGTTAGAATTAAAAAAATATGGAATAAGAGGAGAGATAGGAAGAAGGTTACAAGCAATAATATCAGCAAAGGAGTATGGTATCTCAAAAGTTGCTAAAATATATAGAATTACGAGAACGACATTAATGAAATGGATTGCAAGATTTAAAGAAAAAGGTGTTATTGGGTTTGCAATACAGCCAGGGCGAGGACCTAAACCAAAACTGAACGAGGAGAAGAAGGAAAAAATAAGAGAGGTAATAGAAGAAGATGGGGCAAATCTGACTGCTAAAAAATTGCAAGGTATAGTTGAAGGAATGTTAGCTATCAAAGTAAGTGAGTCAACGGCGAGAAGGCTTATGAAGAAGCTAGGATTTACATATATCACACCTCGTCCAGCACATTATAAACAAGACAAAAACAAACAAGAGGAGTTCAAAAAAAATCTCAATGAAATTGTGGAAAAGAACCGGAAAAAGGAGGTTTTTTTTCGATGAATCGAGATTTGGAACGCACTCAAAAGTTGGACATGGATGGTTTAAAAAACCCCAGTTGCGGATTAGAAGTCAGTGAAAAAGATAGGGAAATAGGGTAAACTCCGGAAACATATTATCAAAAAGTAGAGAGGTTACCCATGAATAAAAATGTAACAGAATTATTTTGCTTTGTAGACGATTTTTGCAAGGCTATAAACAAAAATTTCGCAGAAAAACTCCTGCCAAACAGTAAAAAACCTACCAGAACGCCAGAGATTACGCATTCTGAAATTCTTACTATAATTTTACTTTATCAACAATCTAGATGTGAGGACTTTAAATCTTTCTATACATATTATTTGAAAGCACTATATGGATCTGAGTTTCAAAATTTGCCAACATATAGTAGATTTATTAGGCTAAAACCGAGGGTTTTATGGTATTTAGCATTACTTTTGCAATGGCTATGTGAGCAGTCGAAAATGACAGGGATTTCGTACATAGATGCAACATCTATCGCTGTTTGCCATCCAAAAAGAATCTCAAGAAACAAAGTTTTCAAAGGATTGGCAAAGCTTGGAAAGACTACATATGGCTGGTTTTTTGGTTTTAAATTGCATATGGTAATTAATGAAAAAGGTGAAATTCAAGGAGTTACACTTACTAAAGGTAACGTTGACGACAGAAAACCAGTACCAAAATTAACTGAAAAACTGACTGGTCTTTTGTTTGGTGATAAGGGCTATATAAAGAAAGAGCTCTTTGCAAAACTCTTCGATAGAGGACTAAAACTCGTTACCAAAGTAAAAAAAGGTATGAAAAACACATTAATGCTACTTGAAGAAAAGATTTTTTTAAGAAAAAGGTCGATTATTGAAACAGTTTTTGGCTACCTAAAAGACAGACTTGAGCTTGAGCATTCAAGGCACAGGTCTCCAATAAATTTCTTGGTGCACGTCTTTTCCACATTAGTTTCATATTCCATGAAGCCTAAAAAGCCCTGTATTTCTAGATTTTACTATATTGATTAATCCGCAACTGGGGTTTAAAAAGGGCTCAAGAACACAAGTTAAAGTAAAAATCGGAAGAGAAAACTTCTATCTTTACAGCGCTGTAAATCCCAGGAATGGAGAGGATATTAGCCTACTTGCTCCACATGTAAACACAGATTGCATGAACATATTTTTGGAGCAGATGTCGAAAGATTTGGGGACTAGAGAAGCTTTTCTTATCATGGATTGCGCAAGTTGGCATAGGTCTAAAGGTTTAAAAACTCCTGAAAATATCACCATAATTTATTTGCCGCCGTACTCGCCTGAGCTCAATCCTGTGGAAAGATTTTGGCAACATTTAAAGGAAAATATAATAAAGAACAAGATGTATGACTCTATTAAATTACTTGAAAATGCTGTATCTGAATTTATTCGAGATATTACGGAAAGTTCGATCAAAACCATTTGCTCTGTGAATTATTTGTCTAGTTATTTATGAGGGTTGGTATAAGATCCTAGCTGATTCTGGTTACAGAGGAATGCAAAAGATACATAAAAATGTTGAATTACCACATAGAAGATCAAAAAAGAATCCTTTATCAAAGGAGAAAAAAGCAGAAAATAGATCTCTCTCTATACGAAGAGTGGTAGTTGAAAACGTAATCGGCTTATTGAAAAGGTTTAAAATCATTTCTGACAGATATAGAAATCGACGAAAACGTTTTGGCTTAAGATTTAATTTGATTGCCTCTATTCACAATAGAGAGCTCCTTTCATGAATTTTGAAAGAAGTCTATTAAAACGACAATGACAAGGTTGTACCAAGTAGCTCACACTGGAACTTATAGCTATAATGAGTAACTACGTCATACCGCCGCGGTATCTCAGCCTAGATCCCGCAGCGGTATGACGAGGTCTTTCAATAACCTGTGTTAGCTATAGAATATCTTAAATCACAGATTTGGTTACTATGCTTCTCCTTAAATTGACCATTTCCCCTAAACGCTATTAGCTTTCTTAAAACTTACATTAATGCCTATTTTGCCTAAACTGAAGCATCTTTTCCAATTTTTTCTAGCATCAACTCAGCAGCTTTTTGTTCAGCAATCTTTTTACTAGAAGCGCATGCAGAAACTTTACTATAATCTTCTATGCAAACTGATATAGTAAATTCAGGATTGTGCGCTGGTCCAGTTTGTTTTACAAGCTCATACTCTGGTAAAGGCAATTTGTTTTTCTGAGTCCACTCTTGCAGTGAGGTTTTAGGATCTTGAGGGGGGTCAAGCATGCTTTTGGCTAGCTTTTCCCAATATTGGGTAATAAATTTTTCAACATTTTCAAGTCCGCCATCAATATAAATTGCACCTATTAGTGCTTCAAGCGAGTTTTCTAAATTTTTTAGATTACATCTCCCTCCATTGCAGCGTTCACTATTATTCATGATGATAAAACTGCCTAATTTTATTTCTTTAGCAACATTAGCAATGGTGTTGCCACAAACTAAATCCGTCTTTCTTTTTGCCAATGCTCCTTCTTTTTCTTCAGGAAATAGTTTAAACAGTATGGCAGATACGACCATATTCAAAACACTATCGCCCAAAAACTCTAGTCTTTCGTAGCTTACAATCTGGTTTTTGCTATTCCTTTTATTTACGCTTGGGTGAGTTAGTGCCTCTTCTAATATTGCATAATTTGTAAATTTATAATCAATGATCTTAGATATTGCATCATTCAAACTCTTCATACCCATTATTTAAAAGAAAAACACTTCCTACCACACCTTTATACCAAAGAATTAGTTTTGTTTTATTAAAATAATACCAACAACTTCCAAAATTAATGTATACAACCCACCACCTCACTAATGTTACTAAATCCATCTCTCCTTATTAGTTCTGCAAGTTCTAGATTAATTTTGTTTACAACTTGAGGTCCGTGGTATATGAGAGCAGTGTACAACTGCACCAAAGAGGCTCCTGCCTTTATTTTTTTATATGCATCAGCACCACTTGAAATTCCTCCGCACCCTATCAATAATATTTTGCCTTTAGTAAGTTTGTACATATCGCTCAATAACTCGGTTGAAAGTTTAAACAGCGGTTTGCCACTCAACCCACCACTCTCGTTGTGGTGGGAATGTAAGTTATTCCGACTGATCGTAGTGTTGCTCACTGTTAATCCGTCAATCTTATATTCCAACGCAAGCTCAGCGATATTTTCTTTCGTTTGCTGATCTATATCTGGTGAGATTTTTAATATTATTGGTATCGATTCAGAGCTATCAATTGATTTTCTGGTTATAGTGATAGATTTCAACAATGTGGATAATTCTTTTTTATTGTGTAAATCGCGCAAATTAGGTGTGTTTGGGGATGAGATGTTCAGCACTATATAATTGCTTTTTCCATATACCATCTTTATTAAATCAACATAATCACGGATTTGGTCTTTCGATGCGCTATTTTTTCCTATATTTATGCCAAAAATGCAGTCATCAAGCTTGGTTTCATCTATTTGTTTAAGAAAATAGTCTATTCCTTGATTGTTAAATCCCAATCTGTTAATTACCCCTTGATCTTTAATTAACCGAAAAATTCTTGGTTTTTTGTTTCCATATTGGGGATATTTCGTTACAGTACCAGCCTCAATAAATCCAAAACCAAATGAAAGCATAGGCCTTATAACTTCTGCATTCTTGTCAAAACCTGCAGCCAGGCCCACGGGGCTTCTGAGCTTATTATCAAAAAAATTCACACTCAAAGATTCTGGTAGTTCTATAGGATTCTTATAAGGTGTTTTCTTTAATGCCATAATTGCTAAAGAGTGAGCAACTTCAGGCGGCAGTAAAAACAATAAATTACGTAATATCATTTTGTAAAGCACTTTGCTTATTTTTAGTTTATTCTCTACCACTAAACACCATAAGAGTATACTTTAAAGATTTGAAAAACAAAAATTCTTCATTCCGCTACGTGTTAGCGGGATCTCAACATAGATACCGCGGCGGTATGACGTAGGATTGGGTTAGCTATAGGACAAAGAGCTATAAAAAAAAATTTTTACTCTAACGAAAAAATTACTTCCGCATATTAAAAACCTCATTACAATAATAGTAGAGATATTTAGAGAGCTCAAGATCTATCTCCGTCTGCAGACTTTTCACTAAATAATCAAATTCAGCAAAAAATGTAGCGTATCTTCTTCAGTGTATGTGGGTGCACACGCATGCTTATACCAACCCTCATAAATAACTAGACAAATAATTCACAGAGCAAATGGTTTTGATCGAACTTTCCGTAATATCTCGAATAAATTCAGATACAGCATTTTCAAGTAATTTATACCAATCTCCACTAATAGATAGACAAATAGTAAAAACTACAAATAATTGAGGCTAGAAAGAATAAATATGTAGTTTATGGCAGGAAAAAGTAAAGCAATAGGAGAAGAACTATATAATCAATGCAAGTTAGAATTAAAAAAATATGGAATAAGAGGAGAGATAGGAAGAAGGTTACAAGCAATAATATCAGCAAAGGAGTATGGTATCTCAAAAGTTGCTAAAATATATAGAATTACGAGAACGACATTAATGAAATGGATTGCAAGATTTAAAGAAAAAGGTGTTATTGGGTTTGCAATACAGCCAGGGCGAGGACCTAAACCAAAACTGAACGAGGAGAAGAAGGAAAAAATAAGAGAGGTAATAGAAGAAGATGGGGCAAATCTGACTGCTAAAAAATTGCAAGGTATAGTTGAAGGAATGTTAGCTATCAAAGTAAGTGAGTCAACGGCGAGAAGGCTTATGAAGAAGCTAGGATTTACATATATCACACCTCGTCCAGCACATTATAAACAAGACAAAAACAAACAAGAGGAGTTCAAAAAAAATCTCAATGAAATTGTGGAAAAGAACCGGAAAAAGGAGGTTTTTTTTCGATGAATCGAGATTTGGAACGCACTCAAAAGTTGGACATGGATGGTTTAAAAAGGGCTCAAGAACACAAGTTAAAGTAAAAATCGGAAGAGAAAACTTCTATCTTTACAGCGCTGTAAATCCCAGGAATGGAGAGGATATTAGCCTACTTGCTCCACATGTAAACACAGATTGCATGAACATATTTTTGGAGCAGATGTCGAAAGATTTGGGGACTAGAGAAGCTTTTCTTATCATGGATTGCGCAAGTTGGCATAGGTCTAAAGGTTTAAAAACTCCTGAAAATATCACCATAATTTATTTGCCGCCGTACTCGCCTGAGCTCAATCCTGTGGAAAGATTTTGGCAACATTTAAAGGAAAATATAATAAAGAACAAGATGTATGACTCTATTAAATTACTTGAAAATGCTGTATCTGAATTTATTCGAGATATTACGGAAAGTTCGATCAAAACCATTTGCTCTGTGAATTATTTGTCTAGTTATTTATGAGGGTTGGTATTAATAGAGTCATACATCTTGTTCTTTATTATATTTTCCTTTAAATGTTGCCAAAATCTTTCCACAGGATTGAGCTCAGGCGAGTACGGCGGCAAATAAATTATGGTGATATTTTCAGGAGTTTTTAAACCTTTAGACCTATGCCAACTTGCGCAATCCATGATAAGAAAAGCTTCTCTAGTCCCCAAATCTTTCGACATCTGCTCCAAAAATATGTTCATGCAATCTGTGTTTACATGTGGAGCAAGTAGGCTAATATCCTCTCCATTCCTGGGATTTACAGCGCTGTAAAGATAGAAGTTTTCTCTTCCGATTTTTACTTTAACTTGTGTTCTTGAGCCCTTTTTAAACCATCCATGTCCAACTTTTGAGTGCGTTCCAAATCTCGATTCATCGAAAAAAAACCTCCTTTTTCCGGTTCTTTTCCACAATTTCATTGAGATTTTTTTTGAACTCCTCTTGTTTGTTTTTGTCTTGTTTATAATGTGCTGGACGAGGTGTGATATATGTAAATCCTAGCTTCTTCATAAGCCTTCTCGCCGTTGACTCACTTACTTTGATAGCTAACATTCCTTCAACTATACCTTGCAATTTTTTAGCAGTCAGATTTGCCCCATCTTCTTCTATTACCTCTCTTATTTTTTCCTTCTTCTCCTCGTTCAGTTTTGGTTTAGGTCCTCGCCCTGGCTGTATTGCAAACCCAATAACACCTTTTTCTTTAAATCTTGCAATCCATTTCATTAATGTCGTTCTCGTAATTCTATATATTTTAGCAACTTTTGAGATACCATACTCCTTTGCTGATATTATTGCTTGTAACCTTCTTCCTATCTCTCCTCTTATTCCATATTTTTTTAATTCTAACTTGCATTGATTATATAGTTCTTCTCCTATTGCTTTACTTTTTCCTGCCATAAACTACATATTTATTCTTTCTAGCCTCAATTATTTGTAGTTTTTACTATTTGTCTATCTATTAGTGGAGATTGGTATTAATTTCTGTCGTATGTGCGTTGCATTTTTTCTGAATCTTTTTTATATGGGGGGTTTTATGCCCAGATACTTGACTTTATAGCTAAAGTAACTTAGGTTAACCGTCATTCCGCTACTCATTAGCGGAATCTATGCCGCGGCGGTATGACATAGGGATTGGGTTAGCTATAAAGTTCCAAATGACTTAATTGAAGTTAAGAGGCCGGGACCGGAATTGAACCGGTATAAAAGGATTTGCAGTCCTCCGCATAAGCCATTCTGCCACCCAGCCGTTTTTTATGTGTAGATATCCATTATATCTTTTAGCATAGATAAAGCTTCTTCTTTTTTTCGTTGAAAAGTGTTACGTCCAATGATTGAACCATTACCACCACCCTGCTTAATTTCTTTTGCTTCATTGCATATGTCATCTACTTCCTTCGACTCGCCACCAGAAAAAACTACTACTCTTTTCCCTGCAAAACAAGATCTTTTAACATATTCAATTCTTTTAGATAATGATTCAATATTTTCTGTTTCTATTTTCTCTCTTTCCAAATATTTAGTTGGAAGTTTTACTTTGATTATATTAGCGCCAAGTAAAGCTGCCATGTGCGCAGCATAGGCAATAACATCAACTGCTGTTTCACCTTCTTTGGAAATTCCTTCACCGCGTGGATAAGACCATAGCACTACTGCAAGCCCATAAGATTTGGCTTCAGCTATGATTCCACGGGCTTCTTCCATCATATCGAAACACTTAGCAGAACCAGGATATATAGTAAATCCAACAGCCAAGCAGCCCAAACGCAGCGCATCTTTCACAGAAGAGGTGATTGCCTGATCAGAGGTTAGATCTTTTGAATGTAAAGAGTTGGAATTATTAAGTTTCAAAATAAGTGGGAGCATTCCAGCATAAGTTGAAGCACCAGCTTCAATCATACCAAGTGGAGCAGCATATGCACTTACTCCCGAATCAACTGCAAGCTGAAAATGATAATGTGGGTCATAAGCATCAGGGTTAACTTCAAAGCTTTTTATTGGTCCGTGCTCAAATCCTTGATCTACTGGCAGAATCACTAACTTGCCAGTGTTGCCAAGCTTTCCATGCATGAGAATACGAGTAAGATTTGCTTTTACCCCGGGGTTTTCACTTTCGTAGTAGCTTAGGACTTGTTTTACTTTATCACTTATCACTATAATTCAAATTAAATTTAAGTTATAAATTGTAACAAAGATGAAGTTCAATACAAGGATTTTAAACTATATCAAAAGCAATTTTACTTTCTACTTTATTCATATAGATTCTTAATTTCTTTCCTTTTATTAATTTACGATTCAGTATTTCTTCCGCTAAGTAACTTTTTATCTCTTTTTCAATAAGTCTCTCTATTGGACGTGCTCCCATTTCCTTACTATAACCCATTTGTACAAGATAAGATTTCACTTCATCCTCTACTAAGCAGTTTATGCCTTTTTGCGTCAGTTGCTTTTTCAGTTCTAGGATAAATTTATCCACAATATGCAAAATCACATCCGTACTTAAGTCAGAAAAAGAAATAATCGCATCAAGACGATTACGAAATTCAGGGCTAAAAACCTGTTCTATTGCTTTTTCGCTATCACCAATGTTAAAATTTTTATGCCCAAAGCCAACAAAACTTTTGCTGCGTTCAACTGCTCCTGCATTAGTTGTCATAATTAAGATTATATTGGAAAAGTTAACTTTACGTCCGTAAGTGTCTGTAACGCAACCATAATCCATAATTTGTAGCAATATATTATAGATATCGCTATGAGCCTTTTCAATTTCATCAAGCAGCACAACACTATATTGATTGTTAGATACAGACTCTGTGAGTAATCCACCCTGATCATAACCTACATATCCAGGAGGAGAACCAATCATCCTTGATATCGTATGAGATTCAATATATTCGGACATATCAAAGCGTATAAGATTCATGCTCATGCTTTCTGCTAATTGTTTTGCTAGCTCGGTTTTACCAACACCAGTTGGTCCTGCAAAAAGATAATTTGCTAAAGGCTTATTGTAATTTCTCAACCCAGATTTAGCAATTTTAATAGAACTAACAAGAGATTCTATTGCCTGCTCTTGGCCAAAAATCACCTTCTCTAGATTAGCTTTTAAAGACTTTACTTTCTGCAAATCATCAGATTCAGATCCGCAAGGCACATTTGTAATTCTAGTAATGGTATTCTTAATATCTCTACTATTTACAATTTTACCCCTGTTTCTTAGCAATTTACAATATGCCCCTGCCTCATCAATAACATCAACCGCTTTATCAGGTAATATTCGCCCAGTAATATACTTATGCGAAAGTTCAGCCGCAGACCTAATGGCATTCTTTGTATAATATACTCCATGATACCCTTCATAGTAGTGCTTTATACCATCTAGTATCTTTATCGTTTCGTTAACAGAAGATTCCTTAACATTAATTTTTTGAAACCTCCTCGCTAATGCTTTATCTTTTTCAAAACTATTGCTGTATTCTCTATATGTGGTTGCACCTATACAACGCAGTGTACCTCTTGCAAGCGCAGGTTTGAGTAGGTTACCTGCATCAAGAAAGCTACCACTTGTAGAACCTGCTCCAATGATAGTGTGTATTTCGTCAATAAAAAGGATAGCACCTGGTTTTGCCTCAATTGCTTTTATTATAGATTTTATTCTCTCTTCAAAATCACCTCTGTAGCGTGTCCCTGCAAGGAGTGACCCTAAATCCAAAGCATAAATTATACTGGACCTGAGTGCACTCGGAACACTGCCTTCAATGATCTTGAGTACCAAACCCTCAACTATTGTGGTTTTGCCAACACCTGGGTCTCCAACATATAAAGGGTTGTTTTTTCTACGCCTCAATAATATTTCTATAGTGCGATTTAACTCATAATCACGACCAATAACATAATCTATTTTTTTGCTTCTTGCATAGTCATTTAAATTTTTACAATAACTTTGTAGAATTTCTTCATCTTTTAGTAGCTCACCTTTATTTACTGTAGTAGAAGCGTCATTATTTTTATCAAGTTTTACTTTATGATTGGTGGTGTATTCATCTATATCGTTAGAGTATTTCATATTAGATATATGGTAAATCAAATTGGAATCTTTCGCACTTTGTTTCTGCAATAGATCTTCAACGTATAAATCTTGCCCAGACAAAATTTCTACTAGAACACTTGCTCCATTTATTTCTTTTTTCCCCAAGCTATGAGCCCGTATTATTGCTCTGTGTATTATGCATTGAAACATTGAGCTAGGTTTAACTCCACTGATAATCAATTCAGAATTGCTTTGTAAAAACCCTTTTATATTATTATTATAATCATTAGCTTTAATATTGCATCTTGATAGAATGTTATCCATATTGATGATTTCATCGGCTCTGATATTACATCTTGATAAAACGTAATTTACATCCACGTCTTTAGTTAACGCCAGCAATAAATGTTCTACTTTCGCATATTTAAGATTAAAATTAGAAGCAATGAATAGTGCTCTATTCAAACTTGCCTCTAAGTTTTTGGAAATCATCTCCTATTCTCTTTAAAAGTGGGAACTCATATATAATGAATAGCACACAATTATTAAAAAAATTGAAATCCAGGAGTTCGCTGTAGCCAATTTGAATTCCCACTATGGATCTACGTCATACCGCCGCGGATAGATTCTGCTAATGAGTAGCGGAATGACGAGTTTTATGCTTATCAAGTTATAGGTAAATCCAGTTTGGATTAGCTATATATTTTTTCTACCATTCCCCAATCACTTTGCTTTGCAGCAAGTCTATTAGAGTTTTTAAAGAATGGAAGAATAGTTAAAGTATATTAATACGCTTTTTCTAGTACTCTGCTTTTCTTCTTAAATGCATTGATCTTTTTTCTACCATATTTAGTCTTTAACGTACTTGGCCTTTTAAAGACCTTTTTGCTGTTACGTTTTTTAAATTGCACACTACAATCAAAATTTGGCTCTCCTTCTTTGTCTGCCAGTGCAGGTAATCTTCTCTTATCTTGAGGTGTAACAAAAGATAGCGCATGCCCTTCAGCTCCAGCACGTGCAGTTCTACCTATACGATGAATATAGTCAGCTTGCGATTGTGGTGCATCATAATTGATAACATGTTGAATGTGGGGAATATCAAGGCCGCGAGAAGCAACATCTGTTGCAACCATGATTTGGTTACGGCCACGACGAAAAGAATTAATGACCCTTTCGCGCTTGTGCTGCCTTAAATCACCATGAATTGCTAAAGCGCTATAGTCATCTTTGTGCAATCTGCTAGCTAGCTGATCCGCCCCTTGCTTTGTTTTGACAAAGATAATGATTGATCCTTCGCGCTGACATAGTTGCATAACAAGCTTTCCATATTTTTCTGATTCTGATGCATAAACAATTTCTTGCTTAATTTTTACAGAAGTTATAGCCTCACAATCAACAGAAACACGTTCTGGTCGATTAAGGTGCTTCTCAGTAAGTTTAACTATATCACTAGGAAGAGTTGCAGAAAACATAAGAGTCTGCCGTATTTTTGGCAGATATTTCATGATCCCTTCAATTTGAATTCCAAAGCCCATATCAAACATACGATCCGTTTCATCAAGCACAAGAACGCTAACATTGCGAGTAATCAAAGTTTTACGCTCAATATGGTCTATAATACGACCAGGAGTACCTATTACAATTTGTGGTTTTTTCTGAAGTTGGTTTAGCTGCCTAAAAATAGGCTCACCACCAATCAATAAAGCGACCCTTAGTGCAGAATTTTGAGATAAGAGTTTTCTTATCTCATTTGTTACCTGATGCGCAAGCTCCCTGGTTGGCACAATGACTAAAGCTGAACCAGTGTTAGGCTCATTCAGTAACTTAGCAACCAACGGAATAGCAAATGCCAAAGTTTTTCCAGTTCCTGTTTGAGCAGATCCAAGAATATCTTTACCCTGCAGGGCTAAAGGGATCGCTTGTATTTGAATTGGGGTCGGGACAAAAAGATTATTTTTATCTAGAGCTTGTGTAAGCAAAACTGGGAGACCCATCTCATGAAAATTATTCACAATACGTTAATCCTATTAAAAGACTTCATAATAGATTAATCTTCCAATCTTAAATTTATTGCAGATTTTTTATCTTCTCCGTTTCTACCGCGCTCCTCTTTAACCTCATAACTCACCCTTTCCCCTTTTATTCCTTTCTCTTTATTCTCTCCTTTAAGTGCCTCAGGCCTTATTCCTGAACGTTCCAACGTGCTAATATGTACAAAAACGTCACCCCCTTTACCTTCTGGCTTGATGAAACCATAGCCTTTTTCGGCATTAAACCATTTTACATTACCAAATTCCATTTAAACAACTCCTAAATTATTAACTAATATTACTAATGTGATGAAAAACTTTGAAATTACGATTGAGAATGCTTTAAGCTTAGCTATTGAAACTAAACCTTTATACTCCATAGTCTATTCTTAACATTACATGACAATAATACACAATTGTTGTGCTTGATGCAAATAAATTTTTTAATCGTTAAGCGAACCTGCAACCGTCATTTCGCTAACTTTAATTGTTGGTGAATTAAATTGCCCACAAAAAGTTAGATCATCTGCAACGACTAAATTGCTAAACATATCCTTCAAATTGCTAGCAATGGTAATCTCATGTACTGGATACGTTATTTTTCCATTTTTTATAAAAAATCCGGAAGCGCCTTGGCTGTAATCGCCATTGATTAAATTGACACCAAAACCAAATAAATCAGTTACATATATTCCCTCTTTCACTTCCTGAATTAATTCTTCAAACGATACATTACCATTCTCAATGTAGAGGTTACTAGCTGCAGGAATAACTGCAGCATTACTTGCACGAGTTGCACTTCCGGTTGTTTCTGAGTCTAATTTTTTAGCCGAGTACAAGTCTAAAATCCAATTTTGTAATATTCCGTTTTTTACAAATATATTTTTCTTGCTAGTTATCCCTTCTCCATCAAATGGTCTCGATGCTATGCCTCTTGGCAACAATGGATCATCGATAATGTTAATTCTATCATTGAAAATCTGAGCGTTTAAACTACCCCTCAAGAAAGAACTGTTGCTTATAATACTGCTCCCATTTATAGCAGAAGCGAAACTTTTTACTAGCCCCTTTGCTGCTCTTTTTTCAAAAATAACCGGAAACTTACCAGTTTTAATTGTACGTGAATTCAATTGATCAACTGCTCTTTTTGCTGCCTCTTTCCCTGTTAATTCTGGCGACTTTAAATCACTAAAATTACATGCTATATCATAATCGTAGCCAACCCTCATTTTACTTTCTTTTCCAGCAACAACAGAGACCCAATTAGCAAAGGTTGATTTACTAAACGAGCCAATAAAACCAGAAACAGTTGATAATACCGTATTCACTAAAGCGTATGAAGAAGAGGCTCCTTCAGAATTAGTGATACTCTTATGTGCAAGGGCTGAATTTTCTGCAGCTTCAGCAATTTCTTTTAGGTTATCAACGGTTACAACATTATTATCTGAGATACTTAAATCTGCAGAAGAGATATAATTACCACCATCTGCAGCAAAATTAATGTGAGGATCTTCTGGTGCATTCTTTGCCATTTCTACCACTTGACTTACCGTATCACTCAGATTATTCAAATCGTTTGTAGAAATATACGCAGCTTTGTTTTTACCTGCTATAGCTCTGATTCCTACAGTGCAATTCTTAGATTGTGATATTTGCTCAATTTTTGATAGACGCTGAGAAACTGAAGTCTTATTAGTTTCATATATTGTAACTTCTGCGTCTTGATTCTGCTTTTTTATTAATTTAGTGATATCTGCTGCAATATTTAATATATTCATTTTCTATTCCTTAGATTTTTATAAAGACTCTGCACCACCTATAACTTCAATTAAATCAGTTGTAATTGCTGCTTGACGAGAACGATTATAAAGCAATGCTAATTTGTTCAGCATCTCTTTAGTGTTTCTGTTTGCTGATTCCATAGCAACCATCCTAGCACTATTCTCACTTGTTGCACTTTCAAGTAAAGCAGAGTAAAGAGCAATTACAACGTAATCTTGAACCAAAGATTTTAAAATAAATTCAATATTTTGTGGTTCATACTCATAGCCGTAATCTGTTGTTGGACCAGTCAGAGAATTGTCAATCAAGGATGAGTTTTCACTCCATGGTTTTATTGTTTCCAACATTGGTTTTTGCGTGAAGGTATTATAGAATTTACTATAAAAAACTTTAACTTTATCGTATTTACTTAAATCTATACCATCAACCAAAGCTTCTACGTGCTTTAACGTGATTCCCTTACTATTTTCAATTTTTAAGATACTTTTAGAGTCAAATCTATTTTTACCTACATCAAAAGCTTTTTTACCAAGAAATACAATATCTACTTTTTTGCCATTTGCGATTAACTTATTTTGACTAAATTTGACAATAGAAGAGTTAAAGTTGCCGCACAAGCCACGATCAGACGCAACAATGAATACTAGGTAAGAACCATCGTTACTGACATTTAGAATTTTTGCCAGTAATTCTTGATCAACTGATAGCATTAATGAAGAAATAATGCTATGCAGCTTAGATATGTGCAATTTTGAATTTGATAATTTCTTTTGGCTTTGTAATAACTTTGCTGCAGAAACCATTTGCATTATTTTCGTGGTTTTCTGTACAGACCTAATATTCTTAATTCTTAAGGATAATTCCTTTAAGCTCTTCATTTTGTATACAACCCTGATTTATTAAAATATATAATTGTTAGTGTCTAAAAGCAAGTTTTTTTGACATTAGAACCAAGTCTAACTAAAAAACTTGCAGGTTTATTGTTTGGAGATCAAGGTCACATTAAGAAAGTGTTCTAACTTCAACAATATCAATGTGAAAGTAGCCTAATGGCAATTTCTACACTTTGTAGAATCTTATAATATATAATAAATACAATTAAAACTATTACAACTTGAACACTTATGATCCCATTGCTTTAGTTCTCTGTTACAATTTTTACACTTCCAGCCTGGATCAGGCAAAGCTTCTGAGCCCATCTTGTTTAGCCAATAAATTACCTTGTCGTGTTCTTGCAATGTAACCTTGAGCTGTATTACAATAAAGTAGATTGACATGTAATTAGCTTTTTTGATAGCGGTGTCTAAATATTGACTTGCAAGATCATATTTACCTGAACTCATTGAGGACAAAGCAAGTAAACAGTAACTAAAATAATAATCAGGGCGTAAGTTGTATAGTCTTTCAGCACCTTTACTATTTAAATTGATGTACATTTTAGCTGACTGAGGAGTAGGATTTACTGCATATTCTGCCTCTAGCACTGCAGAAGCTTTTCTGATTTTTCCAAGTTTAGTATATAATTCTGCCTTTAAATAATTGATGGGCCGAAAAGTTGCATAATAACTTTGTGCTCTGAATAAAGACTTTATAGCCCCTTTAAAATCCCCTTTACTTTCATATTGTTTTGCCAAAGCACAATAAAAAACTGCAAACATTTCTTTATGGTCAAAGGGAAGAAAAATATTGAATTTAACTGCTTCCTTTAACCTCAAAATTGCATTAATCCAATCTTCTTTCAATATGCAATGCTCTATTTGAAAGGGAATAGATAGCATTTTATCATTAATTGAACTAGAGCAATATTCTATAAATTTTTGAAAGACTACTTTTTCTTGTTTGAGGTGGACAATCAGCTTATTGGCTAAAAGTAGAGCTAAGTTACGATTTTTATTTGCAATATTTGTTAAACCGTTACTGAAAAAGCTGTAATTTCCCGTCTTACCTGAGTTAAAGAGCTTTATTAAAGACAACCTATCGCTTTCTTCACTCAGACTTTTAACTAGTTTTTGGGCATTCTCTATATTGTCTAAGTCTATGCTAAAGAAAGCTTCAAAGAGAAGCAATTCTTCCCTATCCCTTCTTCTATTTCTTATGTTGGCAAATGTTGATGAAACGGAAGAAAAAAAGCGTGCAAGTGCAATTAACAAAAATAATAAAGCTACACAAGTAAAAATGATAAAATATAAATCAATACTTATAGTGTAATTACCTAATTCTAATTTTATTACTTCACCACTTACCTTGACCCATATGCCAAATAAAAACGAAAGAGCGAAAATTATAAAATAAATCATGAGATATATTGTAACAAGTGATGATATATTGTTGAAATATTCTTAGAAGCTACAATAAGACCATGCAATTTATTCAGCCATGGCTTGAATTCTGGGTGTGCTAAATCTCCTATTGTAGTAGCTATGCTCTGCCAATCATTATCGTTTATTGACTCCTCAATTTCTGCAAACTTTACTCTTAATGGATCATTCCGGTCGTCTACCTTTATCCAGTTTGAAATGATTCTTTTAGACAATGTACTTTTGTTGTAATCGATAGTATCAATAGCTTTTTCAAAAGATACCTTCAATTCGTGTAAGGTATTTATCTCTTTCAAATTTTCTAATTCATTCATTGCATTTTCTATCTCTGGATCATCAAGCTCTAATATCAAAGGCTTTATTGAATTTATATGATTATCAAATTTTGCTTCTCGCAATAACGAATCCTTCATTTTAACCACAAGTAATAGCAATTTTGCAAGGTTCTTACATCTTGAGTTATTATCACCTTGCTCACATTGAGTATGCTGACTTCTCTTGAGGTCAAATATCTTTTTTTCTATTCTAGATTGATTAACTTCAAGCAACATTCTAAATTCATCCATGTTTTCCGTTAAAGCTTTCACATTGTTTTCACTCTCTTGCTGATTTATTTTTAAAAAGATTATGTTATTTATTGTGATGTAACCGGTAAATAACAATACAACTAAGAACCAACCTATGTACTTTTGCTGAGTATCATTCATAACGTAGTATCTCCGCAGGATCTTGTGTAGCTGCCTGCAATGCAGGAGCTATTGTCGCTAAAAATGATAAGAATAATGCAAGTGCAGAAATATTTACTACGTCTTGGGGTAATAGTATCACTGGCAAACTTGAAAAAAAGTATATCATAGGATCAAATAGCTTGACGTTAGTAATGCTTTCTAAAAATACTCTAATATTTTCGATATTGAGAGAAAAAACGACACCTATAATACAGCCAAGACAAGTTCCCGCAAAACCGATTAATAGACCACAAGCGCAAAATATGCGCATAATGCTTCCACTTGTTGCACCAAATGTACGCATAATTGCAATCGCGGATTTCTTTTCTTGCACTATCATCATTAAATTTGAGATAATATTAAACGCTGCTACAACTATAATCAAAGTAAGAATTAAAAACATTACATTTCTTTCAGTTCTTAAAGCACTAAAATAATGGCTTTGCTGTGATTGCCAACTTTCAGCTTTCATTCCTATTTCTTTTTCTATAGCATCTACCAGCTTATCAGCTCTAGTAACGTCGTCTACAAGTACTTCTATATTTTTTATGCTATTTTTATAATTAAAAAAGGCTTGTGCTGATTTTAGAGGCATATATATCAAGGTATTATCATACTCAAACATACCCATATCAAATATTGCTATAACTTTATATTTTTTCATTCGTGGCATTTCACCAAGTAATGCATCAAATTCTTCAGATGATATAAACGTAATTTCGTCGCCATAGTCAATGTTCAAAGCTTCTGCCAATCGTGCTCCTATTATTATCCCTTCATCAAATTTTTTTACATCACCTATAATTACATTATTTGTAACAGTAGTATTATTAAGTAGGTCTTTAGCTGACACACCTCGCACTACGCTACCTGCAATTTTACCATTTACTACAATAATAACTTGATCATTGGTCATAGGAGTAGCTTTTAATATACCAGGAATTTTCTCAATAGATTTTGAAACTGTGCAATAATCTGAATTTATGTTCCTATCAAAATAAACATTAATATGGCCATCAATGCCAAGTATTGAGTCAAGCAACTTTGCTCTGAATCCGTTCATCACAGACATCACCACTATTAGTGTTGCAACCCCAAGGGCAATGCCGATAATAGAGAACAAAGTCATTATAGAGCAAAATCTGGCATTTTTCGCTCGCAAATAGCAAGCAGCCATAGTAATTTCAAAGGCAATGGACATTACATTGAGATCATATTCTCGAGACTTCTATCATTGTAGACTTTTCTTTACTTGAAAACTAGAGATTTTTGCTTCCTTAAATTTAGCAGGCTTATAGAGTATCTTTAACATTAGAATTTCAAAATCTTCCATATACATCATCCAACCTTATACCAATCTCCACTAATAGATAGACAAATAGTAAAAACTACAAATAATTGAGGCTAGAAAGAATAAATATGTAGTTTATGGCAGGAAAAAGTAAAGCAATAGGAGAAGAACTATATAATCAATGCAAGTTAGAATTAAAAAAATATGGAATAAGAGGAGAGATAGGAAGAAGGTTACAAGCAATAATATCAGCAAAGGAGTATGGTATCTCAAAAGTTGCTAAAATATATAGAATTACGAGAACGACATTAATGAAATGGATTGCAAGATTTAAAGAAAAAGGTGTTATTGGGTTTGCAATACAGCCAGGGCGAGGACCTAAACCAAAACTGAACGAGGAGAAGAAGGAAAAAATAAGAGAGGTAATAGAAGAAGATGGGGCAAATCTGACTGCTAAAAAATTGCAAGGTATAGTTGAAGGAATGTTAGCTATCAAAGTAAGTGAGTCAACGGCGAGAAGGCTTATGAAGAAGCTAGGATTTACATATATCACACCTCGTCCAGCACATTATAAACAAGACAAAAACAAACAAGAGGAGTTCAAAAAAAATCTCAATGAAATTGTGGAAAAGAACCGGAAAAAGGAGGTTTTTTTTCGATGAATCGAGATTTGGAACGCACTCAAAAGTTGGACATGGATGGTTTAAAAAGGGCTCAAGAACACAAGTTAAAGTAAAAATCGGAAGAGAAAACTTCTATCTTTACAGCGCTGTAAATCCCAGGAATGGAGAGGATATTAGCCTACTTGCTCCACATGTAAACACAGATTGCATGAACATATTTTTGGAGCAGATGTCGAAAGATTTGGGGACTAGAGAAGCTTTTCTTATCATGGATTGCGCAAGTTGGCATAGGTCTAAAGGTTTAAAAACTCCTGAAAATATCACCATAATTTATTTGCCGCCGTACTCGCCTGAGCTCAATCCTGTGGAAAGATTTTGGCAACATTTAAAGGAAAATATAATAAAGAACAAGATGTATGACTCTATTAAATTACTTGAAAATGCTGTATCTGAATTTATTCGAGATATTACGGAAAGTTCGATCAAAACCATTTGCTCTGTGAATTATTTGTCTAGTTATTTATGAGGGTTGGTATTACTATATCATTATCAGATAAATGCTCTCCTATTTGAAATTCAACTATCTCAAGTGGAAAACTTGTGCTTCTATTTTCAATCCTATGGGAAACTTTCCTTGGAATTTCTATCATATGGTCTTTTACTATAGCGTATTCTTTGTCGTCTAAACTAACATACCCAACTCCTGATAGTACTATATGGTATTCATCTCTATAGTGATGGAATTGCTTAGAAGTGCAGCTTAATGGATTTATAGAAAGATATTTTATAAGAAAATTTTCGCTCATTAAAATTATACTACAAAATCCCCATGGTTTAACTTCTTTCCTTATCGCCTTTACTTTCTTAACCTTATTAATAAACGATATTAGGCTTTTGTTTGGTTGCTTATAAGCTCCACCCAATAAATTTTTATTACTTTCTGTCGTTGAAGCTGGTTCTTTTTCTCTAATCACATGCTGAAATGACAACGGTTCTTTACTAAACTTCTCACTCAATTCTAAAACTGAATTCCAAGTTCCAACATCCAACCAATCGAAATTAGCTTCTATCATTGCAACGTTTTTTGCTTTTTCCATTACCAAGTAATCAATAGATATGTCTTCAATTCCTGCAAAATCTCGTTGTTTTAAATATAGAAATCTCTCTTGTGGTATGAAATGTTTAAAACATAAATTATAAAGACTTGAGGCAGATTTTTTGATCTCATCTATATAGCATTTTGCTTTAAACACAAATATTCCAGAGTTCCAATAATGATCGTTACTTAACTTACGCTCGGGTTTTTCTGTAAAATCTTTCACTATATGATATTTTTCTTTCTGATCATAAACTGCATTTATATAACCGTATTCAGAATTGAATTCATGAGGCTTAACCCCATAAGTGTTGAAAGTAACACAAAAAAGACATAAAGAACTATTATTGCAAGAAAATGGAGGCAATAATGGATCAAATAGAAAGAGTACTAAATTTAATAAAAGATGAGGATTTAGAAAGGCTAGGAAAATTAAGTGAAGTAGATAAATGTAATACTAAATTGTTGGGCAAGATTATATTTAAAGGTCTAATGAAGTTAATATTAATGGGGCAAAAAACAAGCCTAAGAGCGCTAGAAATGGTAATAAACAGGTGTATAATGGATAAGAATAGCGATAAAAGTACAGTAACATACAGTGGTTTGTCAAAAAGGTTAAAAGTTATAAATCCAGAATATTTTAAGGGAGTATATATTGATTTGATGAGCAAGATTAAAAAGCTATTACCCCAAAAAACATCAAATAACTTACATAAGTTTGATTCGACGATCATAAATTTATCGGGATATCTCATAAAAGATGGGCTGAAAATAGGCGGTAAAAGTAACGATAGTCAAGTTAAAGTGAGTGTAGGATTAAAGGATCAATTGCCGACAAGTATAAGATTTTGTAAAGGACAAGAAGAAAGTAGTGAAGATATAGCATTAGTGAGAGCAATTAATGAAGCTAAAGTTGAAAAAGAGGATATTTTATTATTTGATAGAGGAATCAGAAAAGTTGGAACTTTTGCCGAATTTGATGAAAAGGAGTACAAATTTATCACAAGAGTTAAAGTAGGAAGAAAACATGATGTTATAAGCAGGAACAAAGTTATAGGAGAACAAAAATCGGATGGATCAGAGATTTTAGAAGATATAATAGTTAATCTTTATCGTGCACGAGGTAAAGTGGCAGAAAAGCATGATCTACGGCTAATAAAAATCAGAAATAAAATTGGAGATGAAATATGGTTTTTGACAAACTTGTTTGAAATGCCAGCTTATGAAGTAACAGAGCTATATAGGCGCAGATGGGATATAGAAGTGTTCTTTAAATTTATAAAGCAAAATCTTGGATATAAGCACTTTTTAAGCCATACTATGAATGGCATGAAGGTGTATATTTACATGATTATTATTACGGCTTTGTTATTTCTTGTTTATAAAATCAAAAATAATCTACATGGGTTCAAAATAGCATTACTGCAATTCACATTGGATCTAAATGACTCTTTTATACGTTCGATTGTTTTACTGTCGGGAGGTAATTTACATGCCGTCAATCACCTTATATCACGCCATTTTTGATACTTTCAACACTTATGGGCTTAACCCCAAAAGTAACTATAGAGTTAGTTTCAGAGGCTAACTTAGACGCTTTTTGAGCGGAAGCGTGAAAATTATTTAAATCACCTATAAAATGGTCTGAAGGCAGAATTAACATTATCTCGTTTTCATTGCAGAGAAGCGCAGCAATTAATATTGCCGCTGCTGTTCCAATTTTCACTGGTTCGAAAATCACTTTATATTCTTGCAGTGCATGCAATTCCTCCATCACTAATGACTCGTACTGCACGTTTGTGGCAATTATGGGTGGCATATAATCGCTTTTTAGTCTCAGTAGAGTGTTCTGAAACATAGTATTCTGACTAAATATTTTCTGAAATTGCTTTGGCTTGAATAAAGGCCAAAGTCTGCTACCACTACCACCACACAATATTACAGGGCGCATTTAGTTAAGATATTAATTAAATAATTAATATCTTATACTGAGGGCAAAATGCATGCAAGTTTTTGTTGTAAAATGATTAAATAGAGGGTGGGTATCAATTTAAAGTAGCGCCTTGCCCTTTCTGTAAATTCCTCTCATTTTGTAATTTCTCAACATAAGTATTGCCGCTCTTTTGATTTCCAAACCCAGCTATTTCTTCATTAATTTTGTTTTGCAACTTTTCCTTTAAGCTTTCTCCAATATCTGGTTTTCTAGATTTATCTATACTTTCACTACTTTTGTTTAGCCCCTCTTCCAATTCTTTCTCAATGCCTGACCTTCTAGCGTTAAGCTCATCCCATGTGCCCACTATACTAAGTGGCTTATGATCCTTTTGCTCTGGCTTTAGCCTTTCTCCACCTTTAATAATATTAAAGTCACTTTTTGCTTCTTCCCAACATCCTTTCAATTGGTATTTCCACATAGTAAAGTAAGCATCACCATATTTTTTCTCATTTGCTACAAACAATAAAATTGGGGCCTTAAGTATTGTAGCTACCATATTTACTGAATTCTTCACTGCCATTGCAGGGGTGAACAAAAGATAGCCAAAAGACTTTGCAATTGGGTTTTGTTTGCTTATTAAATGCTCCCCTAATTTTATAGGAAGAGAAGTCAATAATTTAGCACAAACTTTAGCCAAGCTTGTAGCAAAAACGATAGGAACAGATATAAGACTTTTATCTAACTCTAGATTACCATTTTGATCTCTAATTTCTGAAAAACTAGTGTTTAACTTCTTGTAATCACTAGTGTATAGTAATTTTCCATTTCTTCCTTTTTCATCAACAACTTCCTGAACTTTACCTTCTTTATTTTTTACCTCTTTAGTTAGCACAGAAGAGTTAGTTAATTCAAACGGATATTGAGAATTCTTAGTTTTTTGAGCTTCGAAAATTGGCACGTGTTTTTTCAAATCCATTCTCGAAAAGCCTAATGGCTCAAAGTATGACTTATTTAACCAATCTATAGGAATTTGCTTACCCTGATTGTCTACATAATTGATAGTAAAATAAGATCTATCATTATCTTCGGTAACTAAAGATAATTCAAAACTTGGTTGTCTTCCATCTTTTTTGTCTTTCTCGCCATATAAAAGTTTATATATAGTCTCACCCTCACTATTCTTACCTTCTATAATTTTTCCAGACTTTTTAATCTGATCGTAATTTTTTGGGTACCGACATTTTCGTCCATCTTTATATGTCATTACCTTTCTAAGGTCTTCGACGTAAACTTGAGATTCAGGTGAAGTAAACAGACCTTTTGCTTTAAGTGCAAGATCTGTTCCCCACTTTTTCAATGTCTCTAACATATTGTCAAACCAAAATCGCTATAGTTCAATGATAAAACTAGTACACTAATAATATATTAACACAGAATTGGCAATTTTACAAAAAAATATGCCTGTAGAAGACAAAGATTGTAAAAGCGAGGGTTATATAAGTAATGCTTGATAAATACTTTATGCATGTAATTGTGAAAATCCTTAGAGATACGCTGTGTATATAATCTTCGCACACTACCTGCATTCCAAGAACTGCGTGCCAAAAAATGCAAAACAACAATACAACAAAAAATAAAAGCTCTAGAGGATGATTAATAAATTTTTCACTAAAAGACAAAAAGTTATCAGTATAAAATGCGCAAGAAAATGAATAGATAAACCAAGGAAAAAGGAACAGTAAAATTACCGCAGAAACACGCTGGACCCACCAATGATGTACTGAATTTCCAGATTGACTCATATAAACATAAATAAAAAAGCAATAGTAGAAAGAAGTAGCGTTACTGTCAGCAGTATAGCACTCCTTGAAACGCCGTTGATTTCTAGGTTAAGCCCCATATCCCACAATAAATGACGAATACCATTAAGAAAATGATATGAAAAGCTTATAAAACATAAGATATAAGCTAATTTAGCAACAGAAGTAAACAATAATGCATTTAAGTACCTTACTATAAGTAACTCAGGAAAGTAAACATGTAATACGAAATACCAAGAAAGTATCATTAATAAAAGGAATAGCAAGATACCAGTCAATCTGTGCATAATAGAGAAAAAACTACTAACTGGTAATTTATATATTTGTAAATGTGGAGAAAGAGGTCTATCACTCATAAAATTCCGTTATCGGGAAATTAAAATAAAGTAGAAGTAAAGACAGTAGTATAGCACATAACAACACCATCATTAAAAATGGTAAGTTATGTGCAAAGCCTAAGGAGGTAATCCAGCTGCAGATTCCCCTACTGCTACCTTGTTACGACTTCACCCCAGTCACCGATCCCACTTTAAATAACTCCCTCCTTGCGGTTAGGTCGTTAGCTTCGAGTGAAACCAATTCCCATGGCGTGACGGGCAGTGTGTACAAGACCCGAGAACGTATTCACCGTGGCGTGCTGATCCACGATTACTAGCGATTCCAACTTCATGCACTCGAGTTGCAGAGTACAATCCGAACTGAGATGGCTTTTAAGGGATTAGCTTAGCCTCGCGACTTTGCAGCCCATTGTAGCCACCATTGTAGCACGTGTGTAGCCCACTCCATAAGGGCCATGATGACTTGACATCATCCCCACCTTCCTCCAGTTTATCACTGGCAGTTTCCTTAAAGTCCCCAGCATTACCTGATGGTAACTAAGGATGAGGGTTGCGCTCGTTGCGGGACTTAACCCAACATCTCACGACACGAGCTGACGACAGCCATGCAACACCTGTGTGAAACCCGGCCGAACCGACCCTATCCCTTCGAATAGGTATAATTTCCATGTCAAGGAGTGGTAAGGTTTTTCGCGTTGCATCGAATTAAACCACATGCTCCACCGCTTGTGCGGGTCCCCGTCAATTCCTTTGAGTTTTAATCTTGCGACCGTAGTCCCCAGGCGGAATGTTTAACGCGTTAGCTGTAATACAGAAAGTAAACTTCCCATATTTAACATTCATCGTTTACAGCGTGGACTACCAGGGTATCTAATCCTGTTTGCTCCCCACGCCTTCGCGCCTCAGCGTCAGATTTGAACCAGATAGACGCCTTCGCCACTGGTGTTCCTCCTAATATTTACGAATTTCACCTCTACACTAGGAATTCCTCTATCCTCTTTCAATCTCTAGATTAGCAGTTTTAAAAGCAATCCCAAGGTTGAGCCTTGGGATTTCACTTTTAACTTACTAATCCGCCTACGCGCCCTTTACGCCCAATAATTCCGAATAACGCTAGCCCTCTCCGTATTACCGCGGCTGCTGGCACGGAGTTAGCCAGGACTTCTTCTGTGAGTACCGTCATTATCTTCCTCACTAAAAGAGCTTTACAACCCAAAGGCCTTCTTCACTCATGCGGCATGGCTGGATCAGGCTTTCGCCCATTGTCCAATATTCCCCACTGCTGCCTCCCGTAGGAGTCTGGACCGTATCTCAGTTCCAGTGTGGCTGATCATCCTCTCAGATCAGCTATAGATCATTGCCTTGGTAAGCCATTACCTTACCAACAAGCTAATCTAATATAGGCTCATCTAATAGCAATAAATTTTTCCCCCGTAGGGCGTATACGGTATTAGTTGCCGTTTCCAACAATTATTCCGTACTACTAGGTAGATTCCTATACATTACTCACCCGTCTGCCACTAAGTTATATCATAGCAAGCTACAATATAACCCCGTTCGACTTGCATGTGTTAGGCCTGCCGCCAGCGTTCATTCTGAGCCAGGATCAAACTCTCAAATTTAGACTTCAACCTATAAAAGGTTGAGGGTACATCGGATAAATCCGACAAAAAATAATTTAGCTTAATACTACTGTCTTTATTTCTACTTTAGAAATATTTTAATCTCCAACTATTCAAACAACTTTGAGAATATTATTATGTGATATAATCACTATGTCAATATGTTTTTGCAAATCAAAAGCATTAATGTATAAATATATAACTATTTGAAATATTACCATGAAAAAATACATCTTTTTGCTTGCACTCGCACCAATGTTAGTTGGCATCACATTATACTTATTGCGCAACATTGATAACACAAGACAATCTATAACTGCAGGTGACAAATTTTACGAAGTATTATTCTTAAAAAAAGATAATAAGCCTCTGCTAGAAGAAATAGATTCAAATTGGGAGTATTTAGCAAATTTTGAACGCGCATCCAATCATATCTCAGATTCAATGCCAACAGACACAGCATCTATTTATAATGATTTGGCAGATGATAAAGGTGCTCCTAATGTTTTGCGTGAGTTAGCACAATACTTAGAAGTAATGAGCTTACTTCACTCCAACAGTGAAAAAATAAATAAAGATAAAATTGATAATTTAGAATCAAGTGCAGTGTATCCTTATTCAAGCCAAGAAGCTATTGCTGTAGTAAAGATACATAATAACGACATTAAAGGTGCGACTGAAATATTGCGTTCCCTATTAAATGACAGAAAATGCCCTACTCTAATAAAGGCTAATGCACAAGAATTACTTAGGATATATGGAAGTTAACTTATTTGTAATAGTTTAGACTTGATCTGACAGACGTGAATTATCTGACAGAAGAATCGACGAAGTCAAAACCGATATCAGAATCTATTTTAATGTTATCAATATTTTTTTGGTAAGCAATATGCATATTATCAAAAAAGGTCTGCATAGCCGTAGCAATATTTACCTGAATGAGGTCTAGCTCTATTGTAAGAATGCAACCAATATCTAACTGAAGCTCTTCCAAAGTACTATAAATCTTTTTTCTAAAGATAATATTGATCTTGCATAGTTCTGTGAAGCCTTTCACATATACCATTAGTCTGTGGAGAATAAGCTTTGGTTCTAGAATGGTCAATATTTTCTACTCCCAGATATAGCTGGTACGCATGGTCTGCCACAATACTCTGTGCCTCAAAATGCGTAGCAATGGAACTTTCTGTTCATCAAAAAATGGTATAACTCTATCATTGAGAAGATCTGCAGCTGTGATGGCAGTTTTCTCCGTTAGCAAAGGCCACTCTAGAGTAGGTGTCGATAAAAGTTTGTTGGTAAATTCGTCCAATACCTTTGATATTGCCTACGTAATAGGTATCTTGACTACCTAAGTATCCAGGGTGTTGTGTCTCAATTTCACCATGAGCCTCTTTTTGTTCCTTAGCTTTTTCTAAAGCAGTAACTTGCTCCTCTGTCAAAATTACACCGTCTTGGATTACCTTTGCTTCCAGCGCTTTCAATCTCTTTTTAAAATTTTCGAGGTCGTTTCTTTGCCATATTGACCTTATCCCGCTAGCAGATATTAGAATTCCTCTTTTCTTTAACTCATTAGCTGCTCTTTCTTGTCCATATGCTGGAAACTCTACTGCTATTTTAACTACTGCTTCTTCTATATCCTTTGGTACTCTATTGGCAAGTAATGGCTTACTTTTACTTATCTCATATAATGCTTTTTCTCCTCCTGTTTCATATAGTTCTTTGAAACGATAAAACGTATCTCTCGAATATCCCATCACTTTGCATGCCTGTCCTAATTGTTTTGCAAAATCCTAACTTTGGTTTTAGTATTTTTTCTTGTGTTGCCTGACACTCCTTTATAATTTGTTTATATTTTTATCTTACTTTATCAGTCTGTCAGATCAAGTCTAAACTATTACAACTCTCAAGGGTCTGACTCCTTATGAATTTATATGTACACAGTGTTCCTGAATTGTTTATACTTAATCCATGCCATCATACTTTGGGACCATACATCTAGATCAAATTGCTGAGTATCGTTTAAATTTTTCAGTTTTATTTGGTGTAATGAGACAGAAACTCTATCAAGTACTCATTGCACCAAAAAGCTTCCAAGCTCTTTTTGATAGAGCAAGTATATGTGCTAAAGTTAAGTACAACCAGGGCAGTCGCGATAAAGTGGTAAACGCCATCATGTCTTTAGGAGGGTTTGCTAATGGAGGCTCTTAAGTACGCCATTGTGTGAACAATTACCTTAACAAACTTAGTAGTCCCATTCTTTATCCCTGTTTTTTTTGTATTATTGGTCATATCACGCAATTTTTGAGAATTATTTAATAGATCAAATAGTAACTCTGTTAGATTTTTTTTTGCTTCACTATTCTGCTCGACTATCATAGCTGCTCCCGAATCTTCAATATATTTTGCGTTATAAAATTGGTGATTATCTTTTGAGTAAGGGTAAGGTATATATATAGCAGAACGCCCAGCAAGAGTGATCTCCGCTATTGAAGTTGCTCCTGCTCTGCTAATTACCAAGTGAGCATTGGCCAGTCTATTTTCCATATCATCAAAAAATCCACTTAATTCACAATCGATCTTTTCACTTTTGTATAGATTCTTGACCTTGTTTACATTTTTCTTCGTACATTGCTGCGTCACTCTAATTTTCTTTTTCATTTTAATAGGTAAATCACAAATTACGCTGCTTACTACATCATCAAAAAAATTTGCACCTTGGCTGCCTGCTATGACCAATATATTTAGGATTTTCTCAGTGCTAGAATGGCTCTGTGCTTTTATATCAACAAAATTTCCTGTAAAAATACATTTATTGCCCTCTGCATATTTAGTCTCCGGAAAGCTGGTTGCAATTAATTTTGCACTCTTGAAAAAGAATCTATTCACTCTCCCTAAAACTGTGTTTTGTTCATGTAAAATTATAGGTATAGAAAGAACCCTTGCTGCAAGAAGAGTTGGAAAAGAAGTATAGCTACCAAAACCAATTACTAATCTTGGCTTCAATTTTCTGATTTTATATATTGCTAGCACACAACTATACATTAATAAAAGGAAAAACTTAAATTTGTTGCTGCTCGGTTTACGTAATTGCAAGGTGTAGCTTCCTATGTCGGTATTTTTATTTGTTTTTTTATCAGTAAATACTATGCAACTATATCCTTGTGCCTTTAGTGCTCTTGCTAAAGTTATAGCTGGAAAAATGTGTCCACCTGTGCCACCTGTTGCTAAGATAATATCCATCTGTAAATAACAAATTAACACTAGATTGTTAACTGTTATTTAATAATTTGCACGTAGAATTTTATTAAGCTTTATGATAGTTGAGTTAAAAATGCCTAAAAGTAATAGTAAAAAAGAACCTAATGAGAAAAATAAACCTCAAGAACAAAGAGAAAGCAGAAGCGGAGGTTTTTTAGAACTGCTAAAAAATATAATAAAAACTCTTTTCAATTCGGTTGTTGACCTACCTGAGCACGAGCAGCATAATAAAATGAAAAGCACTAATCTACAACAAGGTTTGGATACTAAAGGAAAAGGCCTAGAAGATCTTCATCCAAAGGCAAAGCTTGAAGTGAAAGAAGCAGCTAAGGGATTGAAAGAAGAGTTACAGAATTCTGATGCTGGTGGTAATCAATCTATTGAAACTAAAGTGCCTAATCAAACTACTACTCAAGACATTGACGCCTCTAAAACGATGGAACGTTAGTTCAACTATTTAACATCTGCAGCAAGCACTGATTCGTGTATCATCTCTGAAATGGTTGGATGAGGGAAAATCGTAGATTTTATGTCGAAGTCTGTTCCTTCTAGTTGCTTTGCAAGAGCAAAATTGCTAATTAACTCCGTCACTTCTGCACCTATCATGTGGCTACCCAGAAGTTCGCCTGTCTTTTTGTCTATAATTGTTTTCACTAACCCTTCAGTTTCACTGAGTGCAACAGACTTACCATTAAAGGTAGAATGAAATTTTCCTATTTTTATATCATACCCACCTTTTATTGCCTGTTCCTCAGTAAGGCCGATGCTCGCTATTTGTGGATGAGAATAAGTGCAATTTGGTATGCACTCTTTTTTTAACGCATGAGTACCTTTACCAGCAATCTTTTCAACGCAGATCACAGCTTCATGACTTGCTTTATGTGCTAAACATGGTGGGCCAGCTACATCACCTATTGCATACACATTTGATTCACTAGTTTCATACCATTCATTCGTTTCAATAAAACCAGAGGAATTTAATTTTATCCTTGTATTTTCTAAACCTATATTTTCAGTATTTGCCTGAATGCCAACTGCAACAATCACCTTATCAAATTCTTTGCTCTCACCATTACTCAGTTGCACTTGAGCAGAGTCTTTATTTTTAGTCAAAGCTTTTACACTACTGTTTGTATATATTTTTATCCCCTGTTTTGTGAATATCTCTTGTGCTAAATCTGAAATGTCTTTATCCTCTAGCGGCAAAATAGTGCTCTTTATCTCTATGATTGTTACATCAACCCCCAAAGTGCTATAAAAACTTGCAAATTCTATTCCAATTGCACCAGATCCTATAATGAGTAGTGATTTTGGTAATTTGCCCGGCATCATAGCGTGCTGCGCATTCCATATTAAATCTCCATCTGCCTCTATTCCAGGCAGATTCCGTGCCCTCACGCCTGTTGCTAAAATGATATGCTTGGAAACAATTTCTTGTTCTTCCTTATCGCCAGCAACTTTGATAGTACTACTGCCTGCAAGTTTACCAAAGCCTTGATAAACTCTGATATTGTTCTTCTTCATCAAATATGCAACACCGCTTGACAATTTATCAACAACGTTTCTTGAGTATTTCACTATTGATTGTATATCAAAACTCGCTTCCTTTACTTCTATACCAAACTCTTTTGATCTTTTTATTAGCCTATAAACCTCAGACGCCCTAAGTAGCGATTTTGTTGGTATACATCCCCAATTTAAGCATATACCGCCTAAATTTTTTTCTTTTTCTACAATTGCAGTTTTAAACCCAAGCTGTGCCGCCCTAATTGCTGCTATATAACCACCAGGACCGCTACCTATAACCGTAATATCATACTCATTCATCAGTTTTCTTCGTATTCAAAAAGATTATATATAACAGATGGAACCCATACAATCAATGGTCTGCCATTCAGATAGTTGACAACATAGAAACAAAAAAAACTTCCTTCCGCCAGCCCCCTTACTATGATAGTAAGGGTATTTATGACTCAAAACTTGTTTTTGATCTGCGCAGGTTCAACAACAAAAATTCAGTAAAAAACTCAGGGTATTTATTGGCGGATTACATAAAATTATAGCGGCTGCATGTCTTTTTTATTTTTTCTACATTCAGCCAAATCGCGCTTAAACTAAGCGTCAGCACATTATTACAGCGCCACTTACAGTAATATAGAGTCAAAACTCGCACCACGGGGCTTCTTTTGCCTTTTTTTTCATTTAGTAAATTTCTTAATGTTTATAGCTAAAAGAGCCCAAGAGAGGTGTCATTCCAGTGCCTCTGTGATGTCATTCCAGTGTCAAGCACTGGAATGACACCCTACTAGTAGCACAATGTTCGTACAGCTGTACGTGTGACCAGAAAAAACATAGACCCCAAGTGTCAGCTACTTTCATGACACCCCGACAACCGTCATCCCGCTACGTGTTAGCGCCGCGGCGGCATAACTATAGAAAACTTGTATAGATTTTTTCTACTTCTGTGATATCATAAGCCTGTAATAATAAAATAAGTAAATATGGATAAGTCAGCGTATGAGATCATAGAACATGAGTATGATGTGGTAGTAGTAGGTGCAGGTGGAGCAGGGCTCAGAGCAACGCTTGGGATGGCTGCAACTAATTTTTCAGTTGCCTGCATTTCTAAAATTTTCCCTACACGAAGTCATACAGTTGCAGCACAAGGCGGAATTAGTGCAGCTTTAGGTAATATTGGTGAAGACGATTGGCGCTGGCATGCATATGACACAATAAAAGGTTCAGACTGGCTTGGTGATCAAGATGCAGTAGAATATATGTGTAAAAACGCTGCTAAAGCTGTTATTGAACTTGAAAATTTTGGCGTACCTTTTTCTCGTACAGAAGATGGCAAAATATACCAGCGTTCTTTTGGTGGAATGACAACTCACTTTGGTAAAGGAAAGTCAGCTCAGCGCACTTGTGCGGCGGCAGATAAAACTGGGCACGCAATCCTTCACACTCTATATCAGCAGTGTCTTAAATTCAACGCTGAATTTTTTGTTGAATACTTTGTGATTGATTTAATTATGGATAGCGAAACATGCTGCGGAGTTCTTGCTTGGTCGCTATGCGACGGTACATTACATAAATTTCGCGCGCATAGGGTGGTGCTAGCAACAGGTGGATATGGACGTGTTTATTTCTCTGCAACAAGCGCACACACCTGCACAGGTGATGGTAATGGCATGGTGGTGAGAGCTGGGTTACCACTTGAAGATATGGAATTTGTGCAATTTCATCCGACAGGAATATATGGCTCAGGGTGCTTGATGACAGAAGGGTGCCGTGGTGAAGGGGGATATCTCGTTAATTCTCAGGGCGAAAAGTTTATGGAACGTTACGCACCAAAAGCAAAAGATTTAGCTTCTCGTGATGTGGTAAGTCGTGCAATAACAATTGAAATTAGAGAGGGAAGAGGTGTTGGACCGAAAAAAGATCACATGTATTTAACTATAGCGCATCTTGATCCGGAAGTAATAAAACTGAGACTTCCAGGCATCAGCGAAACCGCGAGAACTTTTGCTGGAGTTGATGTCACTAAAGATCCAATACCGGTCATTCCGACTGTTCACTATAACATGGGTGGCATTCCAACCAATTATTATGGAGAAGTGATCACGCTGAAGCAAGGTAAGGAAGAAGTGGTAGATGGACTATTTGCAATTGGAGAAGCCGCATGTGTCTCTGTGCACGGTGCAAATCGACTTGGCTCTAACTCACTTCTTGATCTTGTGGTTTTTGGTAGAGCTGCAGCGCTCAGAGCAAAAGAGAAGCTAAAATCCGGTACACCACATAAAAAATTGCATTCAGACTGCACAGACTGGATAGTAGATAGATTTAATAAAATGCGATTTGCCTCCGGTGGGCTAAAAGTAGCAAAAATACGCAGCGAAATGCAGAACACTATGCAAAAGTACGCATCAGTGTTCCGTGTTGCTGAAGTTTTAGAAGAAGGCAAAAAAGCTATAAAAAAGGTAGCAAAAATGATGCCTGATATTTCACTTGAGGATCGCAGTATGATGTGGAATAGTGATTTAGTTGAAGCACTGGAGCTTGCTAACATGATCCCACAAGCGGTTATTACCATGGAATGCGCAGCCAATCGAGAGGAGAGTAGAGGTGCCCATGCTCGTGAAGATTTCCCTGAGCGTGATGACAAAAATTGGATGAAGCACACTATAGCGTGGCTTGAAGAAAAGAAAGGGCAGATCAATGTAAAAATTGATTACAAGAAAGTTGCTGAAAAAACTCTGAGCGATGAGATTGATTTCATAGCTCCGGAAAAGAGGGTTTATTAGTCAGCCGTATCTGTTCAGGCAATGGCGTCAACTTAAGGAAAAATATCGATGATAGTGTATAAAAATTCTCTCTAAAATTTTTACCATTAAATTACCCAAAAGCTGCAATAAATAGCACTTTTGTTGCTGTTTTATTTCAACAAAGAAGTCTAAAATGTGTCCTTAAGTTGACGCCATTGGCTGAACGGATACAATTAGAGAAGTAGTCATTCATCTTTATCACTACCAAGGTCTTTTAACATACTATAATTGCCTTTTCTAAATCTACTTTTTAAAGACGTAACTCCACTTTCGCTAATACCACTGAGGCTCAGTGCAGCTCCACCTAGCTGCAATCCTATCTCAGATGTTTCAGGAATAATTTTACTAGCTCCTAGATCTCTATAAACCTCCACATTACTCAGATCTGGTAAGCGTATTACAATATTTACATGCGGAAAATTTGCAGCAACTAAGGAAACAACTTTTTTTATAGTAACTTCATTCTTTATTGAAATAACGAGAGCTTGTGCTCTTTCTATTCCTACTGATTTTAAAATTTCATATCTTGTAACATCTCCAAGATATATAGGAAAACTATCACTTTTTCCTTCTTTGACTATTTTCGATTGAATATCTACAACAACGTAACTTAAATGCTCTGCAGTAAGCATTTTTGTTACCATATATCCCACTCTACCAAATCCAGCAACTATTACATGGTTATAAAGATCTTGTGTATCTGTTTCAACAGCTTCATCATCTAATATTGTTTTCTCAGTGCTAAATGAGTTTGCTATCCAATCTCCAAGCCCCGATAAAAGAGGAGTGAAAGCCATGGTTACTGTAGTTACCATCATAAGTACTTGAGCGATTTCACTTGGTAGCACATTTAGCTCATCTGCTAAGCGAAATAAAATAAATGCAAATTCACCGCCTTGTGAAAGCAGTAACCCAGCTTGTATAGCAGGTGCACTCTTAAACCCAAAAAATCTACACAATATATATATGATAGATGTTTTTAAAACGATAAGGATAATCGATAATAAAGTAATTAGTGGTAACTTATTGAGTAAAAGTTCGGTATTGATGGACATACCAACAGTCATGAAAAATAAGCCAAGAAACAAATCTTTAAATGGCAATACTGCGTGTTCTACTGAGTGTCTATATTCTGTTTCTGCAACTAACAATCCAGCAACAAATGCACCTAATGCCAACGATAAATGAAATTGCTCAGTAATAAACGCTGCTCCTAATACTATTAAAAGCGTTGTTGATATAAAGACCTCATTACTTTCCATTTTAGCAATAACCGAAAATAAAGGTCTAAGCAATAATCTACCAGTTATAAATATCAGCACTAATGCAATAGCTGCTTGCACCAATGAACCTGCCAATGAGCTTATCAGGCTGTGCTCAGAATTGCCAGCAAGTAAAGGTACCAACACTATTAATGGTACCACTGCAAAATCTTGCATTAATAGTACTGCTATCGACAACCTACCAACCTGACTTGCTTGAGAACCTTTTTCTTGCAGAACCTGCAACACTATTGCTGTTGAGGATAGCGCAAGCCCACCACCAATAACTGTTGCTATATTCGTATTCACTCCGAAAGCAAGAGCAATGCACCATATTGCTACCATGGTAACTATAACTTGAAGAGAACCAAACCCAAATACATGAATACGCATAGCGATCAGGCGTTCAAATGTCAATTCAAGGCCTATAATGAATAATAGAAAAACTACACCAAATTCTGCAAGATTATCCATTGCTTCAGCTGAGTGTATCAGATTAAACCCATGAGAACCAATAACTGCACCTGCAACGAAGTAACCGAGCACTGGACTAATATTCATTTTCCAAAACGCTATGACTATAAACACAGCAGCAGAAAGTAAAATTATAATATCAAACAAATGCTGAGAGCCACTGTGCATGATATTTAACCTGTAGAATTAGACCATTTAATTGAGCAGCCAATACTGGACTTTTGCTCAGATGGACAACCACCAATTTCTGCAATAAATTTCATAGCTTGAAATAAATCACTACTTCCTACTTCATAGCTTTGAACCTTTTCTTTTTTTGTGTCGTTAAAACGTCCACGATAGCAAAGGTTTAAATTGGAATTAAAGCCAAAAAAATCAGGAGTGCAAACAGCCCCATATTCTTTAGCTATTTTCTGTGTACTATCAATTAAATATGGAAATGTAAACTTATTTTCTTTGGCAAAATTAATCATATTTTCAAAGGAATCTTCTGGATATTCATTTACATCATTTGACATTATTGCAACGGTGTTTACCTGATAATCTTTTTTCAATTGATCAACATCGCTTACCAGATTGCTAATAATTGACTGAACGTAAGGACAGTGATTGCATATAAACATTACAATAAGACCATTTTTTCCACAACAGTCACTTAATGTATAGTATTTATTGTCTACTCCCAAAAGATTAAAATCTTTTGCAGTAAAACTAAAATCGACTTTAGGAGTATTCAGAGCAACCATAGACTATTATTATACCACATATAATTTATGATTTTGTCATTTAAATGTCAAACGGTTTCTATGTATACTATTTGCATATTCTTTTTTAGCATTATAATTATAAAACTTATGTTCATAACTTTCGAAGGAATAGACGGCTCTGGTAAAACAACACAGTCTGAGCTACTTGCAGATCATTTTAAGCAAATTCGCGGTGAAAATAGCGTAGTATTGACTCGAGAACCAGGCGGCACTGATTTTGCAGAGAATATAAGGGGAGTGTTGTTAACAAATAATATTGATCCTATTTCTGAACTCTTGCTACTTATCTCGATGAGGCACGAGCATATGAAAAAATTAATATTACCAGCTCTTGCAGAAGGAAAAATAGTGATTTGTGATCGGTTTATTGATTCAACTATTGCATACCAAGGATATGGGTTTGGAGTTAATTTAAAACTAATAGAAGATTTGCACAGGTTGGCTGAAATTAGATATCCAGATATTACATTTATTCTAGATATTGACGTTGAAATTGGGTTGAGTAGAGCAAAAGACAGGAATAAATATGAAGAAATGGATGTAAATTTTTACAATAAAGTCAGAAAAGGGTTTAAAGAAATTGCCATAAAAGAGCCCGGTAGGTGCCATGTTATCACTGAAATTGAAACAAAAAGTGATAATCAAGTACACAATGAAATTATTAGACTTCTGGGATCTCATTTCGTAACTTCATAGTGTAAATTATTTCAAATTGTATCTATTTGCAAATATATAAATATAGTAATTTTGCATAAAAAATTAGATCCCAGTGTCAGCTACTTGGATGACAAGAAGAGGGCTACTTGGATGACAAAAAAAGGAGCACTGGCATGACATCTGTAGCCCTACGTCATACCGCCGCGGCGCATAAGTGTTGAAAGTATCAAAAATGGCGTGATATAAGGTGATTGACGGCATGTAAATTACCTCCCGACAGTAAAACAATCGAACGTATAAAAGAGTCATTTAGATCCAATGTGAATTGCAGTAATGCTATTTTGAACCCATGTAGATTATTTTTGATTTTATAAACAAGAAATAACAAAGCCGTAATAATAATCATGTAAATATACACCTTCATGCCATTCATAGTATGGCTTAAAAAGTGCTTATATCCAAGATTTTGCTTTATAAATTTAAAGAACACTTCTATATCCCATCTGCGCCTATATAGCTCTGTTACTTCATAAGCTGGCATTTCAAACAAGTTTGTCAAAAACCATATTTCATCTCCAATTTTATTTCTGATTTTTATTAGCCGTAGATCATGCTTTTCTGCCACTTTACCTCGTGCACGATAAAGATTAACTATTATATCTTCTAAAATCTCTGATCCATCCGATTTTTGTTCTCCTATAACTTTGTTCCTGCTTATAACATCATGTTTTCTTCCTACTTTAACTCTTGTGATAAATTTGTACTCCTTTTCATCAAATTCGGCAAAAGTTCCAACTTTTCTGATTCCTCTATCAAATAATAAAATATCCTCTTTTTCAACTTTAGCTTCATTAATTGCTCTCACTAATGCTATATCTTCACTACTTTCTTCTTGTCCTTTACAAAATCTTATACTTGTCGGCAATTGATCCTTTAATCCTACACTCACTTTAACTTGACTATCGTTACTTTTACCGCCTATTTTCAGCCCATCTTTTATGAGATATCCCGATAAATTTATGATCGTCGAATCAAACTTATGTAAGTTATTTGATGTTTTTTGGGGTAATAGCTTTTTAATCTTGCTCATCAAATCAATATATACTCCCTTAAAATATTCTGGATTTATAACTTTTAACCTTTTTGACAAACCACTGTATGTTACTGTACTTTTATCGCTATTCTTATCCATTATACACCTGTTTATTACCATTTCTAGCGCTCTTAGGCTTGTTTTTTGCCCCATTAATATTAACTTCATTAGACCTTTAAATATAATCTTGCCCAACAATTTAGTATTACATTTATCTACTTCACTTAATTTTCCTAGCCTTTCTAAATCCTCATCTTTTATTAAATTTAGTACTCTTTCTATTTGATCCATTATTGCCTCCATTTTCTTGCAATAATAGTTCTTTATGTCTTTTTTGTGTTACTTTCAACACTTATGCGCCGCGGCGCTAACAAGCAGCGAGATACTATACCGTCATGGTATCTCTAGATCCCGCTAACACGTAGCGGAATGACGATTGTCGGTGAACCTAAGTTACTTTAGCCATAAACATTAAGAAATTTACCAAACGGAAAAAAAGGCAAAAGAAGCCCTAGTCATTGTTTATTTTCAGTATCGGCGTTCTTTAAGTCTTAAACACTGCAATTTAGCTGCTTTTAAACGCAACTAACTTAAGCTATAAATGTTTAAGAAATTTACCAGCAGAAAAAAAAGACAAAGAATCTCCGGAGTAGCTAGTTATTCCACTCTTTATTTTAAAATTTGACGTTGGGTGATGTCTTAAACGCTTTATAAGCGCTTTTCAGCTTATGTGGGTAAAAACCCAAAATTTTTATAAAGACATAGTATGCACATAGTGCAAAAATTAAACAATAGTACGCCAAATACAAGTCTTCTTGTCATTTTAATCTGCACAGATTGGGAAGTTAAATAATATAGCTTCAGTTTCATAATAAGGAGGCTGGCGAAATGTGTCAAGGAATTTTTATGGCCTAGCGTCACACGCTGGAATGACATCATGTGATATACAAATTTCCTCCGAATTACAACGTACGTGCACTCTATATGCACTTAATACTCTCTTATTAAAATCTCAAGAATCTGCACTATATTTAATGCTGCACCTTTGCGCAGGTTATCAGCCACTATCCACATATTTAATCCATGCTCAACAGTATTGTCTCTTCTAATACGCGAGACATATACAGCATTCTCCTGTACAACATCAATTTGAGTTATGTATTCACCATCTTCACGCCTATCGTACACTAAAACTCCACTCTCTTCGGCTTTACTTAGCACTTCACGAGCTTGTTCTTCAGTGATATGTTGATCAAATTCCACATTTACTGCCATAGCGTGACCGATAAGGACTGGTACCCTTACACAAGTTGCAGTAACTTTTATATCTTCCTCTAAAATTTTTTTTGTCTCCTCTTGCATTTTCCATTCCTCTTCTGTAGAACCATTTTTCATGAATTCTCCTACATGGGGGATGCAATTAAACGCTATTTGCTTGGGGAATATCTCGGGTTTTTTAGCTTCGTTCATAAAGATTTTTTTTGTCTGGTCATAGAGCTCATCCATTGCTGCTTTACCTGCACCAGAAGTTGATTGATAAGTTGAAGCAACGATTCTCTTTATTTTTGCTTTCTGGTGTAATAGATGTAGTACTAGCAGCATCTGTATTGTAGTACAGTTTGGATTGGATATTATGTTGTGATTTTTATATTCCATAATTTTTTCTTTATTAATCTCTGGAATAATGAGTGGCACACCCTCTTTCATTCTAAAATGGGAACTGTTATCTATCACGATGCATCCAGCCCGTGTTGCAGTTGGTACGTACTTTTCAGAAACATGAGATCCAGCACAGAAAATGGCTACATTAGTTCCAACGAAGTCATAATCCTCAAGGCATAAAACTGTTAACTCTTTGTCATCAAAGCTCATCTTCTTTCCTTCTGATTTTTTCGATGCAAGTGCAATAACAGAATCTATTGCCTCATCTTGAAATTCAGCAAGCGTGCTTAATATCTCACGCCCTACTCTTCCGGTTGCTCCAATAACAGCAATTTTGTATCCCATATAGATAAACCTCTCATTTTAAAGTTCTATTATATTTTGACCGACAAAATTTACAATTGTTTTAATATTTTTACCTTGCAATTAATTGTAATTTAGCTATTATTATGCAATATTAGTAATATTACATAATAAAGTGAAAGATGAATAAAGAATACGATGAAACTAAGGTTAAACCTGCAATGTCTACACCTCAAGAGCCTGAAAGAACCAATGGATTAAAGGCTCAAAATGTTCTTTCGAAAAAAAGAAAGCCTGCAATAAATTTTGATGATAAAAAATATGGTGTAAAAAACCTTAAAATAGACCAACAGTTCCTAAATAAAAGACAAGAATCTTCAAAACTAAGAGATTTCTTAAGATCAATACCAATAATAGGGAGATTTTTAGCAAGGATTTTCACACCTAAAAAAGTAGAAGTCGTCAGTAACCCTATAATGGAAGCATATGAAAAATTGCAAGCAGGTCACTCCTGTAAGATAAAAGATGAGACTAGTGTAGATGATGAATACGCAAAAGAAGTAGATAGTAAACTTGAGAAGGGTAATGTTGAACAAGTGGACAATAAGAAAAGTCGTTAAACTCTATTTTATTGTGCAGGAGCTCTGCAGTACCAAAATAAATAAATGGGTATGCCACTTGCAGTGAATAAGCTTGCGATCAGCAAGGTATTCACAGAAGTTTCAAATATTACCCAGCAGCAAAAGGTTGTTGCTATACTGCCAATTAAAAATTTGTAATAGTTTTTCTCCTTTATAATAACCTTGAGAAAAGCAAGACTGCATACAAGGTAAACAAATAAAAATGAAACTACAGAAAAGTCAATAATTGATGTGATCTGTTTAGCAAAATTGTTGCTTGAAGTGAGAATTAGTAGAACTGAAGTGCCAACGGAGCTGATTGTTATGCCCCAGAAAGGAGAACCGTGCTTGTTTCTTTTAGCAAAGAACTGTGGCATCAGTTTATCTTCTGCAAGGCCAAGGGCCACTTGTCCACTAGCTAGTACCCAAGCATTTAAACTGCCAACACAAACAATAAAAGCAACAATAGAAATGATCAAATGCCAATTACCAGGAAACATAATTTTTATTGCATCAACATACGGCG
Organism: Wolbachia endosymbiont of Oedothorax gibbosus; assembly: GCF_936270145.1. Lineage (GTDB taxonomy): Bacteria > Pseudomonadota > Alphaproteobacteria > Rickettsiales > Anaplasmataceae > Wolbachia. The sequence goes on from NZ_OW370537.1 coordinate 1,270,140, forward strand.
CTTTTGAATTAACTAGATCATTGCCGTTTATCAATCCCATGATTGCAAGGCTATTAATGAAATATATAACTGCAACAGAGATTGTGCCAAGCACTATGGCTCTTGGTATAGTCTTGGCTGGATCGTTTACTGATCCTGCAGGTGCTGTTGCTGATTCAAGTCCAATAAAACACCATAGAGTGAGTAGTGTAGAGCGAGCAAGGACTTGAGACATCGTGAGGGTTGATATTTTCTCACTTATGATAAAATTATTCCTATCAAAGAAAAACAACGCTGTTACTGGTATAGCAAGCAGTGCGGTAATTTTGACAGTCATCAATAAAAGCTCAACACATCCAGCAGCAGTGACACCTCTTAAATTTATTAGTGTAATGATCGTAAATAATAGTATTTCTAAAAATAAGCGTATATTTTGAATATCTCCATGAAAAAGCGAAGTAAGATAGCCAATACTTGCAACAATTACTGCTGTCGTGCTAACCCATGAAATCACCCAATATGTCCAACCAACAAAGAAAGCTGCAGCAGGGCCAAAAGCATGCTTTACATAAACGTGAGGACCACCCGTTTCTGGAAATTTTGCGCAGAGTAAGGCAAAAACCAAAGCAAGAGATATAGCACCGAGCCCTGATATTACCCAGCTTATGAGGCTATAAATGCCATATGGAGCAAGGCTAATTGGAAGCATAAAAATTCCAGAGCCAATTTGGCTACTAATCACTAAGGCAAAAATAGCCCAAAAACCTATTTTGTTTGACATAATAGTTTCTAATTTCTATCTGAATAGGTTAATAATATGGCTTAAATTGGAAAACTTCAACGAATAAGTAACTTAACTCGTGTATACAAAAGTTAAATGAGTGCGGACCTGCAGTACCAAAATAAGTATGTAGGTATACTACCTAAAATAACATGACCTTACCCAGATGGTATGAATTAGGTATTGCTTGGTTGGAAGCAAGAGAAGATAATCACTTCTCAGAGTGGATAGGTGGCAGGTTGCTGAGGCACTTTCTGTTCTTGTATAAAGTATATGAAAGAAGACCTCGTTACTCAGATTCTGCCACCGGTGAGGCTCACAAAATGTGATGACCTCGTATAGGAGTTTGGACCAACCAGTACTCTGATATATTGAAATGTGCAATTGGAGGAAAAATATGCGTCACATAGGCATTATACTAATAGTTTTACTGTTTGTTACTTGCAAGAAGGAAAACCGGAGTATATTCAAACGTTTCGCTTAAAAGACTTGAATAATTTTATCAGAAATCTTCAAGAAACAGATGAAATAGCTAACAGGCAATAGCTGTTTTTTTTATTACGCAGTGTCACCTTATGTTAAGCGCGTGGTAATAATTGCTCCTGGACAGTTTGAAGTTGTTCGTCGCTCTGTGAACAAAACGGACAAGCACGATGCGCGAGCTATTGCTTTTTTTCTAAGCAAAGGTATGTTACCTGAAGCAAGACATAAAAGCAAACAATGCAAGCAGTTAGCTTCTCTTCTTCAAACAAGAGACCAGTTAGTAAAATCAAGGGTATCTTTAATTAATAAAATGCATGGTCTTTTTAATTATCATGGGATAAAAATTAAAAAGGAAGCACTTACAACTAAGGTGGGGTGCTACTCAAAAGCATAATTGGGATCCTTTAGAAAAGATTGAAATTGAAGTAATTAGCTATCATTTGGAAGCTATTCGGGAAAGTCTTAAAAAACTTGAGAAGGAAATTATAGCTTTTGCCAAACAGCTTCCTGAACCTTATCAGCATAAAAGGAATTGGCCAAATTTCTGCAGCTGTTTTTATTGCAACAATTGGAGACATTAATGATTTTCATAGGCCTGAGAAACTTACTGCATATTTTGGCACGAGTTTCTCAATCTAATCAACAGTGCACGATCGACCAAACGTGGATCAAAAATAGCTCGCTTCTTTAGTGCAGTGTACTTGGGTTGCTATACGCTTATCTGAACAGCTTTTACGAGCATGTAAAAAAAAAGCGTGGTTCTGCTAGGCTCTGTGGACAAAATTTTAGAGAAGCCATACAAGAGCTCCAACAAAATTGAGAAAACCCATAAAAACCTCAGCAGTTTTATCAAATCTGGAAAAAATGCGCCTAAAATTTTTAATTTTACCAAAAAAACACTCAATCAAATGACGTTCTTTGTAGATATGCTCATCGTAATGCCTTTGCACTTTTCGATTCCGTTTTGGTGGAATAACTACTGTACATCCCTTGTCTTCAAGACTTGTAACAAAGGCATTGCTATCGTAGCCCTTGTCAGCTACTACAGTAGAGTTATAGATACTTTCGGTTAACACCTGTGCCTGCGTAATTTCATTTCTTTGACCGGGAGTCAGAGTAAATTTAAGTGGATTTCCAAGTGCATCAACAAGCGCATGTATTTTAGTTCACCTTTGCTCCTTCCTAAAGCTTCTTGATCCTTGGAGTCTTTTGTATATCCAGCTGAACATGGATGGGCTCTGATCGTCGATTATAGCAACTTCTAAATCAGGCTCCTGTTTAGTATATTCAAGCAATTTTTCCCAAACATCTCTTTCACACCATCTTTTAAATCGCTTATGTATACTCCTGTAATTACCATAAGTTTTTGGTAAAAGTCTCCATTGGCAACCACTTCGCACTATGTACCACACTGCCTCTATGAATATTCTTAAACGTTTTTCATCTTTGCTGTGCATTCCTTTTACGCTTTTTATGAACTCTAAAATTTGTTTCCAATTTTCCTCTTTGATGTAATATTGCATATGGTAGTTTCTCCATTTTTGTACACATTAGGCTAAACTACCATCTTTTTCTCTCTTTTCATATTTTTTGTCCACAGAGCCTAGGAATAAATCTGAGATAAATCGTGAGAAGGAACTGCTACTCAAGTGTTATTTGCTTAACAAATTTACTGATGGCTAAGTTTGAGATAGCTTCATGAATTTATTGTACGTTACCTACTATCCGAAGAGCGATGCAACAAAGCCATCCCAGTGTCAGCTACTTGGATGACAAGAAAGAGTTTTGGGATGACAAGAGGGAGTTTTGCTATAACAAGAAGATGGCACTGGAATGACATCTGTTGTTGTACCTTCATATGCCAAAATTTAATTAATTTTATTATTCCTCAGCCTTTTCAGGTAGCACTGAACTTCATCGTTGATCTGATTACTAAACAGTATAAGTGCTGTCATGTTGATGAGTGCTAAACAAGAGAATAAAGTTCCACCGATATTGGCAATAGCCATTATATCTTTAGAAAGACCAGAGAGAAACGCCACAATTATTACCGCTATGCGGTATATCACTATACTTTTTGCACCGAATAAATATAGCCACCCCATTTCACAACAATATACAAATGAAATTACCGAAGAAAATGCAAACAAAGGTGCAGCTATGGTTAAAAGTATAGGAAACCATGAAGAAACTGTCTCAAATGCCTTTTGAGTAATTAATATTCCCTCACCAACACCTGTTTGGTATGCACCTGTTATTACTATTGTTATTCCTGTTAAACAGCAAATGAGCATTGTATCAAAACACGGCTCTATCATTGCAACAAGCCCTGTTCTTACTGGTTCTTCATCTTTAGTTGCTGCATGAGTAATTGAGGCAGAACCAACACCTGCTTCACTGGCAAAGATTGCTCTTTGGATTCCGGTAACAAATGCACCTACTATCCCTCCACCAACAGCATTGAAATCTATCATAGTGGAAAATAATATTTTCAACGTATAACCAAGGTTATGAATATTAAATGTAATAATAATAATACAACTAAAGATATATATAAGTGACATAATAGGTACTAATGCAGAAGATATCCTAGCTATCCTTTTAATTCCGCCAATAATTACCAGAGCAAGCAGCGCAGATATTATGGAAGAAAGAAACCAAGGGTGACCATCTACCCAACTTGAATAGCCAGATAATATTGAGACCATTTGGTTGGTTTGAAACGCTACACTTCCACCAAGACCTGATAATATAAAAAATACTGCATACATAGCAGCCAGAACAATACCAAGTCTTTTAAATCCAAATTCCTCCAGACCATTCCTTATATACTGAAAGGGACCACTAAACAACTGCTTCTGATCTTCTGTTCTATGTCTAAATGCTAAAGTCACTTCGGCAAATTTTGCTGACATACCAAAAAAACCTGTGATCATCATCCAAGGCACCGCTCCTGGCCCTCCCATTGAAACTGCAATTGCAACACCAGCAACAGTTCCAAGGCCTACTGTGCTTGAAAGTGCAGTTATAAATGCCTGGAAATGCGTAATGTGACCATCGTGATGATCTGTGTCATATTTTCCACATAAAATAGCGAACGCGTGCTTAAACATTCTTATGTTGAGAAATTTAAAACGCAATGTTAGGAACACATACCCAAAAGCTAGTAGAAAAATTATAAATGGCACGTAAAAGATCTTGAAAAACAGCACTTCATTCATGAAGTTATTTACTCCACTCAACACAGCATCATAACTTTCGTAAAAACCTGAAGCAGCGTACACATCATTAAACAATAGGCAAAATAACACCATATAAAGTAATCTATAAATCATGTTAATACCCTTTAGGATTGTAATAAGAATCTATTGTATTCAAAACTTCCCTTCTCAGTAGATATATTGCAACAGCATTTGGAATCATAAGGCACATGAACAAACTGTCACCTAAGTAAGATATAAATTCTATATTTTTTGACATACAACTAATATACACTGAAATCACTATAAGAATTTGAAACAGTATCAGTATTTTTTTATTACCAAATAAGTACAGCAAAGCAACTTCACAGTAGTAACAATAAGCTATTATTGTGGAAAATGCAAAGGAAAACATCATTAGCGGAAAAACTAACTTGCTGAACAAGGGCAAAGCTGTTGAAAATACCGAACTAATTAGTATAATATCACCCACGTTATCAGTGCTGTGCATACCAGTGATAATTATCACGATACCGGTCAAAAATGAGATTAATATTGTGTCTATAAGTGGTGCAATCATTGCAACGCACCCAACTTTAATTGGATCTTCCTCTTTTACAGCTGAATGTGCTATAGCTGCTGTTCCGGTACCTGCTTCGTTAGCAAACACTGATCTTCTCACTCCGGCTATTAATCCGCTCAATACTCCGCCTCCTATAGCCGATTTATTGAAAATGTCTTGAAATATTATAGATAAAGCATTCAGCAAATTACTTCTGTTTACATAAATTAAATATATACACATACCCACATATAGCACTATCATAATTGGTGCTAAGCTCGTTGAAACGAAAGCAATGCGCTTTATTCCTCCCAATATTACAATGAAGACAAGCAGGGATATAATGATGGATGCATTGTATTCGAAGAGGTTATTTGACAATGCTGCTATTTGATTTGCTTGAAATGGTATACCGCCCAAAATCATTGCAATAAGTAGCATAATCGCATAAGTGAAGGCAAGAAATCTACCAGTTTTTGCAAATCCAATCTTTGCAAGCCCGTATTCCATGTAATAAAAAGCACCACCAGTTGTATTTTCAGAGCGATAGGTGAATGCAAGCACCACCTCGGCAAACTTTATCGACATACCAAGTATTCCGGTAATTACCATCCAAAAAACTGCACTTGGGCCCCCTATTGTGATAGCTATTGCAACTCCTGATATTGTTCCAAGACCAACTGTTCCTGAAATTACTGTTGCAAACGCTTGAATATGAGTGATTATGCCATTGTTATTGCTATTACACTTTAGACTGAATAGCGTCTGTATTCCATATTTAAGTAACCTAAAGTTAATGAATTTGAACTGGGCAGTACAAAAGATTCCAGTTGCAATTACCCAAATAATTATAAATGGAATGTTGAATATCTTTATGTACAGAAATGAATTTAATAGTTCACTTATCTTCAAAATCATGCAGCTTTCTGTTTTTTGTTAGCTAACGAGTTTTATATGTAAAATATATGTAAAACCCGGTGCTTATTGGAATAGTAAGTGTATACACTATACCTAAAATTGGTAAAGTTATCCAGGGCTTACTGATGAAAAATACAATAAGTACTCCAAAAAATGACACAAATATATAGGATAGGCTTTTGGGAATATAAATATATTTTGCGGAGAAAGTTGGAATGTGACTTATCGAAAAAAATGAAATGGCCAGAAAGTAACAAGCTACGTTTCTTGTGTTAAAAAATCGCTCTATAAGAAGTAAGTATTCACTCTCATGAGATTGAAAGGTGATAATTATTGGTAACAAAGAAAGTAAAGCACACACTGGAGCTGGAACACCAGAAAAGAAAAATTTTTCCCAGTATGGTTGTTCTGAGTGTAGCGAAACATTAAATCTTGCAAGTCTTATTGATATGCAGATTACGTATATCATTACTAAAATCCAACCTATGACTTTGATTTCGTTTAGCTTCCAAAAATACAAAAGAAATGCAGGCGCTGCACCAAAATTTAGAAAATCTGCAAAAGAATCAAGCTGGGCTCCAAAATCGCTAGTTGATTTTAGAATTCTAGCTATTCTGCCATCCATCCCATCTAGTATTGCTGCAATGATGATAAAAATTACTGAGAATTCCCATTGTTCATTAAATGTAAATTTAAGTGAAGTGAGACCAGCACATAAACCCAGTAAAGTTATAAAGTTTGGAAATAATTTGGTAATAGGTAAGAATTTACCGTTACTTCCATCGTTATTCATATAACGTCAAAAGTAAGCTTCTCTTGAACGTTTTCCTTATTTAAGTTTGCTATAATTGTTTCACCACCAATAACAGTTTGCCCTTCTGAAACTCTTACTTCTATATCAGCAGGAACATAAATATTCACTCTACTGCCAAATCTTATAATTCCAAACCTTTCACCTGCTTTTACGTTCTGGGATACTCCTAAATTACAAACGATACGACGTGCAATTAATCCAGCTATTTGTTCTACAATAATTTCTTTTCCCTTTTCGTATTCAATTACAATAACCTGCTTTTCATTTTCATTACTAGACCTATTGCTCATTGCAGATACAAACTTGCCTTTTTTATAACTCATTTCCTTTATCATACCAGATATTGGTATACGGTTCACATGGACGTTCAAAACACTTAAAAATATGCTAACAAGCGTAAACTTCTTCTCTTCTCCATTTTCTGCCGATAAAGGATAATTAACTTCTTCAATTTTTGAAATCACACCATCAGCAGGACTTAATATAAGATCCTTATTGTTTGGCACAGCTCTTGCTGGATCACGAAAGAAATAAGTACACAATAATGTCGGAAACAAGCACGTAACACCAAATCCCCAAGATATAGAGAATGCTACACATGTTACAATAAAGAAAACTACTATAAATGGATAACCTTCCCTGTTTATATTAGGTAAACCAAAACACATAATCTTATTAACAATAATCTACTATTAACAACTTATCATCTATCACTCATCATGAAAAGCTTTTTTTAAGAGAGCTTATACTATAGTATTTTTCAAATTCAATTTATAATTTAGGATATTCTAGGTTCCAGCTACTTGGCTTGTCATTCCAGCACGTAAATCTTACTTAGCTAAAAAAAAAGTACTTCCGCATACTAAAAATTTTAATTATAATAACAATTGAGATATTTTTCGAGCTCGAAATTTATCTTCGCCTGCAGGCTTTTCTATTAAAAATAATTAAATTCCAGTAAAAATGTAGCGTATCTTCTTCAGCGTACATGAATGTGCTTAATCTCTGCCATATATGCGTTGCATTTCTATTGAATCTTTTTCATATAAGATCAATTTGCAAAAAATCTCAACTGGAAAGGCTATAGTGCCATATCAAGTTAATACAGGGAGAATATTAAGTTGAGGAATCGCGGGAAATAGTGTATAATTATTAATCTTTTCTAAGCATTTTTACTATGGCTATTTCTAAGTTTCTCGATCCAAAAAACGATGTTGCGTTCCGGCGTATTTTTGGTACTGAAAAAAATAAAGACATCCTCATTCACTTCCTTAATGATATCCTCGGCTTCACTGGCAAAAGTACAATAAAGGATATAGAGTTCTTAAGTACTATTCAAGACCCTGATATTGCCTCTAAAAAACAAAGTATCGTTGATGTACTCTGCAGGGATGAAAATGGGGTGCAAGTAATAGTCGAAATGCAAGTTGCTAAAACTAAAGGCTTTGAAAAACGCGCTCAATACTATGCTGCTAAAGCTTATTCAAGACAAGCTAATAAAGGTGATCTATACGAAGACCTTAAAGAAATTATCTTTATTGCTATAGCAGATTGTGTACTGTTTCCTAATAAATCTGAGTACAAGTCAAGGCATACTATCCGAGATGAAGACACTAATGAACATGATTTAAAAGATTTTTATTTTACATTTATTGAGTTACCTAAATTTCCAAGAACGAAGGAAGACCAATTAGAGAGTATAGTCGAGAAATGGGTTTACTTCTTCAAATATGCGGACGAAACTAGTGAAGAAGAGCTAGAAAAGATAATAGGAAGTGATTTAATAATCAAAAAAGCATATGAAGAGCTAAACAGATTCAATTGGTCAGAAAAAGAATTCATAGCCTATGAGCAAGAAATAAAACGTATTCTTGATGAAAAGGCTGTCCTCGCTCAAAAACTTGATGACGCTAAAGAGGAAGGAAAGATTGAGGGAAAGATTGAAGTTGCAAAAAACTTACTTAAAGCTAGCGTATCTGTTGACTTAATAGCTGAATCTACTGATCTTCCAATTGATGAGATTGAAAAACTAAGGTCAACGCCACCAAAAAATCTTAGGAAAACTTGCAAAAAACACTCTGACTAATTTATATTGGTAGACCTACGGAAGCATTGCACAAGATGCTGATATAGTACTATTGCTGTACAGAGAAAATTATTATAAAGAGTCCAATCAATGACTTAGAGGTTCTATCCCTAGAATTCCAGATACTTGACTTTTGTTCTTGAGCTAAAAACCATCTGGCGCCTATGGTTTTTATTTTTTCAGAATTTTATAGCTAACAAAAGAGGGTTGTATTTTTTCGTTAGAATTCTTGCATTTTATCCCAATGCCAATTCTACTATCCAAATAGCTCCTTTCCTGTCATCCAGGTAACTAATACCAACCCTCATAAATAACTAGACAAATAATTCACAGAGCAAATGGTTTTGATCGAACTTTCCGTAATATCTCGAATAAATTCAGATACAGCATTTTCAAGTAATTTAATAGAGTCATACATCTTGTTCTTTATTATATTTTCCTTTAAATGTTGCCAAAATCTTTCCACAGGATTGAGCTCAGGCGAGTACGGCGGCAAATAAATTATGGTGATATTTTCAGGAGTTTTTAAACCTTTAGACCTATGCCAACTTGCGCAATCCATGATAAGAAAAGCTTCTCTAGTCCCCAAATCTTTCGACATCTGCTCCAAAAATATGTTCATGCAATCTGTGTTTACATGTGGAGCAAGTAGGCTAATATCCTCTCCATTCCTGGGATTTACAGCGCTGTAAAGATAGAAGTTTTCTCTTCCGATTTTTACTTTAACTTGTGTTCTTGAGCCCTTTTTAAACCATCCATGTCCAACTTTTGAGTGCGTTCCAAATCTCGATTCATCGAAAAAAAACCTCCTTTTTCCGGTTCTTTTCCACAATTTCATTGAGATTTTTTTTGAACTCCTCTTGTTTGTTTTTGTCTTGTTTATAATGTGCTGGACGAGGTGTGATATATGTAAATCCTAGCTTCTTCATAAGCCTTCTCGCCGTTGACTCACTTACTTTGATAGCTAACATTCCTTCAACTATACCTTGCAATTTTTTAGCAGTCAGATTTGCCCCATCTTCTTCTATTACCTCTCTTATTTTTTCCTTCTTCTCCTCGTTCAGTTTTGGTTTAGGTCCTCGCCCTGGCTGTATTGCAAACCCAATAACACCTTTTTCTTTAAATCTTGCAATCCATTTCATTAATGTCGTTCTCGTAATTCTATATATTTTAGCAACTTTTGAGATACCATACTCCTTTGCTGATATTATTGCTTGTAACCTTCTTCCTATCTCTCCTCTTATTCCATATTTTTTTAATTCTAACTTGCATTGATTATATAGTTCTTCTCCTATTGCTTTACTTTTTCCTGCCATAAACTACATATTTATTCTTTCTAGCCTCAATTATTTGTAGTTTTTACTATTTGTCTATCTATTAGTGGAGATTGGTATAACACGTCATACCGCGATTCATTCGCGGTATCTCTAGATCCCGCTAACAAGTAGCGGGATGACGGTTTTTCAAATTGTCGGTAAATCTCAGTCAGTTTAGCTATATTTTAGCCAGTAGCACGTTTCGCAGTTTAGCTATATTTATTATTTTTTAAGACAAAATGGTTAAAATAGTAGACAACTGTTCAAGTGAGGATTTGACTATGATAACAGATTTTCTAATAGAAACTAGTTTTCTGCCTTTCCACCTATATTTTGATCACATATACAACGTTTAGCTCAATTTAAAAGTCAAACTTCTTGGTTGTTAGTTTAGTGCTGACAACTTAAATAGCTTTTAATATTGAGGTTTTAGTATGGGTATAGATATAACTGCACTAACTACTAATGCAAATAAATTAGATGAATGCATAGATAAAAAGCAAGAGCAAGATAGAAAGGACGAGCAATTGTACTGCATTATAGAGAGAAAGGTAAAAAAAGAAGAACACAAGCGTGAAAAACCAAGAAGTCGAGATGGAGCTCTCAAGAAATGTGAAAGGTTATTTGAGGGAGGTGCTAGCTCTGAAGTATTAACTAAATTAGAAGAATCACTTAGAGAACAAGAAAAATATTATAGGTATTATGTCCAATGCTTCCTTCCAGTGCTAGATGAAGTAATAGAACGATCGAAAAAAATATCAAATGAAACAAAAAAGCAAGTAATTTCTAAAATTACTTATAATAGCAAATATTGTTCTAATAGTATTACCCACAACCAAAATGATCGTAGGAATAGTGAAGATAGTGAAGCAGAAAGTGGCTACGGTAGCGATGTTGAAGATGATCATAAAGTAGAAATAAGCAACGAAATAACAAATAACAATCCTCTATTACTAAAAGTGATCAAAAATAGAAATAACAGGAAATTTAAAAAATATCTCAAAGATTGCACGGATATTAGCAGCATAAAAAATGAAAAAGGAAATAATATTTTACACCTAATAGTTACACAATTAGAGAAAAAACAAAAGTTTGATTTTTTAAATACAGTACTAAATGTGAGTAAGAAGGAAGAACTTAAAGCACAACTTGAAAAAGCTGTAAACGATAAAAATGGCAACGGTCAAACACCACTGCAAGCATTGTTACTTAGTAAAGTAACAAAAGAAAAACATAGTTTTGAGACTACACCTAGAAAAACTTTAACACCTTTAAAAAAACTTATACCACATTACGACAATACAATAGTATCTGCTATACAATTGCTCAAATTAGGAGCAAATATTGATGATTTGCAGTTGTCTAAAGAAGAATTACAAAACTTAAAAGAAGAGCAAAAGACATACTACCGTAATTTCTTAGAAAAATTAGCAGAGCAAGGAAAGAAATCTAAATTAAAGCCAGAAATAAAAATCAATATAGAAGCAAAAATTAAAGAAATTATACTACGTACCATAAATACTCCAGATAGTAATGATAATTATCAATTACATTTAGCAATTAAAAATAATGATAAAGAACGTTTTAAAGAGTTATTGCAAAAAGGGGCAGATATTAGCCTTAAAGATGGCGAAGGCAACAATGCTCTGCACCTGATAGTTACAAAATTGGAGAGAGAACAAAGGCTTAAATTCCTCAGTATATCACTGGAAGTAGACCAAAAAGAACAATTTATAAAAGCTGTGAATGATAAAAATGATAACGAACAAACACCTCTCCACCGATTACTTCAGCATATAAAAGAAAAGAATGAGGATCGATCATGTACAGATAGAAAATTTGAAAAAACAAATAGATATAAAGCCTTAGAGTTATTTTTACAAAATGGTGCAGATATTACTGTGCAAGATAAAGATGGAAAAAATGCTCTGCACTATATTGCTTCATTCAAAGGAGAACAAAAAGTTACATGTTCAGAGTTGATTTTAGGTTTAGTGGAAAATGGAACAATATCTAAAGATAAATTAGGTGAAGCTATAAATGCTAAGAATGGAGAAGGGAGCACACCCCTAGAATTGGCATTAAAGAAAAAAGCAGAAAAAAGAAGTATCGAATATCCATCGCAAGGAACAATTTTTGATTTAGCAACTAATTATGATAGTACAACAAAGTTTTGTGCAGCATTATTACAAAACGGTGCTAACCCTGATTCTTTGTGGTTAGAAGATCCAAAATTCCATACTAAAAAGTACTATTTAACTTTACGAGATCTAAAAGATTATTCAGGGACTCCACAGAAAGCACAGGAGAAAGCTAAAGAACTAAAAGAGAAGCTTGAGGAAAAATACCACTGTGGAACTGCTTCGAAAAAATGTCAGTCAGGCATTAAAAAGCTAGGTTCTGGTATAAAAAAAGGAGTATCTGCTACAGAAGAAGTACTATCTGCTGTTGGAAAATACATAAATCCAGCCGAAAGAACTCGCGAACTGTTAGCAATCACAATAACGATTACAGTTATTGCAATGGTAACATTTGCTTTCTTTCAGGGTCAAATGGCAATTGGAGCAGCCATTCCTATAATAGCTACTGCTGGAGTTATATGTCTTACTTTAACTTTAGGATTTAGTGGTATTAAGAAACTTTTTGAAAAATCAACCAACAAAGCACAGGACACATTTAACGACAAAAATCTCTCTAATTCAACAACAGAGCAGAATCAAGCTTCGAAAAACCCTATTGACAATGATCAACAGAATTTAGGAAATGATTCTGAAGACCTAGCAGCAAAAAGACAACGAAATCAATCAGAATATACAGAAAACCCAGCTACTAAAATAAGCGATGTATCAATACTACGTCAATTCATGAATAAGCTAGGATTTTCAATGTGCTAATTTTATCCGTTCAGCCAATGGCGTCAACTTAAGGAAAAATATCGGTGATAGTGTATAAAAATTCTCTCTAAATTTTTTATCATTAAATTATCCAAAGAGTGCAATAAACAGCACTTTTGTTTCTATTTTATTTCAACAAAAAAGTCTAAAATGTGTCCTTAAGTTGACGCCATTGTCCGTTCAGCAGAGTGGCAAAATAGGTAGACAAGATAAACCAAAAAATCAAGAAAAAGTGAGTTTACAAGTTTACAACAAAGGGTGTCATCCAAGTAGTTGACATTGGGATGGCTTTGTTGCATCGCTCTTTGGATACGCACAATAAATTTATGAAGCTATCTCAAATTTAGCCATCAGTAAATTTGTTAAGCAAATAACATTTGAGTAGCAGTTCCCTCTCACGATTAATTTCAGATTTGTTCCTAAAACTAAACCCAAATACTCGCTTCAACCTTGAGAAAAATTCTTCAATGTACGATCTTTTTCCGTAAATTACTTCTTCTTTCCATCTTTTTATACCATTCTCACCATGTAATTTCATTAACTGAATAGCGGCATTTCTATCAAGCATATAATCCAATTTTGGATGCTCTGCTGCGTTGTTTTTCGGAGGAATTTTCGTCTTTATGCCGCATTCATCACACAATTTATAGAGTTTATGTCTGTCATATGCCCTATCTGCATATAGTGCTTTTATGGCATATTTAACATCAGATTTCCCCAATGCTCCATAGTGATCAGCCATTACTGTATTTTGTAGCTATGACTTGTTTGCTCAACATTATGTGCAATTTTCTTACTTGTGTATAGCTGCGATACTCTCTATCTTTGCTATTTTCTTTGCTGTGTGTTGTTGTATATACTAATTCCTGTACTGCCTATGGCAATTTCGATATCTTCCATGTTATTTTCTGCAATCATTGATCTTAATATCAAGTTTCTTTTGATGCTTGTGAATAGCTAATAACCTGCAAATTTTTCCTATCTGTTCAATGTATCCCTCTAAAAATCCCACTCAAACCTATTATGAATAGATGGGTTGTTATATGTATCAAAATCACCACTTTATTGCTGTAAATATTGTTGCCACCCTGCATTTTTGGCCCAATTTTATACAAATTTCTATGGCTTCGTTGATATAATGAAAAATATTTCCTCTTTTTTCTAGAAATTTGTTATATTCGCTATGGTTACTGACTCTCATTTTTTGTGGCATATTTATCCTTAAATCGTCATTTTATAATGAATTTTATCAGTAATCACTAGTTTTTCTGCTGCTATGCAACAAAGCTATTCCAGCGTCACGCGCTGGAATGACAATGGTGTATGGTGAGTGATAGTGAATGAAATTAAGTAAACATGAAAGGCCTATATATTAAAACTTACGGCTGTCAGATGAACGTTTATGACTCCGTTTTAATGGAAAATGTAATTAAACCTTTGGGGTTCAACATTGTTAGTGATGCAGGAAAAGCTGATTTGGTGATACTGAATACTTGTCACATTAGAGAGAAGGCAGCAGAAAAGCTTTATTCAGAGCTCGGAAAGATTTACTTATCACGAAAAAATAAAGAAATTACTATAGTGGTGGCTGGATGTGTAGCGCAAGCAGAGGGAGAAGAAGTATTTAGAAGGGCTCCATTTGTGGATATTGTTGTTGGTCCGCAGAGTATCGCTACTTTACCGGAGCTGATAGTCAAAGCAAGCAGAAGTAAAGGTCATGTGATAAATACTGATTTTCCGGAAGTTGCAAAATTTGATAAGTTGCCAGATGAATGTTACGGTAATAGCCAAGGATCTTCTGCGTTTCTTTCCATACAAGAAGGTTGTGATAAATTTTGTACATTTTGTGTAGTGCCTTACACTCGTGGAGCTGAGTACTCACGGCCAGTAAATGAAATATTCCGCGAAGCATTGAAATTAGTTGCAAATGGAGCAAAGGAAATCAATTTGCTTGGTCAGAACGTCAATGCTTACCATGGGGAATGCGAAGGGAAAGTGTGGGATTTAGGAAAATTAATTAGTCATATTGCTAAAATTGAAAAGTTAGAAAGAATCCGCTATACAACTTCCCACCCAAGAGATATGCACAAATCTCTCTACTTGGCACATGCGGAAGAACCAAAACTCATGCCGTTTGTTCACCTACCTGTTCAATCAGGTTCGAATAAAATATTACACGCGATGAACAGAAAGCACATTGCAGAGGAGTATTTAGAAATAATAGACAGATTTCGCAAATTGAAACCTGAAATCGAATTTTCTTCTGATTTTATCGTTGGTTTTCCTGGAGAAACCGAAAAAGATTTTGAGGAAACTATGAAGTTAGTGGAAAAAGTAAAGTACGCTCAGGCTTATAGTTTTAAATACAGCCCAAGACCAGGCACACCGGGAGCAGAAAGAAAAGATCAAGTAGCAGAAGAGGTTAAAACAGAACGCCTTCTTCGTTTACAGAAATTAATTAGTAAGCAACAACTTGAGTTTAACCAGAGTATGGTAGGCAAAACTATTCCTGCTTTGTTCAGTGATAAAAAAGGCAAACATCAAAACCAAATTATTGGTAAAAGCCCATATATGCAATCAGTGTGCATTGATGATCCTGAAGGTAAATACAGGGACAAAATAATGAATGTAAAGGTACTGGAAGCTCGGCAGAATAGTTTGTTGGGGCGTGGGTTGTTAGAACCTGTTTAAAATCTTCGTAATAGAAGAGAAATGAAGGAAAGGACGATCATCTGTAAGCTAGTGTTGAGTTTACGCTCGCAATTTTTCCACAATCGTCTGCACTTTTCTAACCAAGCAAAAGAGCGTTCAACGACCCATCTTTTTGGCAGTACAACAAAAAAATGTAGTTTACTTCGCTTTATTACCTCAACGGTTGCACCAATGATAGCTTTTATCTGAGTTGCAAAATTTTCTCCAGTGTAGCCAGCATCAACCAGTATATTTTTAACTTCAGAGAGGTTTTCTTCAGCCTTTTGTTCTCGACTTATATCGCTTGGATAACTTTCCCGCATAGACACTTCATTATTAATCTATGCCTACTTTACCTCATCTCTTCGAGATTTTAAACAGGTTCTAAGGCTATTTTATCTGTTGCTTGAAGATTTCTGATAAAATTATTCAAGTCTTTTAAGCGAAACGTTTGAATATACTCCGATTTTCCTTCTTGCAAGTAACAAACAGTAAACCTATTGGTATAATGCCTATGTAACGCATAAATTTTCCCTCTTATTGAATACTCCAACATATCAGAGTACCAGTTGGTCCATTCTCCTATACGCTGGTCACCAAATTTTATGGGCCACACCGGTGGCAGAATCTGGGTAACGGGGTCTTCTTCCTATACTCCATAACAAGAACAGAAAGTGCCTCAGAAAAAGTAGACTTCTTTCAAAATTCATGAAAGGAGCTCTCTATTGTGAATAGAGGCAATCAAATTAAATCTTAAGCCAAAACGTTTTCGTCGATTTCTATATCTGTCAGAAATGATTTTAAACCTTTTCAATAAGCCGATTACGTTTTCAACTACCACTCTTCGTATAGAGAGAGATCTATTTTCTGCTTTTTTCTCCTTTGATAAAACCCCAGTTGCGGATTAATCAATATAGTAAAATCTAGAAATACAGGGCTTTTTAGGCTTCATGGAATATGAAACTAATGTGGAAAAGACGTGCACCAAGAAATTTATTGGAGACCTGTGCCTTGAATGCTCAAGCTCAAGTCTGTCTTTTAGGTAGCCAAAAACTGTTTCAATAATCGACCTTTTTCTTAAAAAAATCTTTTCTTCAAGTAGCATTAATGTGTTTTTCATACCTTTTTTTACTTTGGTAACGAGTTTTAGTCCTCTATCGAAGAGTTTTGCAAAGAGCTCTTTCTTTATATAGCCCTTATCACCAAACAAAAGACCAGTCAGTTTTTCAGTTAATTTTGGTACTGGTTTTCTGTCGTCAACGTTACCTTTAGTAAGTGTAACTCCTTGAATTTCACCTTTTTCATTAATTACCATATGCAATTTAAAACCAAAAAACCAGCCATATGTAGTCTTTCCAAGCTTTGCCAATCCTTTGAAAACTTTGTTTCTTGAGATTCTTTTTGGATGGCAAACAGCGATAGATGTTGCATCTATGTACGAAATCCCTGTCATTTTCGACTGCTCACATAGCCATTGCAAAAGTAATGCTAAATACCATAAAACCCTCGGTTTTAGCCTAATAAATCTACTATATGTTGGCAAATTTTGAAACTCAGATCCATATAGTGCTTTCAAATAATATGTATAGAAAGATTTAAAGTCCTCACATCTAGATTGTTGATAAAGTAAAATTATAGTAAGAATTTCAGAATGCGTAATCTCTGGCGTTCTGGTAGGTTTTTTACTGTTTGGCAGGAGTTTTTCTGCGAAATTTTTGTTTATAGCCTTGCAAAAATCGTCTACAAAGCAAAATAATTCTGTTACATTTTTATTCATGGGTAACCTCTCTACTTTTTGATAATATGTTTCCGGAGTTTACCCTATTTCCCTATCTTTTTCACTGACTTCTAATCCGCAACTGGGGTTGATAAAGGATTCTTTTTTGATCTTCTATGTGGTAATTCAACATTTTTATGTATCTTTTGCATTCCTCTGTAACCAGAATCAGCTAGGATCTTAGTTTGCGGTAATATTGCTATCTTTGATTCTCTAAACATCCGAAAATCATGTTTTCTACCATTGGAGAAAGATGTACATACGACCTTTTTACTCTTCTTCTCTGTTACTATTTGTGTTTTTATAGTATGCCTTTTTTTCTTTCCAGAGTAAAAGCGCTTTTGCTTTTTTTTGGCCTTTCTACTGCTGTTTCAGTTCCATCTATTACCAAAACTTCGTATTCTACATTACTATTTAATAGATCTTTTTTTCCTGGTAATGCAAAATCTGGATGTTTTATTAATGTGTCTTCTACCCACCTTATTATTTTAAAACAGTTGCTTTCACTCATGCCATAACTTTGTCCTATATGAAAATATGTACGATATTCTCTCATATATTCCAGTGCCATAAGTAATCTATCTTCTATACAAAGTTTGCTTTTTCTTCCACTTCTAGCTTTTTTCCTTTTATCCTCCTCATCTAGAATTTCTACCATTCTCTTAAATGTTGATTTTTTTACCCCCGTTAAACGTCGAAACTTTTCTCCTTCTAACTTTTCTATTTCCTTATATTTCATGCTTCCAAATACTTGATCTTACTCTCTCTCCCTCAATTTTGAAAGAAGTCTAGTATCAACCTGCCACCTATCCACTCTGAGAAGTGATTATCTCTTGCTTCCAACCAAGCAATACCTAATTCATACTATCTGGGTAAGGGTCAGTAAATTAATCGTCAATGTTGTACACGTTCTTTTCTTTTTCTACTCTCTCTTGCTCTTCAATACAATATATAGCAAGCGGATTAGCTTTAAGTCTTTCGACTCCTATTTCTTCTCCTGTTCCATCGCAGTAACCATAAGTGCCTAATTTTATTTTTTCTAACGCCTCCTTAATTTTTTCTTTTCTATCTTTTCGGCGCTTGATTAATTCCTCGTTTCCACTATCTTCATCAGAATAGTATGTATCAATACTATTATCTTCTAGTTCTTGTTTCTCTAACTCAGCGAGTATTGACTGTAACTTTAAGCTGAAGTATTCCAGTTGTTTTACGCTCATATATTCTTCATCTTCTGAAGGAGTGTAATCTTCTGGTGACTTTATTTTTGGTAACTTTTCCATAATTGCATTATCAAAAAAATAATAAAACCTATATAACTGATGAACAAAAAATTATACTACCTCAAAGTAAACACTATAATTTATAATAAACATTTAAAAGCCTAGTATGATTGGCTCAGTAAAAAAATTAGTAATAGATAATAAGAATCTTACCTATGTAGTATATATTTTTATTATAATGTTAAGTTTATCTTCATTTACACTTGAAAACAATAATAAACAAGAAGTTATGTTAACATTAACATGGATATGTGCTACATTTGTTTTGCAGATCTCTACAAATAATTTGTTTACATCTGATTATCATGATGGAATATTAGAGCAAATCTTTGTACAGCCACTTTCTTCTAGGCTTATAGTTGCTTATAAAATTTTCGCTCACTGGTTATTATTTGGGTTACCGATTTCAGTAATTTCTTCCATATTCAGCTTTGCAATTCTAGGCAATAGTGTTGAACACTCAATAGCAGTTGGAGTGTCTTTATTATTTAATACGCTGATAATCATTAATATTTCAGCTACTGGAAATGCATTGATGATTGGTCGAAACAACTTAGCATCAGGAGTATCGCAAATTCTTGTTTTGCCAATTATAATGCCAACCTTTGTGTATTTTAAAATGCTAACTCAATTTGAAAATTTGTCCTTGAATATTTATACACTACTAATCACCATCTTAGTTTTTGTCATTTTGATTATTAACAGCACTGTAACTACTCACATGGCACTAAAATTTGCTGTGGAACAGGATTGAAAAATCTTACTGTTATTCAGTAGACTTCTTAGAACCTGTACATGATCTCAAGAAAGGAATGAACTAAGAGATAATGTATATAAATTAGGATATATTATGATGTATTTTGTGGAGTGTCTGAAAAGAGGTTGTCAGTAGAGCAAAAGAGTTTCCAAAATGGCGCAATTGTTATGGTTATTTTAAAAAATGGAGTGAAAAACCAAACGGAAGTAAAGAAAGTGTTTTAGAGCGTGTGTTAAAAAAAATAGTTGGCATTTCAAAAATGAATGTTCGTACAGCTGTGCGCCCAGCGCTGCCCTACATTATTGGTAATTATATTATAAGGTGCAAAAGTTGTATAATTAATTTGACTTAAAACGGCTCATTGTATAAAATTGTAACTAATATATGAATAAAGGTTAACATGGCAGTTAAAATAAGGTTGGCAAGATTTGGCGCAAAGAAACGCCCTTTTTATAGGATAGTTGTAGCTGATTCACGAGCACCAAGAGATGGGCGCTTTATTGAGAAAATAGGACAATATGATCCAATGTTACCAAAAGATAATAAAAATCGTGTTGTGGTGAAGGCTGATAGATTGAAACATTGGCTAAGCGTAGGCGCGCAAGCAACTGAAAGAGTACTGTGGTTCATCAAAAAAGGCATAGTAACTTTAGAAACAGAACCAAAGAAAATAGAAAAGAAGAAGGTAGAGAACGAGAAAGCACAAGGGCAAGAGGCATAAGTCTCTTTAAAATGCTGAATACTGATTTAACAAACAGTGATAAATTAGATGATGTTGTATCTTCTGATTTATCAGCTATGAAGGGCTTTATCTTCAGAAATGTTAACAATGAAGATGCTAAGCTCGCTACTGATATTATATCTCATCTTGTTAGTTCAGGTGGAAAAAAAATAAGGCCTAAACTAGTTTTTATTATATGTAAAATGCTAAACTATTCTGGAGAGAATAGGATCAACGTTGCTGCATCGGTAGAGTTTATACACAATGCTACTTTACTTCATGATGATGTGCTCGATGAAAGTGAGGCACGCCATGGAGTTAAAACAGCGAATAAAATTTGGGGAAATAAATCGAGCATTTTAGTTGGTGATCTATTGTTGACTCTAGCATTTAGATGGCTTATAGAGTGTGGAAATTTAAATATTCTCTCTATTTTATCTAAAGCATCGCATTTACTTGTGAAGGGTGAAATAAAGCAGATGACAACACGCTTTGACCCCCACACAGTCAGGGAAAATTATTTTGATATCATTGGAGAGAAGACAGCATCTTTATTTTCTGCATGCTGTGAAGCTGCATCTACAGTATCTGGTGCAACAAATGACGAAACAGAGAGGCTAAAGAATTTTGGTTTTAATTTTGGTATGGCATTTCAAATAGTTGATGATATGCTCGATTATACTGCTAATCAAGGCACTTCTGGAAAGCAAGTCGGAAAAGACTTTTTCGAAGGTAAAGTCACCTTACCTGCTATTATAGCATACGAAAAGGGCAGTCCAGCAGAGCAAAAATTCTGGGAAAAATGCTTTTCTTCAGCTAGACACAATTTTGACCAAGCATTACACTATATTAATCACCATAATGCCATTCAGCTTTCTATGGAAAAAGCTAGACACTACATTAATATGGCACAAAATGATATTAGTACTTTTTCTGATTCTTTTTATAAAACTACTTTAATTGACTTTTTAAATGCGAGCATAGAAAGACGAATGTAGCTGGCGCTTGATATTTTCGAATTAATTGTTATATACTTATTAGATTCTTAAGGATAATTATATGTCAGACAGCAGTCAGGAGAAAAAGAAAAAGTTTGCTGATATAGTAAATAGGCAGAAAGGTGACGACCAACAAAACAAGCAAACAGATGATTTAAATGAAGATCTCAATACATTAAAAGAACGTGCAGCTCAGCTTGAAGATCATTTACGCCGCGCTGTTGCAGATAATGAAAACGTCAAACGTATAATGCAAAAGCAAATTAGCGATGCAAGTGACTATGCAGTCACAAAATTTGCACGTGATATGATCGACTCGTGCGACAATTTAAAAAAAGTAATGGAAAACTTGAAAGATGGTGATCCTGTTCATGAAGGAATAAAAGTGGCTCACCAAAAGATTGTAAATGATCTGAAAAAACATGGAATAGAGGAAGTAGATCCACTTGGTGAGCTTTTTGATAGTAATTTACACCAAGCTGTTGTGGAAAGAGAAGACAATGAAAAAGAGCCTGGCACCATTGTAGAAGTACTACAAACTGGTTATACTATCAAAAATAGGTTGCTCCGTCCTGCAATGGTTATTCTTTCTAAGAAATCTGCTGATTGTGGAAGCGATTAGCATGAGGTAAATGTATAATGACAAGTATTGTCTTTTCAGGTATCCAGCCAAGTGGCGTACTACATTTAGGTAATTATCTTGGTGCAATCAAACAGTGGGTAGACTTACAGGATAAATACAAATCTCTTTTTTGTATTGTCGACCTACATGCAATCACAGCAAATAAGCTTCCCGCAAGTGAATTAAAAAGTAATATTTTTAAAACAGCAGCAGCTTATATTGCATGTGGAATAGATCCAGAAAAGTCCATTATTTTTAATCAGTCCACGGTTAGTGGTCATGCAGAACTGGGCTGGCTGCTGGGGTGCTATACACCAATTGGTTGGCTTAATCGTATGACTCAGTTTAAAGATAAAGCTGGTAGCGATAAACAAAAAGCCTCTCTTGGATTATATAGTTATCCAGTACTTATGGCTGCAGATATATTGTTGTATCAAACTAAATACGTTCCTGTTGGTGATGATCAAAAACAGCATTTGGAGCTTGCACGTGATATTGCATCAGCTTTTAACAATCATTATAAGCTAGATCATTTCATCGTACCTGAAATCTTAACTTTGGATTGCGCATCAAGGGTAATGAGCTTAAGGGATGGCACAAGCAAGATGAGTAAATCTGACCCTTCAGAATATTCGTGCATTAACCTTGATGATACAGATGACTTAATTGTCAAAAAAATAGAAAAAGCAAAAACAGATTCAATTCTAGGCTTTGCTACTTTAGAGTGCCGACCAGAAATAAGCAATTTGATAAACATTTATTCAGTGCTTAGTAATGTAAATGTGGAAAAAGTGTGTGAAGAAGTGAACAAACATGACATGAAACACTTCAAAAAAGAGTTAGCTGATTTAATTATCAGTGTTATATCACCCATACGTGAGGAGATGAATGATCTTTTAAAAGACCAATTCCATTTACATGGAATATTAAAAAAAGGTACAAAGAAAGCAACAGAAATTGCAACCCATAATATAAAAGAAATCAAGGAGATTATTGGATTTGCTCAATATCTGTAAGGCCCAAAAGTGTGATGGTGCGAACCGTCATATCAACTATGTTTTTTTAACACTCCCTATCTGCATATAGTGCTTTTATGGCATATTTAACATCAGATTTCCCCAATGCTCCATAGTGATCAGCCATTACTGTATTTTGTAGCTATGACTTGTTTGTCAACATTATGTGCAATTTTCTTACTTGTGTATAGCTGCGATACTCTCTATCTTTGCTATTTTCTTTGCTGTGTGTTGTTGTATATACTAATTCCTGTACTGCCTATGGCAATTTCGATATCTTCCATGTTATTTTCTGCAATCATTGATCTTAATATCAAGTTTCTTTTGATGCTTGTGAATAGCTGATAACCTGCAAATTTTCCTATCTGTTCAATGTATCCCTCTAAAATCCCACTCAAACTTATCCTTAAATCGTCATTTTATAATGAATTTATCAGTAATCACTAATTTTTCTGCTGCTATGCAACAAAGCTATCCCAGCGTCACGCGCTGGAATGACAACTTAAGGTATCACCTATAATTACTAATCTAAAGCTGTAGCTAATTTTGCAAAAGCCCTATTGCAATTTAATTAATTGGCGTATAAGCTTTAAATAAAGCCTATGAAAAAAATGGAAGCTTGTTATTCATTCGACGATATACTTCTTTTGCCAGCCTATTCTAATATATTGCCTTGCGATGCAGATACAAAAACTTATTTAACAAATAATATAGAACTAAATATCCCTCTCATATCCTCTGCGATGGATACTGTTACTGAATCGGGCTTTGCAATAGCTATTGCCCAACATGGAGGAATAGGTTGCATACATAAGAATTTATCAATAGATGAGCAAATTTTAGAAGTGAGAAGGGTGAAAAAATATGAAAGTTGGATCGTGTATAACCCAATTACGATTTCACCGGATAAAACAGTTGCGGAAGCAATTTCATTAATGAGAGAGCACAATTATTCTGGCATTCCTGTAGTTGATCAACGCAAGTTAGTTGGAATTTTAACTAACCGAGATGTGAGGTTTATTGAAGACCAGAACATGAATGTAAAAGTTTCCGAAGTGATGACAAAAGATAAGTTAGTGACAGTGCGGGAGCAGGGAGTAAATAGTGCCTCAGCAATGAAATTGTTGCATGAAAATAGAATAGAGAAGCTTTTGGTCGTAGATGAAAATTCTTGTTGTATAGGTTTAATTACGGTTAAAGACATTGAAAAATACAATAGATACCCAAATTCATGTAAAGACAGTAAAGGGCGGCTCAGAGTTGCCGCTGCAATTGGCACTGGTAAAAAAGATGGTATAGAAAGATGTGAAGCTTTGATCGGAGAAGAAGTTGATGTAGTTGTTGTGGATACTGCTCACGGTCATTCCGAAAACGTTATCAATACCATTAGGGAAATAAAAAAGATGTATCCTAATACGCAATTAATTGGTGGAAACATTGCAACAAAGGAGGCTGCTGAAGCGTTGATTGATGCGGGTGTTGATGCAGTGAAGGTTGGAATAGGACCAGGATCAATCTGTACAACCAGAATAGTTACAGGCGTTGGTTTGCCACAATTCTCTGCAATCAAGCATGTTGCAGAGGGGTGTAGAGCAAGAAACGTAAGACTAATTGCTGATGGTGGGGTAAAATACTCAGGAGATGTTGCAAAAGCTATTGCAGCTGGTGCTGACTCTGTGATGATTGGTTCGATTTTTGCTGGCACTGACGAAAGCCCAGGTGAGATTATCATGTATAAGGGCAGAGCATATAAAGGCTATCGAGGAATGGGATCTATTAGTGCAATGAAACGAGGTTCAGCTAGCCGTTATTTTCAAGATAAAGACTCAAAACTCAAATTAGTTCCACAAGGAGTAGAAGGAAGAGTTCCATTCAAAGGTTCAGCTTCAGGAGTAATCCATCAGTTGATTGGCGGATTGCAAGCTGCAATGGGTTATACTGGTAACAGGAATATAGAAGAAATGAAGAAAAACTGCAAATTTGTGACTATTACTGCATCAGGATTAAGAGAGAGTCATGCTCATGATATAGTAATTACACAAGAAGCTCCAAATTATGCTTATCAAACGTCCAATTTGTCAACCGACTCAGAGTAAATCCTTCTTTCAATGTCATTCCAGCATCAGCTGCTTGCATGTGTAAAAGACAAGAATTAACTGACAGAAGAATTAAAACTAATATCAGGCTGTTGTTTAATGCTACTAATATTTTTTTGAAAAGCAATGTGTTTACTATCCAAAAAGTTTGCATAGGATAGCAGTATTTGTCTCATTGTAAGAACGCAACCAATGATCAATATTAATCTGTCAAAGAATAGTAGATTTTCTTTCTAAAGATAATATTGTAACACTCATTAAAGATACCCGTGATTTTTTATGCACTCTGGTTTTTCCTGTTCTAAGCAGTAAAACTGTTAGTATCACACCTATGTAACGCATAAATTTTCCCTCTTATTGAATACTCCAACATATCAGAGTACCAGTTGGTCCATTCTCCTATACGCTGGTCACCAAATTTTATGGGCCACACCGGTGGCAGAATCTGGGTAACGAGGTCTTCTTCCTATACTCCATAATAAGAAT
This sequence comes from Wolbachia endosymbiont of Oedothorax gibbosus, assembly GCF_936270145.1. GTDB lineage: Bacteria > Pseudomonadota > Alphaproteobacteria > Rickettsiales > Anaplasmataceae > Wolbachia. Next base: position 1,295,617 of record NZ_OW370537.1, read on the forward strand.
AGAAAGTGCCTCAGCAACCTGCCCCTTTCCATTCTGAGAAGCTATTATCTTCTCATGCTTCCAACCAAGCAATATACCATCTGGGTAAGGTCAATTCTAGCTGGAATGACAGAGGGTAATGCAAGAAATCAATGAACTACCTGTCATTTCATCAGGCTTCTTAATTCCAAGTAGCTGTAAAATAGTAGGGGCGATGTCAGATAACCTTCCGTCTCTTAGTTTTAGATTATCACAAGACACAATAAATGGCACTTTATTTAGAGTGTGTGCTGTATGAGGTGTATTATTTTCTTCATCGAACATACATTCCACATTACCGTGGTCTGCAGTAACAATTAATGCGGTGTTGCTTGACTTTTTAACAGCACTCAGCACTTTTGCAAGACAATCATCTACAGCTAGCACAGCTTTCTCGGCTGCTTTTATATTACCTGTATGTCCCACCATATCAGGATTAGCGTAATTTACAACTATCAGTGCGAATTCTTGGGAGTGAATTTTTTCTACAAGCTTTTCTGTGAGCTCAAAGGCTGACATTTCGGGCTGCAAATCGTAAGTTTGAACTTTTGGTGAGGGAATGAGTATTCTTTCTTCACCAGAGAAAGGTTCTTCTTTTCCACAATTGAAAAAGAAAGTCACATGAGCGTATTTCTCGGTTTCGGCGATGCGTAATTGTTGCAATTTATTGTCTGCTATTACCTGTCCTAAAGTGTTAGTAAAAGATATAGGAGGAAAAATATAAGGAATTTTAAGATCTTCTTTATATTTCATCATGCTTAAAATTGAAGAAAATGGTTTTCGTTTACGACCTTCTGTCGTACGAGTATAGATTCCAGCGTCACGCGCTGCTGATTGGTTTAGTAAAATACTTGCTAATTGTATCATTCGATCAGCACGAAAGTTAGCCAATAACACTCCATCTTCTGGTTTTATACCTTGATAATCACCTATTACTGCGGGCCTAATAAACTCATCAGTTATGTTATTTTGATAATTTTCATTAATCAACGATACTGCATTATCATGACGAGGTGCCTTTGCAAATGCGATAGCCTCATAAGCCTCAATTGTTCTCTCCCACCTGTTATCACGGTCCATAGCATAGTAACGCCCAGAAACAGTAGCAATTCTTATGTCATTTTCCTTTATACTCTCTGCAAATTCTTGAATGCATTTTTTCCCTGAATTTGGCAATGTGTCTCTGCCATCTAAAAATGCATGTATCACCACTTTGATTCCATGCTGTGATATTTTATTTGCTAAAGTTGAAATATGCTTTTGATGTGAATGAACACCGCCATCTGACACTAATCCCATCATATGGCATACTCCGTTCTTACTTTTTAGATTACTAATAAAACTTTGTAGATTTACATTGTTTTCTATCGTTCTAATCTCTTGATTAATGCGCTGAAGGCTTTGCATTACTACTCTACCACTGCCAATATTCATATGACCAACTTCTGAGTTACCTATCTGACCACCCGGTAACCCAACATCAGTTCCACAGGCGGATAAACTGCATTTTGGATAATTAGAGCTAATGTATTGCCAACAGGGTGGATTTGCGTTGCTAATAGCGTTGTATTTATTATTCTCTATTCCATTTCCCCAGCCATCTAGTATACATAAAACCACTGATTTAATGTTCATATAAAATCAACACTAGAATTTCACAGAGAAACGCTCCCCGGGCCGGATTCGAACCAGCGACCAATTGGTTAACAGCCAATTGCTCTACCACTGAGCTACCGAGGAATAAACCGTTTTTAATTTACCATGTCGAACGTTGGTTGTAAACGTTTTTTGTGTAGACTTTAAGTCCAACTGTTCACAGAAACGAAAAAACTTACTTGACAAACTCCGCCAGTCCCCTTATCATGAAAGTGAAGCTATATTATTTAACTTCCCAATCTGTGCAGATTAAAATGACAAGAAGACTTGTATTTGGCGTACTATTGTTTAATTTTTGCACTATGTGCATACTATGTCTTTATAAAAATTTGGGTTTTTACCCACATAAGCTGAAAAGCGCTTATAAAGCGTTTAAGACATCACCCAACGTCAAATTTTAAAATAAAGAGTGGAATAACTAGCTACTCCGGAGATTCTTTGTCTTTTTTTTCTGCTGGTAAATTTCTTAAACATTTATAGCTTAAGTTAGTTGCGTTTAAAAGCAGCTAAATTGCAGTGTTTAAGACTTAAAGAACGCCGATACTGAAAATAAACAATGACTAGGGCTTCTTTTGCCTTTTTTTCCGTTTGGTAAATTTCTTAATGTTTATGGCTAAAGTAACTTAGGTTCACCGACAATCGTCATCCCGCTACGTGTTAGCGGGATCTAGAGATACCGCGGCGGTATGACGGTTTGTGGCGGTATGACACAAAGCCTAATGAAAAAAACTGCGAACGCCAGTGAAAAACATAGCAATTTTATTTTCATTTGCAGCTTTTATCACATCTTGATCTTTCAGCGAGCCACCAGGCTGAATTATAGCTGTAATTCCATGTTTTGCGCTTTCTACTATGCTATCTGGGAATGGAAAAAATGCATCTGAAGCAAGCACCGCACCTTTACACTTTTCACCCGCTTTTTTCACTGCAATGTTTACACTATCTATTCTGCTTGCTTGTCCTGCACCGATGCCAATAGCACAACCATCTTTTGCTATAACTATTGCGTTGGATTTCACATGTTTACATATTTTCCAGGCAAAAATAAGATCTTCCTTTTCTTTTTCTGTTGTAGTGCACTTTGTTACTTGTTCTGCTTTTATCTTGTGATCATTATTTTCTTGCACCAAAAACCCACCAACAACATTTTTAGTTTGGTATTTCACATTTTGTTGAAAAGATTTATGAATAATCACTCTTAAATTTTTCTTTCTTTGCAAAATTTTTAGTGCCTCATTGCTGACTGACGGTGCTATCACAACTTCCAAAAATATCTCGTTTAATTTTTCTGCTAGCTTTAAATCTATCTCCCGATTTAAGGCAACTATGCCACCAAAACTGCTTACTTCATCACACGATAGAGCTTTTTCATATGCCTCCAAAGCATCATTACCAACAGCAGCGCCACATGGGTTATTGTGCTTTATTATCACTGCTGCAGGCTCTTTAAACTCAGAAATTATGTTAAGTGCGGACTCTATATCTACTATATTATTATAACTCAACTCTTTTCCATGTATTTTTTCCAGCGGATGTTTGGTAAATTGATTACTATAAAATGCAGCTTTTTGATGGGGATTTTCACCATACCTGAGTTCTTGTACTTTACGTCCATATAGTGCAAAAAACTCTGGCAACTCATTATTTTTACTCTGGGATAAAAACCAACTGTGAATATTAGAATCATAGTGTGCAGTGAGAGCAAATGCTTTGGTTGCTAAATATTTTCTATATTCCAATGTTGTTTCATTGTTATTTTTTATCATCTCAGCTTTTAGTGCTTCGTAGTCTTGAATGCTAGAAATAACTGAAGTAAAACGAAAATTCTTTGCTGCGGCTCTAATTAACGCCACTCCGCCGATATCAATTTGTTCTATAATTTGCTCCTCACTTGAATCGCTATTCACCGTCTCCCAAAATGGATATAGGTTGGTTATAAGCAGGTCTATTGGCTCAATACCTAGATTTTGTATTTCTGTTTTGTGCTTTTCTCTATCGCAAAGTATTCCTCCATGAATTTTAGGGTGTAAAGTTTTTACTCTACCACCTAGTATCTCTGGAAATTGTGTGTAATCTGAGACCTCTTGTGTTTTTATTCCGGCATCAGATAGTGCTTTATAAGTATTTCCCGTTGAAAGAATTTCTATTTGTTGCTGCATTAAAAATGATGCAAGATCAATTATATTCGTTTTATCGTATACTGATATTAAAGCTCTTTTTATTTTCATTTTTGTACAGAAAGTTTTTTAAGATTATATCTAAGGAAAGAAAATTTGTCTATATATAGCTACTACGTCATACCGCCGAGGTATCCACAACTGTACGAACATTGTGATACAAGAGACCAAGAAAGATGTCATCCCAGTCTGGGATCCAGAAAACTTCACTTTAAATGAGCACACCAGGTGGCTGTACAATGGAAACTGGATTCCAGACTGGAATGACAAGAAGAGGGCACTGGCATGACATCATCCTTTTTTCTGGATTCCAGACTGGAATGACACCCTTGAACTAAAAGAAAAATATCAACTAGGTTTATAATCTATCACTACCGTGTTTGCAATTTTGTCATGAAGAAACTGCTTACGTTGGTCAAATATTGCGAATATAAAAACTAGAATCGGTAAAATTGCAAACCACTGAGAAACATAATCAATTAAAAAAAGAAAAACAAATGATAAAGCTGCCTCAGAAATGCACCTTATTGTTGCTTGCATTAGAGTAACACTTTTAAATGTATTTGCATCTTTGACATACATACCACATAACAACTGTCCTGGAGTACCTCCCAGTCTTGTTATCATTAATATTTCTAATACTGTGTACAGCATTGATGTAAAGATTGTATAAGGAGATGTTAACTGTTTAATTTCGTCATGAAAGTTATCAACTCCGTGATTGCCAGATACTGCAATGTATAGAATGAATAAAGGAAAGAAAAATATGATATAGTCAAGTACTTCTGCTACAGTACGCCTTGTAAATCCTACATAATTTACTTTAACATTTATTTCAGTATCCATAACCCACCTATATTTTACTGACTAATATAATATTTTACTGACTAATATAAAAGTATTTTATTACATAACTGTAAATATACTAATTTGTGCAATATTAGCTGCTTGTGTCACTCTGTTATTTGAATTAACATTAAATCATTTATAACTAGGAAAGTTATGTCAACACCAATCACAGTTGCATATGGCGACGGTATCGGACCAGAAATTATGGAAGCGGTGCTGTCGATATTGCGCGAAGCAGAAGCGAAGATCTCAATAGATATTATTGAAATAGGAGAATGTATTTATAATAAGGAATGGTCTCATGGAATTTCTCCAAGTGGTTGGGAGTCAATTGAAAGGACAAAGATATTACTCAAATCTCCGACAACAACTCCTCAAGGTAAAGGGCACAAAAGCTTAAATGTAGCGCTCAGAAAGAACCTAGGGTTATATGCAAATATCAGACCGTGTATTTCGTATCATCCTGTGATAGAAAATAAATTCGATAAGTTTGATATTGTAGTAATACGTGAAAATGAAGAGGACGTTTACACCGGAATAGAGCATAGGCTCACTGGTGACTCTTACCAATGCACTAAAATTATTACTAGATCCGGCTCAGAAAAAATATGCAGGTACGCTTTTGAATATGCAAAAAAACATAATAGAAAGAAAGTAACTTGTCTTACTAAAGATAACATAATGAAAATGACTGACGGAACTTTCCATGCAGCGTTTGATCGTATTGCAAAGGAATACCAGGACATAAAGGCAGAACATTATATAGTTGATATTGGCATGGCAAAAGTTGCAACAGAACCGGAGAATTTCGATGTTATAGTAACCGAGAACTTATATGGCGATATATTATCGGACATTGTGGCGCAAACCTCTGGATCTGTGGGACTCGCTGGAAGTAGCAATATAGGTAATGAATATGCAATGTTTGAAGCAGTGCACGGTTCTGCTCCTGATATTGCAGAAAAAAATATAGCTAATCCTTCTGGACTTTTAAATGCTGCAGTGCATATGTTGGTCTACATCAGTCAAGTGAGTACTGCAAAACTAATTTACGATGCATGGTTAAAAACCTTAGAAGATGGAATACACACTGCCGATTTATATAAAGAGAAAAAGAGTAAACAAAAAGTTGGTACCAAAGAATTTGCAGAAGCTATTATAGAGAATCTAGGAAAGAAGCCTGCAATATTATCTGAGCTTACAGTCGGTAGCAGTACAAATAGCAAAATAAGTGAAATACAAAATAGCTATGAACAGGACTATAAAACCAAAAAGCTAGTAGGTAGTGATATAGCGCTTGCTTGGGACAAATCCAGCAACTTTGACCAAATAGTTAGGTTATTTGAATCAAGTAATCTGCAAATGATAGCAATATACTCAAAAGGTCTTGCGATTTGGCCAGGAAACTCAAAACCTTCAAGTGATCAAATAACCTGTAGGTTTATCGCAAATAATGAAAAGCAAGCTATTACAAATAGTGATGTAAATAACTTGCTAATCAAACTCGAGGAAAATAGCTTTGACGTGGTGAGAATGGATAAGTTGTATTTATATGATGGGAAAGAGGGGTTTTTCTCTTAATGATCGTTATATCAACTATGTTTTTTTAACACTCCCTATCTGCATATAGTGCTTTTATGGCATATTTAACATCAGATTTCCCCAATGCTCCATAGTGATCAGCCATTACTGTATTTTGTAGCTATGACTTGTTTGCTCAACATTATGTGCAATTTTCTTACTTGTGTATAGCTACAATACTCTCTATCTTTGCTATTTTCTTTGCTGTGTGTTGTTGTATATACTAATTCCTGTACTGCCTATGGCAATTTCGATATCTTCCATGTTATTTTCTGCAATCATTATCATCACACTTTGGAACCATACACCTAGCAGCCATTCTCAAAACATTTACAAGCCTTGTCATTTCATACCCACCTTTTTGCATTAGTTGTGTAGCATCTTTTGATATTAACAAGTCCTATAATAGTGCAGCACTGCCTTACGTATTGCCAATCCGGATTCTACTTGCCGTAAAATAACACAATCTGCTACATCACTGCTAATCTCAATCTCTCTATTTATTGGCCCTGGGTGCATAACAATCGCATTTGGTTTTGCGTATGATAGCTTTTGTGAATCAAGTCCATACAAATAAAAATATTCTTTCTCTGAAGAACTATTATTCATGCGCTCTTTCTGCAATCTCAAAAGCATAATTACGTCAGCATCCTTTATACCTTCAATTAATGAATAATGGACTGAATCTACTTCAGGAAAATGCTTACAAATCAAAGTTGGTGGTGCGACCAAGCTTATCTCTGCTCCAAACATTTTTAGCAACCTTATATTTGACCTTGCAACTCTGCTGTGCAGAATATCTCCACATATCACAACTTTGAGATCCTTTATTTGCTTTTTATGACTGCTGATTACAAGATAATCTGCAAGAGCTTGAGTTGGGTGTTCACTGCTTCCATCGCCTGCATTGATTAGCGAGCAGTTAACATACTTTGCCAGTGTATTAATGATACCACTACTTTTATGCCTGATTATTATGTAATCAGGATTCATTGCATTTAATGTTTTGATCATGTCTTTTAGATCTTCTCCCTTGTTAATAGAAGAAGATCTTATTGGCAAAGTTACAACATTTGCTCCAAGGCTTTTTGCTGCTATTTCAAAAGACGCAAGTGTACGCGTTGAATCTTCAAAGAATAAATTTATTACTGTCTTATTTTCCAAGATATGACCATTTGCAACTTCTTTTTTAAGGTACTGGCTAGCCAACTTAGTTATATTTTCAACGTCATCGACTGTGAGGTCTGAGATGTTTAACAAATTTCTTCTCTTGTTCATAGCTTCCTTTTTGAGATTATTCTACTTTCTTAATTATTATTTTTCAATTGCACAGTTGTGAAAGAACAAAATAGAGTAGAAGAAAGCTGTAAAACTAGAAAGTATTACTTCCATTTACACTCGTCCGCTATCATAACAGCCTCAAGGAGGTGTTTTTCAAGTTCACTTAGAGGCAAATCACTTTGTGAATACTTTCCCCAAGATTTTAATATATCAGAAGTTTCAACACCTTCAATAATAGGATATTCTTGGTTTTTCTTAGCATATAACTCCTGAGCCTGTTTACTTACTAAAAATTCCAATAAGGCTATAGCATTTTCCCTATTTTTTGCGTTTTTTGTTACTGCTGCACCACTAACATTTACCATTACACCGTAATCATTGTGATTAGGAAAAAAAACTCCTAGCTTGTCTGCAACATTCTTTTTATTTTCTGATGAAAGGATTCTCGCAAAGTAATAACTATTTACTATTGCAACATCTCCCTCACCAGCTGCTACGGCGTAAATTTGGTCTGTGTCACCACCACTTGGTTTTCTTGCCATATTGCTCACAATTCCGCTTACCCATTCTTTCGTCTTTTCAAAACCATTATTTGCAATCATAAAAGCAATTAACGATCGGTTGTATGGACTTGTGGAAGAACGCACTAATATTTTTCCTTTCCATTTTTCACTTGCCAGGTCTTCATAAGTACTTAAGTCTTGAGAGTCTACTGATTCTTTATTATAAACCAATATCCTAGTTCTTTTTGTAAGGCCAAACCAATAATCTTCACTGTCTCTAAATTTTGCAGGTATAGCACTTTTCAAAGCCTCTGAATCCACTTGAGACAAAAGCCCCCTTTTTTTTGCTAAAATTAGGTTCACTGCGTCTGTAGTTAAAAATAAATCAGCTTCACCACCGTTTTCTATTCGTGAAAGTAGCTGAGAATAATCATCAATGATGTAACGTACTTTAATGCCTGTATTTTTCGTGAATTCATCAAACAAAGTACGTACTAATTCCTCTTTACGTGATGAATAAACATTTACCACTTGCGAGTCATTAGTTCCGTCATTTCTGTATAAATAAGTAATAACTATCAATATAATTGCTATTAAGGATGTGAATATAAAGGCTTTTTTCATATTGGATAAAAAATAACTTCTTTCAGTTAAAGGTACTCAAATAGCGCAATCTTAGCAAGTATAAAATTCGTTAGATAAGTCATAAAAACTTCCTTCCGCCAGTCCCCTTATCATGAAACTGAAGCTATTGTATTTGCTTTCGCCAATCTGCAGATTAAAAGGTAAGGATTACTTAATGTATCGGCGTCTTATGTTCAATTTTTTGCAGTATATAGATACTGTATGTCTTTACAAAACTTCATCTACATCTAGATTTTTATCTAAATAAGCTGAACGCGCTTATAAAGCGTTACAAGACATCAAAAAATGCCAATACTCGACAGAGATAGTAAAAGACTAGCTAACTCGGGGATTCTTTGTCTTTTTTTCTGCTTGGTAAATTTCTTAAACATTTGCAGCGTAGGTTAGTTGCAATTAAAAGCAGCTGAATTTCGCTTGTCAAGCGTTTAGAATAAAAAAACGCCATACTTGAAAGTATAATGTAAGTAATTAGCCAACTACGGGGCTTCTTTTGCCTTTTTTTCTGTTTAGTAAATTTCTTAAATATTTATAGCTAAACGACAACCGTCATCCCGCTGCTTGTTAGCGAGATCTCTTGTTAGCGGATGAGATACCGCGAATGAATCGCGGTATGACGGTGTAGATAGTATCCCGCTGCTTGTTAGCGGATGAGATACCGCGAATGAATCGCGGTATGACGTGTTGAAACAATCCGATAAGGTAAGCCTCGTCATCCCGCCACGTGTTAGCGGGATCTATGCTAAGAGATACCGCGGCGGTATGACGTGTTGCTTGGGTCAGCTATAGTATTTCTTAAAATCAATAAAAAATTTCTTGACTAGCAAGAAGTGTAAATTTTTTTTGTGAGACTAAGCCGCTTTTGATATAGCTAAAGGTTTACTGATGATTTGTCTCATTCCACTACCTGCTGACTTACTTTCTGCTTAGCATATCCATCAAATCAGATTCTTTGAGTTTACTATGGTCAACTTTACTGAACTTATTTACCATAGAGCTCATTTGATTATACTGCTTAATCAGAAGATTAACGTCAGTTACACTTGTTCCGGACCCCTTAGAAATTCTAAGTCTTCTTTTGCCATTTAAAATATCTGGATTTTGCCTTTCTTTTTCGGTCATTGAGTTTATGATGGCTATATATTTTTTCACTTTATTGTCATCTGGCACACTGCTACTTAGCTTTTTTGTGAATGAACTAGGGATGAATTTCATTATGTTGCTAATGCCATCCATTTTACTCAGAGTTTTTAACATTCCCACTAGGTCGTTTAGGTCGAATTTACCCTTTTTTACTTTCTTTTGTAACTTATCAATTTCTTCCTGACCAACAATCTCAGCAGCTTTTTCAACCAATGATACAACATCACCCATGCTAAGTATCCTTTTTGCAATTCTATCGGGATAAAAATCATCGAGGTCACTTAATTTTTCACCACAAGCAATAAATTTAATTGGACAATCGGTGATCATTTTCATAGAAAGAGCAGCACCACCACGTGCATCACCATCAACACGGGTGAGAATAATGCCGGTTACACCTATTATCTCATTGAATGATTTGGCAATATTGACCGCATCCTGGCCTATCATTGCGTCGGCTACTAAAATAACTTCTGCAGGTGAAGCTATTTCCTTCACATCTTTCAGTTCATTCATCATATTATCGTCAATATGAAGCCTGCCTGCGGTGTCTAGTATTAATACATCATAATTATCATTCTTTGCTGCTGCCAGTGCCCTTTTTGTAATTGTAATGGGCTTCTCGTCTATTACTACAGGTAAAGTTTGCACATCTATTTGTTTACCTAGCACTTCAAGTTGTTTTTGGGCAGCCGGTCTATAAATGTCTAAAGAAGCGAGCATCACTTTTTTCTTTTGTTTTTTTAACTTTAAAGCAAGCTTTCCTGAGGTAGTTGTTTTACCTGCACCTTGTAAGCCCACCATCATAATCACAGCAGGGGGTTTAACTGCCAGATTTAAGTCACTTTTCTCTGATCCGAGAACTGCAACTAAATTATCCTGCACAATTTTGATTATCATTTGCGCTGGAGAAACACTTTTTATGACTTTTTCCCCAATCACTTTATCTTTAATGTCATTGATGAATTTTTTTGCAACTTCAAGTGAAACGTCAGCTTCAATTAAGGCCATGCGTACTTCACGCATGGCAAGATTAAAATCATCTTCAGAAATGATTGACTTTCCTCTCAGTTTACTAAATACAGAATTTAAACTTTCAGTTAACGATTTAAACATAATAGCATTAGTAGAATACTCATTAAAAAGAGAGAAGAAGCTGAAACAAAACTCACTGAGTTATAACTCAGCACTTCTTTAAGTTTAGTAATATTATTAAAGTATAAACCAACAAGTGGATTAGTCAAGTTTTGTACTACGCTGGCAAACATTTCTCTAGTTTTAGAGACTAACTGATTGAACAGCAAGATAATATAGGGTATGAAAGCTCTAAAAATCCAATCAACATCCATTTTAAAATTTACTCTCGGGTAAAATAACTTGCGTAAAGGAATAAACAATAAAGTGGTACATAGTAATAAATTAAATTGCGACCAAATATTTTTTGTGTTGTACGCAAGATTAAAAATTGAAGGCTTATTGTAAATAGGTAAGTAAGGATTGCCAGCGATTACGCATATAAATGCTAAAATAATCATAGTCATTTTGCCTCCCCTATCTGCTAAAGGTTTCGACTTACTTTTTGCAATAAATATGTAGTAAAGAAACTTGAGCCCCACGCTTAAATAAAGCAGTAAATTTAGAGTCTTGTATAAGTTTTTATACACTTCTAAATTAGCACTACTTGCTTCAATCTCGGCTGTAATGTATGATTTACTAATAAATCCAGCGGTTCCAGGAAATGCAGCCATTGTAAGTATTGCAATTATAGCACACATGCCTTCCACTGACATCAGTTTACCTACTCCATTAAAACTAATTGTTCTTGTTCGTGAAATAATCGAATTGCTGACCACAAACAATAATGATTGATAAACAAGAGAGAAGATTATATGCAGTATCAAAATTGGTATTGCCTTTTCCGAAGGGCTGAGTAAACCTCCTGCAATAATCAGTAAGCCCATTTGTCCTACAATATTATAGCATAAAAATCTGCGAATATTTTGCTCAAGAGAAGCAAATACAATGCTGTAAATTGCAGTGATGGCGCCTACAAGCGCTAATATTTCAGTACAATCTTGCCATAGGTTATAAGTGTGTAAAAGCATCACTAAAAAAGAGACTTTAGTGGTAAATAAAGAGAGATATGTAGTGCCATGTAGCGATGCAGTAGGATATGCATCAACAACCCAAAACGAAAAAGGAAAACAAGCGCAATTTATCAATAAACCCAAAATTATCAGGTTAGTGCTTTGAAGTGCTAATCCTATTATCAATACAACTCCAACCAAAAAGTGTACACAAGCGTACCTTATTGCAGGTCCACTATCTCTACAGCCAGCTGCGATAGTAAAAAATGCACTGACGGTCATTAATTCACAGAATATTATAACCAATATCATATGTTCAAATAAAACTGCATAAAGTGAACTAATAGTGTAAGCAGCAAAAGATAGCATCTCTGAAAAAGTCAAATTTTGTGCTGGTAGAACAGCTAAAAATGCAATTGATAGAAAAGATATTAGCATGATACGAAAAGATAAATCAAAATCTAGAATTGGGAGAGACCAATTTACTGCAATGCTCAAATTTTCAGGTAATTTTAGAACTATAACTATTAATACAGTCAGTAGAAGTAACAGTGACGATTTATAAAGTTGCACAATAATTTAAACCAATATGTTTTATGCTATCTCAATACATAAATAAAATCAATTTGCATATTAACCACTAATTAAACTAATTATCATATAATTACATCAGGGTTTAGAGGGTTATAGAGAAACCGGTCAGATTAGGTTTTTAATCTAATCTGACCGATAGCTTTAATAGTGAGGTAAGCTTTAATATAGCATTCTTAATTCACAATACTACACTCGTGCATAATTTATTTTTAATTTGTGCACGAGCGTTAGTAAATTATTTACTTTTTGAAATAAAATTTCGGTGCACTAATTCGACTTTTATGACCTTTACAGTGTTTGAAAGAATTCTTCAGTCTTTAACGCTTTTTTTCTGCAGAAGTCTAATACAATTATAGAACAAGCCTAAAAATTCTGGTAAAGTAGTGTTATTTACAAAGAATATGCTACTTGATATTGAAAAGCGCAGCATAACAAATGCATTGTGGAAGTTGCAAGAAGCAGATCAAAGGCAAATCTTAACTCTTACCCAGAGATTTGAGTTACCAGAAATATTAGCAAGAATATTGGTTACTCGTGGTATTAACATAGAAAATGCAAGCGACTTCTTATATCCACTAATCAGATCATTATTACCAGATCCCTTTCACCTTCTTGATATGGATAAAGCTGTTTCTCGCATAATAAAAGCAATAAACAATAACGAAAATATTGCAATATTTGGTGACTATGATGTTGATGGTGCAACATCATCAGCATTGATTAACAGGTACCTAAGAGCAATCGGTATACACTCTATAATTTACATTCCAGATCGTGTTGATGAGGGCTATGGATTAAACACAGATGCTTTATTACAACTTAAAAAGAAAGGAATTGATCTATGTATTTCTGTTGATTGTGGTACGCTTGCATATCAACCAATAGAAGATGCAAAGGCTTTTGGTCTTGATATTATAGTTGTCGATCATCACCTTGGTACAGAAAAATTACCAAGTGCCGTAGCAGTTGTGAATCCAAACCGCCTTGATGAGAACTCCCCTTATAACAATCTTGCGGCAGTTGGAGTGTCATTTCTGCTAATTGTTGCTCTTAATAAAAACTTACGTGAGCAAGGATTTTTTACCAACAAAAAAGAACCAGATTTATTTGATCTATTGGATTTGGTTGCCTTGGGAACTGTTTGCGATGTTATGCAGATTATAGGCCTAAATAGAGCATTTGTTTCACAAGGATTAAAAGTTATGTCAGCAAGAAAAAACGTTGGCTTGCGTGTTTTATTTGATGCTTTGGGAATCCTTGAAAAACCAAGTGTTTCGCGGTTAGGGTTTAGCATTGGACCGTGCATAAATGCTGGAGGAAGAATTGGAGAAGCATCGCTTGGTGCAAGGTTGCTTTCCACCGATGATGAAGAAGAGGCACATTCAATCGCGCTAAAATTAATAGACTTAAATCATGCAAGGAAAGTGTTAGAAAATGAGGCTCTCTCGGAAGCTACAATACAGGCGGAAAAGTCTGCGCAATTAGGTGTAAATTTTATAATGATAAGCGGCAATTGGCACCAGGGAATAATTGGTATAATTGCATCAAGGTTAAAGGAACAGTTTCACTTACCAGCAATAGTAATATCTTTAAATAATGGAATAGGAAAGGCAAGCTGCAGGTCAATTTCTGGAGTCGATATCGGTGCTGCAGTCCTCTCCGCAAAGTTTATAAATCTGATTATTGAAGGTGGCGGCCATAGTATGGCAGCAGGGTTTTCGATTGTAGAAGACAAAATAAATGATTTACATGATTTTTTTACTGAAAGATTTTCAAACTCTATAAATGAGAAAACTTTAAAAGCCGATGGTATAGTAACAGCTAAAACAATAAACTTGTCTTTATGGAATCAATTGCAACGCTTGGGACCATTTGGAGTTGGAAATCCTGAACCAAGGTTTATTATCCAAGGAGCAAAGATAAGAAAGCCTGAAGTTATAGGAGTTGACCATATAAAATGTTTTATTGCTGATGATAATGTTATGGTGAGAGCTATTGCATTTCGCTCTGCAAATACTCACCTTGGCTCTGCTATCATGCAGGGTAATATTAAAGCCGTTTTGGGTAAAATCTCTGTGAATTACTGGAATGGCAATGAATTTGTACAATTTTTGATAGAAGATGTATTAACCATCAGTTGAGTGACCTTACCCAGAAAAAGTAGAGAGGAAGTTAAACTGATTTTTACTATTGACAAGACGTATAAAATAATATACAGGCTCAAAATAGTTGGTTGTGGTAGAAGTTATGTTTTGCAGAGGTGGCAAGCGAATTTGCTGAGAGGAGTTTCGATAAAGTAAATACTAATGTATCTGATGTTAACACTGAACAGCCATCTAGCGATTGAACTTACACAGCAAACAGTATAGTATAAACTTTTAGCTCTATGCATGGATTCAAAAAAGTAGAACTGATATTTGAAAGATTTCAGCAATCAAATCCTACGCCAAAAATAGAGCTAAATTATACCAATCATTTTACGTTACTAGTCGCGATAGTTTTATCAGCACGGACAACTGATGTAAGTGTTAACAAAATTACAAAAGAACTATTTAACATTGCTGATAAACCGAAAAAGGTGCTGAGCTTTGGGCAAAACGAGCTGAGAAAACACATAAGCAGTATTGGTTTATATAATTCCAAAGCAAAAAATATAATTGGGCTTAGTAAAATATTGGTAGAACGATACAACAGCAAAGTACCTACTGATTTCGATGATTTGGTGTCCTTGCCTGGAGTGGGGAGAAAGAGTGCTAACGTCTTCTTAAATTCAGGACTCGGCATTCCGACATTGGCAGTTGATACTCACGTTTTTAGGGTGAGCAATAGAGTTGGACTTGTGAAAGAAAAAGATGTGTTTAAAACAGAACAATCTCTTTTGAATGCAGTTCCAAAAAAATACCTACTTTATGCTCATCATTGGCTAGTTTTACATGGTAGATATGTTTGCAAGGCACAAAAACCTTCGTGTGAGACGTGTATAATTCATGATTTATGTGAATTTGAGCATAAAAGGTATAAAGTCTAGGTGTATGGTCCCAAAGTATATAGTGCACCCATTTGTCTAGACCATTTTTACTCGGATTAACCAATTTTTTTTGGTCTAATTTATGGGGTGCATTATAGTATGTGCTTTAAAAGAGGTGCTATTCATTTGATAATTCAAAGAACTTGAAAGAATAAAGATAGCTATTGAAATTAGCTTGATTTACATCAGTTATCCAAGTTTGACATTGAATGCTTAGCACTTCCTCTATTAACGCCTTTCTGTAATGTTTATCCAGATGAGACATTATATCATCAAGTAGAAGAAGTGGTGCCTTATTGTAATGAATACACCTTGCTTTTACACTGGATAAAATAATAGAAAGCAGTAATAACTTTTGTTCTCCAGTGGAGCACAGATTTATTGGTACATTTCTTTTTTGGCAAAAAACCCGAAAATTATCGTTATGTACACCAAAGGTTACTCTACCAGTTAATGAGTCTTTTTCTCTGTTTTCCTTTAGACGATTCTGAAAATATTCTGCAGTATCATTCAAAGTTAGCTGGCTGCTGAATTTCAAACTTGCCTTAGGAAAAAGCTCACTGGAATGGTTATCAATTGTGTCTTGTAATATCTTTAAAACAGATGATCGCATATGTAAAATACTAACTGCATTAACAGCCATTATGTTTTCAAGACTAGAGAGCCAATTTTCGTCCAAGATGTTCTCCCTTAATAGTTTACTTCGCTCACATTTAGCTTTTCTATATTTCATGTAGCAGCAAGTGTAATTTTCCTCAAATAGTGAGACTATACGGTCTAAAAATTTTAATCTATCACTTGGAGAATTAAGAAGAACATAGTCCATTTGTGGAATCAGCCATATTACATTGGATATTCTATATAGAGGTAAATAACTTGATTGCGTTTTTCCATCAATTTGTACTAATTTCTTATCAAAACTCTTTGCGATACCAATTGAATTAAAATCCATTCCATTGAAAAAATCATAGTGCACTGCCCAATCTTCATTACTAAATCTATTTTGTATCTCACTGGTTTTTGCTTTTTTCATTCCATTGCTTTTAGCAAGCAGCGAGATTGCTTCAAGTATATTAGTTTTACCAATACCATTTTTGCCAGTTATCACAACTGAGCTATCATCTGAATCCAATTCAAAGTTTGAATGGTTACGAAAATTATGTAATTTCAGCTTTTTTATGTAGCAATGGGTAGCCATTAACCTAAATAGTTTTTCTTTTTTATATTCTTTTTACTTCTTCCAGAACCTCATCAACATGTCCACTAACTTTTACATTTTTCCAGATCTTCACTATTTTACCTTTTTTATCTATTAAAAAAGTAGTGCGTTCTATTCCCATATACTTTTTGCCAAACATACTTTTCTCTACCCAAACACCATATTTTTCCAACATTTCAGCATTCTCATCAGAAACCAAAGAAAATGGCAGAGAATATTTTGCTTTGAAGTTAGCATGACACTTAACACTATCTTTTGATACACCAATTATCACTGTGTCAAGGGAAGAAAAATCATCTATTTTATCTCTAAAGCCTTTTGCCTCCATCCTGCAACCCGGAGTATCGTCTTTAGGATAAAAATAAAGAACTACATTTTTTTTATCAAAAAATTCACTCAGTGATAAATTTTCACCAGAATCTGTTGGCAAGCTAAAATCAGGTGCATTATTTCCTACTACTAACTCCATACCTTACTCCATTAATAACACTTCTATCTATAGTAGTATATTGTAGTCAGAGTATCAAATTTTATATATAGCTAACACAGATAAGATTCTCGATAAAGGGCTTATTGATAAATTTCTGCTTACCTTCTCGGCTTGCTACTTTTGATAAAGTAAGGCCATATCAAATAGGTCCTATTAAAAATCAATCGAATCTTCACATGTTTGCTCTTCATAAAAGAAGCTTAACGTTATCGTAGTACCAAGTTTTGCTTCACTTTTAATGTCGAAAGTTCCACCCATTAACTCTACTAATTTCTTGCTTAGCGGTAATCCGATGCCCGTACCTTCGTTTCTATACCCCGAATCTGCTTGGCCAAAAACAGACATAACTTTATATATGTCCTGCTGCATTATTCCTATTCCATTGTCATGAAACTCAATAGTTAATAAGTTTTTTTCTATATTTTCTTTTATCACCATTCTTATTAAACCATCTTTGGGGGTAAATTTGATTGAGTTTGATAATAAATTTATTATAACTTGTTTCATTCTCTTGGAATCTGCAATGACTAATAATTGTTTATTAGTCATCTCTTTTTTTAAATTAATCCCGGCTTCTTTTAATTTAGGTAATAGCATATTTACGCATGAATCTATTATTTTGTTCAGGTTAAACTTCACTTTTTCTACTGTTAAACTACTTGATTCAGCTTTAGAAAAATCGAGCACATCGTTAATTAAAGCAAGTAAATGCGTCCCTGCATTATATATATCGTCTGCATACTCCTTGTATTGAGAGTTGTCCATTGAACCTAAAGTTTCATTTTTGATCAACTCCGCAAATCCAATAATAGCATTAAGAGGTGTGCGTAATTCATGTGTAACGCTTGCAAAAAATTTTAGCTTATTTGCATTTTCTTGCTCTAATGCCTCTTTTATCTGCTGTAATTCAATGTTAGTTTTATGTTGCTTGGCTAGCATTTGGGTATTAGAAAAGTGCAAATAGAACATTATTAATATTAAAATTACTAATAATAAGCCTAAAAATGTTAAAAATAGGCCATATGCTATAACATAAGAATTATTGTAATTTCGAAGAATCTTCAAAAAAAATGATGGTTTAGCGCTATTTTCATGAAATACAGGGAAAATAGAAGTTAATGTATTTCCTATAGTATAAAATATTTCTTGGTTACTTAATAGTTCATCAATTTCATCGTTTGTAAGTAACTGTTCATAATCATAATCTTGAGTGTTAAAATTACTGAATATTATTCTGCCGTTTTGATCATACAGTATTAAGCTGAAATCCTTTACTTCGCTAACTGATTGTAATAATTCAGCACGCAGTTTTACCAATTGGTTTATATAATCGAAACTGTTGTATTTAATGTGATGCTTTTCTATTAGTAAATAATGGTATTTTTTTATTATGCCATTTTCCAGTACACTTTTTAAGTTTACACTTGAATCACGGTAAGAAGAAAGAAAATTACTCCTTAGTAAATAATTACAATATATCACACTGAATAAAATCATAAAAATCGATGAGAATAAGGCAATAACTTTTGTGTATTTGTTTTTCCCCAGTGCAGAAAACATTAGCTTATACATATCCTTCTTATTGTGAAACAACGGTTTTTATGTTATTAATAATAAAATTTAGCATATAATATTTTATGACAATTTCTCCTATTTTGCCAGTTTATTCTCCTGTTAACATAAATTTTTCTTATGGTAAAGGTATTTACTTGTATGATATTGACGGTAAGCGCTACATAGATTTTCACTCTGGAATAGCTGTTAGTAGCTTAGGTCATGCTAACTCGCGATTAGTTAATACCCTTAAATCGCAAGGAGAAAGGTTATGGCATATAACAAATACCTATAATATACCTGCTGCCAATAATTTTGCAGAAAAATTAATAAAAAACAGTTTTGCTGACACTGTATTTTTCTCAAATTCTGGATCAGAGGCAGTAGAATGTGGGCTTAAGATTGCTAGGATCTATCAAAACGGAAAAGGCAATAAAACCCGTCACAGAATTTTAACATTCCATGGTGCATTTCATGGAAGGACCTTCCTAACTTGTGCTACAAACGATAAACAGAAATTTTCTGAATTACTAAATCCATACATTGATTGGTGTGATAATATCGAGCCCAATATTGAGAGTGTAAAGAAAGCAATTTCAAGTGGTATAGGCGTTATATTAATAGAACCAATACAAGGGCAAGGTGGTATCAAAGTAATGAATGAAGTCTTTATGAAAGAGCTAAGAAAGCTGTGTGATGAAAATGACATATTGTTATTTTTTGATTGCGTGCAATGTGGTGCTGGTAGGACAGGAAAATTATTCGCATACGAACATATAGGAGTGGAACCTGATATATGTGCTCTTGCAAAGGGAATAGGTGGCGGGTTTCCGCTAGGGGCTTGTCTTGCAACTGAAAGGGCTGCTAAGTATATGGCGGTCGGTATGCACGGTTCCACTTTTGGTGGCAATCCGCTTGCAACCTCAGTAGGCAATATTGTGCTTGAGGAATTGCTAAGTCCTGGCTTTTTGAAAAATGTTGAAATTAGAGGTAAGTATTTAAAAAATAAATTAGAAGACTTAGCAAGTAAATTTCCAATAATAGAAGAAGTGAGAGGGAAAGGGTTAATGCTTGGAATAAAGGTGAAAGCAGACAATCAAAAGTTTGCAGAGGAATTAAGTTACCGCGGCTTGCTGACTGTTGGCGTAACATCAGATAACGTTGTGAGAATTTTACCTCCACTCATTATCACTGAAAATGAGATTGATGAAGGAATTGAGATTCTTAGACAATACTTATCTGAGAAATCTTCTGATTAGATTAATATGAGCAACAACTTAGTATATCTCGGAATGATTACCTCTCCTCACGGAATTAAAGGAGCTGTTAAATTAAAAACTTTTACCGAAAAACCTGAAAATATATCCTTATATGGTGAGCTAATAAGTGGTGATGAGAATTATAAAATAGACTCAGTATCCGTCATAGGTGATAATTTAGTAATAGCTACAATAAGCGGAGTAAATTCCCGTAATGAAGCAGAGCTTTTAAGAAATAAGAAGCTATATATAGAAAGAAGCAAGTTACCAGAGCTAAATGATGAGGATGAATTTTATCAAAGTGACCTTGTGGATATGGAAGTAAGGCTGGAAAGTCATGAACTATATGGCTATGTAAAATCTGTGTATAATTTCGGCTCAGGGGATATATTAGAAATTTTAGTTATCAGCACAAAAAAACGCATTATGCTATCTTTCACTAAAGAGATATTTCCACATATAAATATAAAGGGGAGGTATATAGTATTAAATATACCAGAATTTATTGACTAATAAAGACTTTGATATTTATATAAAGCTATTTATAATTATAAGATCAAGTTGAAAATGTAATTATGGCAGAAAGAGCTAACGATATCAGACCAGGTCAGGTGTTGGAACATAACGGAGGATTATTTTTGGTTGTAGGTATTATGCATACTCAACCTGGTAAAGGTGGTGCATACATACAAGCCGAGATGAAAAATATCAAGACCGGAGCAAAACACTATGAAAGATTTCGTTCTGATGCAACAATCAGAAGGGCAATTTTAGATGAAGAGGAGTATGTTTATCTCTTTACTGAAGGAAATATTGTAAATCTTATGCATCCAAGTAATTATGAGCAGACTATTATAAATTTAGATTTATTAGGAGAAAAAAAGGTTTATTTGCAAGAGAATATGAAAATTAAAGTAGTAACTTACCAAGATAAAATACTTTCTGCGCATGTGCCTGATTATGTTACACTTGCTGTGAGAGAAACAGAGTCTGTTATCAAAGGGCAGACAGTTACTTCTTCTTACAAACCTGCAATTTTGGAAAACGGAATGCGCGTTAACGTGCCTCAGTTTATAAAAGAAGAGGATAAAATTGTAGTATACACTCCAGATGACAGCTATTATGAAAGAGTAAAAGAGTAAAAGGAAGAATGTCCATCTCATCACCACGAATTAATGTGATGCTTGATTCTGTACGCAGTGCCTCCAAGCAACTTATGCGCGATTTTAATGAATTGCAAATTTCTAATGTTAAATCAGCGGACTTTATTAATAAAACTTATTCAAAATCCAAGCAAACCATATATGATTGCTTGCACGACTACAAACGAGACTATGATTTTATTTTTGAAGATGATACTGATCAAGAAGCAAAAGATGACACTTATACCTGGTTTATTATGCCTATAGAGGGCAGGGAGAACTTTTCTAGTTGTATGGTTTATTTTGCAGTATCAGTTTGTCTCATTCATAAAAATAAAGTTATAGCAGCTGTAATTGATGCTCCGGCTCTTAGAGAAACTTTTTGGGCAGAAGAAAAGAAAGGTGCTTTTCTTGAGGATTTTAGATCTCGTCATATAAAAATGCGAGTGAAAAGCCGTGAAGGGGGTCTAATAGATGTAAGTGGTAATTTGTTAAATAAATTGCTGCCTGGCAATAGTAGTGTACGCTCCATCGGTTCAACAATTTTAGGCTTTGCATACCTTGCAGCAGGAAGGCACAGAGGAATAGTTTACTCTGGAGTTAACAAATATAAAGCCTTGCTCGGTAGACTTTTTCTGCAAGAAAGCGGTGGCAGGCTAATGGAGGATAAGGGGCTAATCATTGCTGGAGATATACAATAAGATTCATTCAGAAATAATAAACGGTGTCATTTGGCACTGACATCCAGTTATAAAAATCACATAAAAACGATCATACCAGTGTTGACATGATAATATGTTTATAGTAGAATAAAAAAACTTATTTAATAGGTAGAGAGTGTGGCTCTGAGTGCAGGTCAGATGCAACAGCTTTATAATATATGTGTAATTGTGTTTAAGGGGGGGTATGCCAATAAACAAGAAAAATGAACAGGGAATATTAGAGGAAGTTCGAGAAGCTTTTATTAATTCGAGTATTAACGAAGTAGGCGGATTTTTGGCTAATGCTGCAGTATCCATTATTCCAGTAGCTAAATTCATAAAACCTCCATTAGTTGCAGCTTTCAGAACTGCAGGTTGTTCTATGCGAAATAAGACTAAAAGGAAAGCTGAAAGTGATAGTGCTGAAGAAATAGAGTTTGGCGAAAAAGAAGGGCCAGATGGTTTTCAGTGTGTTTATGATAAGAATGAAATAATTAATAAACGGCCACGTGTAGTAGATAATTTTGTAGGAAGAGAAGAGAAGTTGCAAAGGTTAGAAGAAAAATTTAATATCATACCTCCTCAAACAGTTGACAATTTTACAGGAAGAGAGAAGGAAATGCAAGGGTCAGAGGCAAACTTAAAAAAAAACTGTTCCATACAAGTTTTGACGTCACAAGTATCTATCACTGGATTAGGAGGGATAGGCAAAACACAGCTAGCTGCTAAATCTGTAGAAAGGAATAAAGAGAAATATAAGAACATTTTTTTGGATTGATGCTGAGAACTATTGTATACAAGATTCATTTGAAAAATTAGCTAAGAAAATAGGAGTTAAAGAAGGGGAGGAAAAAAATGTTAATGATGTATATGAAAAAATAAATAGCCTTGATAATCAAAAAACTTTAATTGTTTTTGACAATGTTGATGACTATGATTCAGTTAAAGGATTTTTACCTCATCAAGATCTTAGCAAAATTCATGTTTTGATAACTTCTAGGTACAATAAGTGGAAGAATACAGGAGTGCATCCAGTAGAGCTTGGTGTATTTACTAATGAAGAGTCCAGCAGATTTATAAAGCAAGAGTTAAAAATAGAAGAAAACAACAATTTGTATGGCAAAGGGATAGAAGAGTTAGCAGAAAAACTTCAAGGCCTTCCACTGGCATTACAACAAGCAGTTGCTTATATTAAGCAGCAAAGGATTTTGGATTCAAGTTTTGGAATTAAAGATTATTTGGAGAAGTATGATAAATCTTATAAAGAAGCAGAAAGATTATTAAGTTATGACCTTCATAAAAACAATAATGATCCATATATGAAAACGGTCATGACAACATGGAAAGTTACGCTTGATAAAATAGCAAGTGATACGAAATATGGTAAAGAAGCTATAAGAATTCTAAGCGTTATGGCTTATCTTGTACCTGATAATATTCAGAATTCAATGTTCTCAAGGTTAGTAGAAGAAAATAAAGTAGCAGGTCCTATAAATCTACTTAGAAACTATTCAATGATTAATCAAGGAAGCAAATCTGATTTATCAAACATTCATAGGCTGGTTCAGGAGGTACTACGTATAGATTTAAAAAGCAAACGGAAAGAAGAAAAGACCTTAGAGGATGCGTTTAGCATTTTGGACAAAAAATATAATACACGTAGTGGTCAACAATATAATATAAGTAATAAAGATTATAAAACAATGTCTGCTGTACTTATCTGTATGCATGCTAGTGGTTATGATAGCTTACACAAAAGAATAGAACAATTATTTGAAAGTCTTGTAAAAAAAGAAAAGGAACAAACTCGAGTAATTAAGGAAGAAAAAGAGATAATAAATAATGGTGAATTATTTCCAAGGTATGCTGTTCAAGAAAAAAATGTGGTATTAGTAAATTTAATTTTAAATAGTATGAAAAATGAATGGGATAATGATTATATACAGGATTTGTTAACTAGATTCGTGGATGATGATGATGTTCAAAAGTCTGAGATAATAAAATTCTTAATTTCTCGTATTGAAAATATAGACAGAATTAATGTGATGAGTGTGATTGACAATAGTAACTGCATGGAGGTAGTAAAAGCCTTGGCAAAGCTTGGAAAATTCAACAAAGAACAAAAGTTTCAGTACTTAGTTGAGGCTATTGAAAATGCAAATTTAGATGTGGTAAAATTTATATTAGAAGATGAACCGAGCTTGGTGAATGAGAAACTTAAAGAAAATTGCTTTGCATATAATGATAATAATGGATATGCATATTTTGTTGAAGAAGGAAGTGACATTCTCGAACTTGCACGCAAGGTAAGAGGTTCCTTACAAAAGTATAAGAATATAGAAAAAATTATTGAATTGATTGAAGAAGCTAAAGGAAAAATACGAGATTTAGACCGGAAAGAAATGGATATTAACCATGAAAAACAGTCTCTAACCTTAGGTTCTGAACTTCAAAGCAAAATGGTAGGTGACACTAGTGATGATGAAGAGGAGTTACTGGATTTAGATTTTGAAATGATTGATACTGATGACGAACAGCCTCCTATATTAGAATATTGTGGGGACCCTATAGAAAGCTTAGAAAATAATTTGAATGATGCTATGGAGGAAAGTCCCGGAAGTATAGTCCATGGTCCCTCAGTTACATATAGTGGTCAAATACATTCAAGGAGATATTGATCTTCTCAAAAACCTTTACAAGAGATTCTGTCAAATGCTCTATCATTTCATCTGTATGATAAGGTGTAGGAGTAATACGGAAACGCTCAGTTCCCTTGGGAACTGTCGGGTAATTTATATGTTGAACGTATATTCCATACTCATCAAATAATAATTTTGATGCTTTTTTGGATAACTCTGGGTTGCCAATTATTATTGGAATTATATGAGTTTCTGTTTGAATGAAGTTTATTCCTGCTTTTCTCAGTGAGTTTTTTACTTTTTCAACGACTTGCTTTTGCTTTTCCCTTTCAATGTTGCTTGATTTTAGGTGTTCAACGCTTGCCTTTGCTGCTGCTGCTAAAACAGGCGACATAGCAGTAGTGAAAATAAATCCTGGAGCGGAACTTCTTATTACATCTACCAAGCTCTTTGAAGACGCGATATACCCACCCATCACTCCAAAAGCCTTCGATAGTGTACCTTGAATAACGGTTATTCTATCCATCAGACCTTCTCTTTCTGCAATTCCGCCACCGCGCGGTCCATACATGCCAACTGCATGCACCTCGTCCAAATAGGTGATTGCATTATGTTGATCTGCAAGATCGCATATCGCTTCAAGCGGCGCTATATCGCCATCCATTGAATATACGGATTCAAGTGCTATTATCTTTGGTGTTTTTGTATCTACGGACTTTAACAACTGCTCTAAGTGATCAACATCATTATGCCTAAATATGTGTTTCGGTCTTTTCCCTGACTTTATACCTTCTATCATTGAAGAATGATTTTTCTCATCTGAAAAAATTACCACGCCCGGAATAACAGACGATAAAGTGCTAAGTGTTGTCTGGTTAGCGAGATAGCCACAAGCAAAAGTTAAAGCAGCCTCTTTTTTATGCAGATCAGCTAAAGATTTCTCAAGTTCGACAACCTCTTTTGTTGTACCAGATATATTTCTCGTTCCTCCAGCGCCAACAGATGAATTTTGAATAGCGGCAATTACACTCTCATTTTGTGACATTCCCAAATAGTTATTACTGCACCAGACTATTACTTCCCTATTTCTTTCATAGTCCATAATGTGGGGAAACCTACCTGGCAATGACGCAAAGTGCGTAAATTCGCGGTAGCGCCCTTCCTCTTTTATATCTTTGATTTTATTTAAGAATATTTCTTCGTAGTTTACCAAGTTTTTATTCGCTAATAATTAATACAATTATAACAAATTATTAAATGGTAAACTACAATATTTATTCTTCAACTTACTGTTAGCTCTCCGTTAGCTACAGGTTCAACATTCAAGTGAATTTGAAGGTCTGTTACAGCAATATATGATTAAAGCAGCAACTAAACAACACACTCCACTGGGATCTAGCAAGCTTTGCTTGCAAATAAGTCTAATACGCGTCGCGTTTTATGCCAAAACACAATTGGAGTTACATGCAAAATAGATCCCAGTGTCAGCTACTTGGATGACACCCTACTTAACAGTCATACCGCGATTCATTCGCGGTATCTCCCAGCATAGATCCTGCTAACACGTAGCAGGATGACGAATTGCTATACCGCCACGAACCGTCATACCGCCGCAGACCGTCATACCGCGATTCATTCGCGGTATCTCATCCGCTAACAAGAGATCCCGCTAACACGTAGCGGGATGACGAATTACTTAACCATCATCTACACCGTCATACCGCGATTCATTCGCGGTATCTCTAGATCCCGCTAGCACGTAGCAGGATGACGAATTGCTTAACCGTCATACCGCGATTCATTCGCGGTATCTCTTAGCCGCTAACAAGCAGCGGGATGACGGTTGTCGTTTAGCTATAAATGTTTAAGAAATTTACCAAACGAAAAAAAAGGCAAAAGAAGCCCTGGTCATTGTCTATTTTCAGTATTGGCGTTTTTTAAGTCTTAAACGCTGCAATTTAGCTGCTTTTAAATGCAACTAACCTTAGCTTTAATATTTAAGAAATTTACCAGGCAGAAAAAAAAGGCATAGAAAACCCGCAGTAGCTAGTTATTCACTCTCTATTTTAAAATTTGACGTTGGGTGATGTCTTGAACGCTTTGTAAGCGCGTTTCAGCTTATATAGGTAAAAACCTAGAAATTTGATAAAGACATAAGGTACACATAGTGCAAAAAATTAAGCATAGTACGCCAAATACAAGTTTTCTTGTCGTTTTAATCTGCACAGATTGCGAAGTTAAATGAAATAGCTTCACTGTCATGATAAGGGGGCTGGCGAAGGATGTCAAGTAAGTTTTTTGTTTCTACTGAATGACAGTTGTGGCCTGTGCAAGAAATCTATTGATTTACAGCAGGTTCTTTGTTACAGTCCACAGTTATGCAAAGAAACTTAAAGCCTCATGAGTTTATTTACAGCCAGTGGTTTACATAATTTGGAACTGTATAGCTGAGTATTGTATATGATAATATTGATAACAAACGATGATGGCTTTGGAAGTGAAGGAATAAAATTACTCAAAGAGATTGCACGGAATTTTGCGTCAGAAATATGGATAGTAGCACCAGATACTGATAGAAGCGGAGCTGCAAGATCTCTTGATTATCAAGTGAAACAATCTATTGGAATAAAACAACATAGTGAAAGGGAATTTAGTGTGTCTGGTACTCCTGCAGATTGTGTCATTATTGCGCTAAATAAAGTTATGAATAAAAAACCAGACTTAATATTGTCCGGAGTAAATATTGGATCAAATGTCGGGGACGATATTTGTTATTCAGGAACAATAGGTGCTGCAATGGAAGGTGCTGCAAGGTCTATACCTTCTATTGCGCTGAGCCAAGTTTATCATGATAAAATAGACTGGCACAATACAAAGGTTTTTGCACCAAAGGTTATTGCCAAGCTAGTTAAGGTTGGTTGGCCTAAAAACATAGTGATGAGTGTGAATTTTCCTGCTACGGAAAAAGTGAAAGGAGTAGAATTTGCTGAACAAGGTGAATATAACATTGATGGGGATTTAACTTTTACTGAAAATTCGAATGGCTCTTTTAGCTTAAATTGGTCTCGAGAGCACTCAGGCAGTGGTAGTGTAGATAAAATAAAAGAAGGGTTTATTACTATTACACCAGTAAAATTAGATTTTACAGATTATGATACATTGAACGCTATGAAAAATTCTTGTGCAGACGAATTTTCTTCTATAGCTGACTGAGAAAAACATTTGCATTGCTCCTAATTAGATGTTTTCTATTGTGTTATCGCGAGCAATTATTTTTTCTTCACCTGTATCCATGTTTTTAATCTTTAAAGTTTTACTACTCAATTCTTCATCGCCAAAAATTAAAGCAGCTTTAGCATTTGCTTGATTTGCTTTTTTCATTCGGTTTCTAAGTGCTCCGCTATATTCGTAGACTACATATAAACCATTTCTACGCAATTCATTCGCAAGTGTTATGGCATATTCTTCAGCCTCTCTGCCAATTGGAATGAGGTAAATGGGTCTCTCTTCTTTCGGAGAATAATTGATTAACTCCATTATGCGTTCAATACCTCCTGCAAATCCTATTGCTGGAGTGTGTTTTCCACCTACTGAAGATACTAGATTATCATATCTTCCTCCTGCAAAAACTGCCCCTTGTGCACCTAAATCTTCTGTGACAAATTCAAATACTGTGTGACAATAATAGTCTAGACCTCGAACTAATTTGCTATTTACAGTGTAAGGTATGCCAAGAGCTTGCAGTCCATTTAACACCTGGTCAAAGAAATATGAAGATTCTTTTGTATAGTGATCACTGATTTTAGGCGCACCAGAAATTATTGATCTATCTGTTTCATCTTTAGAATCTAGTATTCTGAGTGGATTTTTGATCAACCTATTTTTGCTATCTTCTGATAGATCGTTTTGATACTTTGTAAAGTATAAGATCAAAGCTTCTCTATACTTAGTTATTGTTTCACTATCACCCAGAGAGTTGATTTCCAGCTTTACATTTTTATTGATGCCAAATTCAGTTAGTAAGTGCTGAGCGAGTGATATCAATTCAACATCGGCTTTTGAATCTTCTACACCAAAAACCTCAAAATTTATATGATGAAATTGCCTCTGTCTTCCCTTTTGTGGTCTTTCATAGCGAAATGCAGGTCCTGTTGAGAATAATTTTATCGGTGTTTGTAATTTTTTTTCGATTAATAGTCTAACAATCGCTGCAGTGAACTCAGGACGTAAAGTTATGCTCTTTCCCCCTTTATCATTAAAGGTGTACATCTCTTTAGTGATGATGTCTGAGCTATCACCCAAGGTTTTTGTAAAAACCTCCGTGTACTCAAATATTGGAGTTTGGGCGGGCAAAAAGCCGTATAAATTTGAGATTCTATTTGCTGTTTGCTGGATGTATTTAAACTTATACCATTCATCAAACAGGAGATCTTTTGTTCCTCTAACCGTTTGATTAGTCATAGTGTGGTCTCTATACCTGCAACCTCTGGTATGTGGTAGCTCAGCATATTCTGCACTCCTTGCTTTAAAGTAATTGCAGCACTTGGGCATCCAGAGCAAGCTCCTTGCAGCTCAACATAAACTATCCCGTCTTTATAGCCACGGAATTTGATATCACCACCGTCTTGAGCAACTGCAGGTTTGATATAACTTTCCATCAATTCTTTTATTCTATTTACAATTTCTATATCATTTTCATCGAAAAATTCCTCATCTGATATATTATTATCATTCACTCCTTCTTTATCTAGCGCTTTTCCACCTGAAGTAAAGTGATCCATAATTGTGGTTAAAATTTCCACCTTTACTATATCCCAATTCATTCCATTCGATTTTGTTACTGAAATAAAATCATGGCCAAAAAACACTCTTACCACATGTTCTATTTGAAAAAGATTTGCTGCTAGTTTAGAATTTTTTATCTCATTTGCATTTGAAAAATCAGCCGTTTCTCCTTCGTTTAAAATTTCAAATCCAGGAAGGAATTTTAGCGTATTTGGGTTTGGTGTTTCTTCAATCTGGATGAACATGTTATTTACCATGACGATTATAATTGTTACTATTTAATCATAAAATGATAAAAAAATATACATGTCATTCATCTTTTTCCTTTTTTTGATATTCATAGTAGTTACATTTGTCTTGCCTAGCGTTGTTGTATTTTTTCTTTTCCTGACAAAAAAAAATAACATAAGTTTCATGATGAACTCTATATTGAGTAAGTTTTTGAACGAATTTAATAGCAGTAGAAGTTGTACTGAAAATTACACTGGTGATAACATGTCCAAAGATGAAGCATTAAAGATATTAGGGCTGAATCCTGAGGCAAGTCAAAATGAAATTAATAAAGCATATCAAAATTTAATGAAATTAGTTCACCCAGATAAGGGAGGCTCGGAATATTTTGCACAAAAATTAAATGCGGCACGTGATAGGTTGCTGAAGAGGTAGTAATTAATATCGCTTTAAACTTTTTATTTGTGTGTAAAGGATAAGTTGCTACAATAAAACGAGTTAAAGGTAGAGAAAGCTTTAAGTTATGCAAGATGATACTAAAAAAAAAACAACGATAGAAGAAGAAAGAGGCATATTAGGATGGATAGAATATAGACTGCCTATATTTTCTTTTCTAAGACACACTGCTTCTTACCAAGTGCCAAAAAACTTAAATTATGCTTGGAACTTTGGCTCTTTGGCTGGTATAGCGCTGATTTTACAAATAATAACAGGTATATTTCTTGCTATGCACTACACTCCGCATGTTGATTATGCGTTTAATAGTGTAGAGCGCATAATGCGAGATGTGAATTACGGGTGGTTAATACGCTACACTCATGCTGTCGGGGCATCGCTCTTCTTTATGGTAGTCTATGTTCATATAATGCGTGGGTTATATTACGGATCTTACAAGAGGCCACGAGAGATGGTGTGGTTTGTTGGTATATTTATATTTTTTGCAATGATGGCAACTGCCTTTATGGGATATGTTCTTCCTTGGGGACAAATGAGTTTCTGGGGTGCAACAGTTATAACCAACTTATTTTCTGCTATACCTTTAGTTGGCAATAAAATAGTTATATGGTTATGGGGTGGTTTTTCAGTGGATAACCCAACACTTAACCGTTTTTTCGCTCTGCATTATCTTCTGCCTTTTGTTATTATTGCTTTAGCTATGCTTCATGTGATAGCTCTGCATAGGTTTGGCTCTGGTAACCCAAGTGGAGTGGAGGTAAAATCAGATAAGGATACCATCCCTCTCTATCCTTATTATATAGTCAAGGATTGCATAACTTTTGGTCTGTTTTTTGTAGTTTTGTTCGCATTTGTTTTCTATGCTCCCAATTATCTTGGGCATCCAGACAATTATATAGAAGCTGACTCTATGGTAACTCCGGTACACATAGTGCCAGAGTGGTATTTTTTACCTTTTTATGCAATGCTACGTTCAATTCCGGATAAACTGATTGGTGTGCTTACCATGTTTGCGTCTATTTTAGTGTGGTTTCTGTTACCTTGGCTTGATAGATCAAAAGTTAAAAGTGGTGCTTATCGCCCGGTATTCAAGAAATTTTTTTGGGTTTTTGCAATAAATTTTGCACTTCTTGCCTGGCTTGGTGGACAAGAGGTGAAAGAACCTTACATTACTATGAGTAGGCTATCTACTCTTTATTACTTTGCATACTTTGTGATAGTTTTACCACTGCTTAGTAAGTATGAAAAGCCAAAAGAACCACCAAAAACCTTAAGTGATTCTGTGCCGGAGATAGAATAATGCTGGTTAGAAATATATTAGCTATATTTTGTATATTACTTCTTGCTAATTTTGTGTGTGCAGAAGAATTCAAGCCATCACCAAATAAAAAAATAGACTGGAAATTTGATGGAATTACCGGATCTTTCGATAGAGAGTCAATTCAACGTGGCTATAAAGTGTATAAAGAAGTCTGTGCTGCTTGCCATTCAATGAATAGAATAGCGTTTCGTAATTTGCAAGATGTTGGTTTTTCTGAAGAGGATGTAAAACAAATTGCAGCTTCTTATCAAGTTAAAGATGGCCCAAACGATTTGGGTGAAATGTTTGACAGACCTGGAATACCTTCGGATTATTTTATTGCACCTTTTGATACAAAAGAAGCAGCTGCAGCAAGCAATAATGGTGCTGCTCCACCAGACTTATCGTTAATTATTAAAGCAAGGCATGATGGTGCAAATTATGTCTATTCACTGCTGACAGGCTATCAAAACGGCGAGCACGATGAAAATGATTTATATTTTAATTCGTATTTTCCAACAGGCAGATTAGCTATGGCGCCACCACTTTCTGAAGGAATGGTGGAATATGATGGTGCAAGACAAGCCACAGTTGAAAATATGGCGTATGATGTGATAAATTTTCTACAATGGGCAGCAGAGCCAGAATTAGAGCGTAGGCATAAACTTGGACTTAAAGTAGTGGCGTATTTTATAATTTTAACAGTGTTTTTTGTATTAACTAACAATAGAATTTGGAGCAAGCTCTATAAAAGGAAAAAATAGAATTTCTTACATCTATTTACATTCACTTTCATACCTTATTTACACTAGTAAGTGTATTATACAATAATAAACACATTATGAAAATATAATAGGTAGAACTCATGGAATTTCAAATCACTACACATTTTCAACCAGCTGGAGATCAACCACAGGCAATCGATAGCTTAATTGCAGGGCTAAATAGCAGTAAAAGAGATCAGGTTTTACTTGGGGTTACTGGTTCTGGGAAAACTTTTACTATGGCAAATGTTATTGCAAGAACAAATAGGCCTGCATTAATTATGGCACACAATAAAACTTTAGCAGCACAGCTTTATGAGGAAATGAAAGGGTTTTTTCCCCATAATGCCGTCGAGTACTTCATTTCTTATTATGATTATTATCAGCCTGAAGCTTATTTACCACAAACTGATACTTATATCGAAAAAGACTCTGCAATCAATGAAAGAATTGACATGCTGCGTTATTCTGCCGTCTGCTCGCTTTTGGAGCGCAGGGATACGATCGTAGTTGCTAGTGTTTCCTGTATATACGGTCTTGGCTCGCCTGAAAGCTACCTAAGCATGACCATACCCTTAAGTGTTAGAGATAAAATTCGTATTAATGATTTCTTGAGCAGCTTAACTGATCTCCAATACAAGCGCTCTGATGTCAGATTTGAGAGAGGATATTTCAGAGTGCGTGGCGATATTATCGATATATTTCCTGCCTATTATGAAGACAAAGCTTGGCGTTTATCGCTGCTTGGCGATGAAATAGAAGAAATTTCTGAGATTGATGCAATAACTGGCAATGTTACCAAACGCATAGATAAAATCACCATTTTTCCAAACAGCTATCACATAACCACGCGTGAGACTCTGTTGCAGGCAATTAAACTAGTCAAAAAAGAGCTAAATGAACGCTTGGATTATTACTACTCACAGAACAAGATTGTTGAAGCAAAGCGCCTCGAGCAACGCACTAATTTTGATATCGAAATGATGAGGACAACAGGAATATGTAAAGGTATTGAAAATTATTCGCGTTATCTCTATGGAATGGAAGCAGGGGATCCACCGCCTACTTTGTTTGAATATTTACCCAAAGATGTAATTTTATTTGTTGATGAAAGTCATGTCACCGTTCCTCAGGTTGGTGCGATGTACAGTGGTAATCAGGTGCGTAAAGAAAAGTTGATTGACTATGGCTTCAGGCTCCCTTCCGCTTTTGATAATCGTCCATTAAAATTTGAAGAATGGGAGAAAGTTAGGCCGCAGACTATTTACATTTCAGCTACTCCTAGAAAGTATGAGTTAGAAAAAACCAATAATGTATTTATAGAGCAAGTTATTCGTCCAACAGGGCTTACAGACCCAATCTGCATTGTGAAACCAATAGAGAGTCAAATTGATGATGTAATTCATGAGGCACAAGTGACAATAGGAAAGGGATTTTGTGTTTTAATCACTACACTGACAAAAAAAATGGCTGAAAATTTAGCTGAATATATGAGTGAATTGAATATGAGAGTGAGTTATTTGCATTCTGATATTGGTGCGCTGGAAAGAATAGAGATTATATGTAAATTAAGATCTAAAGAAATTGACGTTTTAGTAGGTGTTAACTTGCTTAGGGAAGGTCTTGACATTCCAGAGTGTGGTTTGGTTGCAATTTTAGATGCTGATAAAGAAGGATTTTTGCGATCAGAAACATCGCTCATTCAAACGATCGGTCGTGCTGCACGTAATGCTGAAGGTAGAGTAATTTTATATGCAGATAAAATCACTGGTTCTTTAGATCGTGCATTAAGAGAGACCGAAAGAAGAAGAAAAAAACAGGAGGAATATAATACGTTACATAACATTATACCAAAGACTATAATAAAACCTATATCAAACACCTTACAGGAGAGGGCAATAGCAGAACCAAAAGTAAATACTAATAAGGATGACTTGAGAAAGCAAATGTTAGCGCATGCTGAAAATTTAGAGTTTGAAGAAGCAGCAAGAATAAAAAAATTATTGAAAGGTTAAGTAATATATGATGCTATAGGCATAGTATAAAAATGTAAATAATTTTATTGATATCTTTATATTAATACTTTTTAAATATTTAGTACGGTACAATATTTACAATGGATGAGAAAAATTAACACCAGCGCCTTTAGGGTTAGAGACTTTGGCCCCAACCCTAATAAAACGCTTAGGTGGCTAAGAGTAGTGGATTAGATCAATTGCTTCTAAATTTTTTTATGGGAGAGTGCTGCTTGACCTTAGTGGCATCCAGGTCTGTGGATATTGCCAATTCTTCCATTCCCATACTCAATTCTAGAGCACGTTTTGGCGATCCTCCTCCAGTATTATCACAATCCATAGACTCATAACCACTACTTGTTGTTGCCTCAGTAGAGCTTGCGTTTTCAGCATCAGTTATGAACCCGGAAGAGTAACCGCTGTCTTGATTACCTTTAGGCTCCCCCTTTCCAGCTTTTGATGTACCTTCAATAGGACGTGCTCGCTGTCTAAGCGGTGGCCGTGTTTCAGAAGGGATCTCACTCGTGTCAAGTATATAGAATCCATCTTGCAATACAATTGGAACTTCCATTATTACCTCTTTGCGAGGAAATTGATTAACAGGCACTTCTTTACGTGCACATTTCTTTACTTTTTTGACGAACTCAATGTCGATAGCATTTTTTATATGCAACATATTACCATCATGACTAACTAAACTAACATCCAAATTACACTTCTTCAACCTTGATTTAAACTCTTCAACATAAATATTCTTAAATTCCTTAAATAACGTTTCAACATCAATCCCAAGTTCCTCAGATAACTCTGATTGATTTTGAAAATATTCGTTACTAAAAGATATATCACATAGGTAAGAAGTCGGATTGCTTACTTTTTCTAGATGAACAGATTTTCTTATACATTTACGAACTTCTTCCTTTTTCATTTTCATTTCTTTTTCTAGCTTTTTAATCACTTCGTCTTCTACACCTCTCTTAAATTCCTGAATAAGATGGATTTTTAAGTTAAATACGGCACCACGTACATTATATGCAATATCTGTTACTCCTTCGTCTTCCTCATAATTAGAATCAGGAGGAAAGACGAATGGAAGCTGACCGAAATCATAGACTTTTCTTGCTTCTTCCTCAGTGCCACAATGCTTTTTTATTATATCATTTCTTACCTTCTGTAAATATTCTCCTTTATCAACATTAAGAAAACCTACAATCTTCCCATTTTCTAAAGTAAAATTGGTATGAATCTCGTCTATATAATTATTGAAGTTAAACATATCAAGCAATGCTTCAATCAACTTTTCTTCTTTCTCACTACCTGCCTGAGTACCTCTCGATGATAAAGGTCCACTCTGTGGACATAATGAGGGTCCTGCACTTGGAGCCGATGATGGACCAGCTACAGCTAAACTTACAGAATTGTGCAGCACCCGCGGCCCACTTCCCTCTTCTTTTTCTGATCCTTGCCTGGCAGACTCCTTTAATGCGTCACCCTGACTCCGCGTGGGAAATCCCTGTATCGATGTTCCAGTTAAGTCAGAATTTGGACCATTGTGCACTGGCGTCGATGCTCGAAAACGAAGCTCAGGGTCAATGGACAGTTCATGTTTTGCATTGATTACGGAGCTTTCTATTATTTTAGTTATCACACAGTGAGAAATTTCTGGATTGGAAAAGTCTATGCTATACAGTCCATTACCTCCATTTATTGCTAATTCCCCCTGGGTTCCACCATAAAGATCATTAAATACAGCACCATTAAATGCATGATTTAGTTTAAGAGCTTCTTCATTTGTCAATATCCGCTTTCTTCCGCCATTCAATACAAGAGGTATAAGAACTGAGGCCTCTTCTCTACCTAGAGGAGAAGCACATACAAAGCCAGCTATTATTATTTCCGTTGGTTGATCAATAAATTCCATTATCAACTCTTTAAATGCTTTTACATCACCACGAACTTTGCTATCAGCCTGGAGACCCATACCTTTAAGCCATGTAATATACCGTGCTACACTATCAATAAAACGAGCGTCATCAAAAACGTCCCTGATATATACACTATTGCCTTTAACCTTCAGAGGGTTCTTAAAACCATTCCTATACCCATATCTATTCTCCATCCTTGATAAAAATTCACGCTCAAATTGCTGACTTAATCTTCCATTATCAAATTCACCACACCATAAATACTTTTTCTTGTTGAATGGTACGGCTGTGCTACTAACTCGCATATCTTCTAGAACACCCTTTGCAAGTGAAGCAGCCAAATGAGACTTCAAATTAAAAATTACACCTTGATCTACAGGTACTACAAACTCAATTCTACCTTGCTTATCTACGGACCAGTCCCCTTTATAGATATAGTTAAATGGAAAAGACGTAACATCAAAATCTTTCTTGGCTGTATCCAATATTTCTTTATCATTACTTTCTTCAATGCCATAGAATTCACGTATTATCTTCCTCTTTATACTGTCCAGATACCTGCTACACTGATACCTATTCATACCTTTATCAAATGAAACTACAATACAGTCCTCCCCGCCCCTGCTTTGCAGCGTAAAATTAGTTTTAACTGTATTACGAGCATAATTATGTACATTAAAAGCACTAACCAACGCTCTCACTATTTCTCTACCATACATACCAACCTCCCCATTTTTAAATTACAACAACTACCTTTTACTTAACGTTTCATAGAACTACCAGGATTATTTTTTTGCTCAGACTGACGCCTCCTTTCTAGTAGCTCCTTGGCTTTATCACTATGATCATCATACCTCATTCCTTTTGCTCCCTGCACTATACCACCACCTGGTGCTGTATTCTCACGTTTCCACTTTTCAGCATCAAAACCTTTTTTATCATTACCACTATGCATATTAACCCCTAAGTAAAAATATTATGTAACTAATATACTAAAAACAAAATTAAGTGCAAGCACTTTTTTATATTTTTTTTCAAAAAATTTTATTCACTCTTTTTCATAAAACACAAATTTCAAGATTCCAGCGTCACGTGCTGGAATGACAAGTCATTGGCAACCCTAAGTTCCCTACGTCATACCGCGATTCATTCGCGGTATAGATTCCGCTAACACGTAGCGGAATGACGAACTGTCGACACCTATCTATATGCCCCTGGATTCCAGTGTCAGCTACTTTAATGACAAGGTTATGGGTGTCATCCCAGTACTGGGATCTAACTATCTTCATTATGGCGCCTTTCCTACTGACTGACCTTCTACACATTTCTCAACTTTTACATCATTAGTCAATTCTTTTGGTGGTTGAACATCACCCACAGAACCTTCATGTTCAGCACCATTCCAAGTACCTATGTTAAAATCAAATCCACAATTAGCAACAGAACTTTCATTTGGAGCTCTTTTGTCAGAAGCAGATTCCTGAACAGATTTTCCTGGAGCACTTCCGTTAGGTTGCCCTGGGTTAGGAACAGGACTCTTAGCAGATTGATTCGAAGCTTGATGGGTATTATTATTACCTTGCCCTGTCATTTTTCTCCAATCACTATCGCATCCATAACTATGCTTTATTTGTTCCTGCTTCGTCCCCGTTGCAGTCTTTGGAGCAGGTGGACACACAGCCACTTTCGGTCCCTCCGGCTTCCTTTCTTCCACTTTTGGTTTTTGTACCTTACTATCCTCATTATTTATAGCTTGTTTATGTGAAAGGTCCATCGGAATTTTTAGAGGTTCCGGTAAAAGATCAAGTTCTGGTTTGTTCAGAACAACCGGTCTTACAAATCCGGGTGAAACTTCAAAAAGGGAAACTGGCACAGCGGGCTTTTCTCTTGCATCCACTTTTATTTCTACGTTTTCGCAAACTTCTTTATTTTCTTCCTTTAATGATGTTTTTTCTGCTTTTTTATCTTCTGCTTTATTTGTTTCTTCTTTAGACGCCTCTATTATAGCTGCTAGCTCAACTCCAAACATCTCTGCGAACATTGTAATAATCCATCCGGTAACGGCCATCTGTATCCTGAGTTTAAGATTTTGTAGAGCCTCGAGCCTTTCAAGCACCCTTGCAAACTCCTCTTCTGATAACTCACCACTGTTTAATTTTTCCTGCAATTCTTTTATCTCTTTGTCCAACCTCTGATCGAAACTTAAATCGCGTGCAAAAATCTTCTTGATTAACTCCTTAAGCTTATCACGCAAAAACTTAATTATCGCAGCAAGCCAGTTTTTTTCTTTCTTCTCCTTGAGCATTTGGTAGATTTTCGGATCATCTACATTTACTTCAAAACCCCAGTTGCGGATTAATCAATATAGTAAAATCTAGAAATACAGGGCTTTTTAGGCTTCATGGAATATGAAACTAATGTGGAAAAGACGTGCACCAAGAAATTTATTGGAGACCTGTGCCTTGAATGCTCAAGCTCAAGTCTGTCTTTTAGGTAGCCAAAAACTGTTTCAATAATCGACCTTTTTCTTAAAAAAATCTTTTCTTCAAGTAGCATTAATGTGTTTTTCATACCTTTTTTTACTTTGGTAACGAGTTTTAGTCCTCTATCGAAGAGTTTTGCAAAGAGCTCTTTCTTTATATAGCCCTTATCACCAAACAAAAGACCAGTCAGTTTTTCAGTTAATTTTGGTACTGGTTTTCTGTCGTCAACGTTACCTTTAGTAAGTGTAACTCCTTGAATTTCACCTTTTTCATTAATTACCATATGCAATTTAAAACCAAAAAACCAGCCATATGTAGTCTTTCCAAGCTTTGCCAATCCTTTGAAAACTTTGTTTCTTGAGATTCTTTTTGGATGGCAAACAGCGATAGATGTTGCATCTATGTACGAAATCCCTGTCATTTTCGACTGCTCACATAGCCATTGCAAAAGTAATGCTAAATACCATAAAACCCTCGGTTTTAGCCTAATAAATCTACTATATGTTGGCAAATTTTGAAACTCAG
This sequence comes from Wolbachia endosymbiont of Oedothorax gibbosus, assembly GCF_936270145.1. Taxonomy (GTDB): domain Bacteria; phylum Pseudomonadota; class Alphaproteobacteria; order Rickettsiales; family Anaplasmataceae; genus Wolbachia. The sequence continues at coordinate 1,334,664 of NZ_OW370537.1, forward strand.
ATCCATATAGTGCTTTCAAATAATATGTATAGAAAGATTTAAAGTCCTCACATCTAGATTGTTGATAAAGTAAAATTATAGTAAGAATTTCAGAATGCGTAATCTCTGGCGTTCTGGTAGGTTTTTTACTGTTTGGCAGGAGTTTTTCTGCGAAATTTTTGTTTATAGCCTTGCAAAAATCGTCTACAAAGCAAAATAATTCTGTTACATTTTTATTCATGGGTAACCTCTCTACTTTTTGATAATATGTTTCCGGAGTTTACCCTATTTCCCTATCTTTTTCACTGACTTCTAATCCGCAACTGGGGTTACTTCAAAGAGGTTGAAGAGAGATTCAAAGAAGTTCCAGAAATCTCCCAGCGTTCTTTCACCAGTGAAGTCACCCTCATCATCTCCTTCGGTATTTAGTTCTGCTTGAGATGATATTTCATCGATACAACTAGAAGCCTGATGCTCACACTCGAGCCTCTTAAGTGAATCTTGTCTGGCAAGCTCCTCTACGCACTACCTCTATTGCTCTGATATAGCTAAAGTGACTTACGATAATTTGAAAAACAAAAATTCGTCATTCCGCTACTTGTTAGCGGAATCTATACCGCGAATGAATCGCGGTATGACGTAGGACTGCTGTCATCCCAGTGCGTGACACTGGGATCTCGTTCCTTAACTTTATAGTGTAAATTATTTCAAATTGTGTCTAGCTGCAAGTATAATAATTTCCATTTATAGATAAAGTATGTTGCAAATATTATGCCAAAGAGTATGATAAAAACTATATCAAGTACTTTACAAGAAAAAGTGATGATGGGAACAAAAATAAACTTAACTAATTTAAAAAAAGCACATGCTAGAGTTTGAAGAAGCAGCAAGAATAAAAAATATTATTGAAAGATTAAATGGTGTATGATATAATATAGTGTAAAGATGTAAATAATTTTATTGACATCTTTACATTAATATTTCTTAAATATTTAGTACTGTAGAATTAAGTTTTATGAAGGGAGTAAAAATGGTGGAAAGCTTTTCAGGTAACAATAAAGATAGTAATTTTATTCAGGGGGCAAAAGTAATGGAAAATTTTTCAGATAATAACGAAAACGGTAGCTCAATCTTCCAAGGAAAAATCAGGGAGCAAGATTTGTCTGCGGAGCAGAAGTTAAACGAACTAAAAGCGGCCATGGAAGAGCTTGCCAGACAAGATTCACTTAAGAGGCTCGAGTGTGAGCATCAGGCTTCTAGTTGTATCGATGAAATATCATCTCAAGCAGAACTAAATACCGAAGGAGATGATGAGGGTGACTTCACTGGTGAAAGAACGCTGGGAGATTTCTGGAACTTCTTTGAATCTCTCTTCAACCTCTTTGAAGTAAATGTAGATGATCCGAAAATCTACCAAATGCTCAAGGAGAAGAAAGAAAAAAACTGGCTTGCTGCGATAATTAAGTTTTTGCGTGATAAGCTTAAGGAGTTAATCAAGAAGATTTTTGCACGCGATTTAAGTTTCGATCAGAGGTTGGACAAAGAGATAAAAGAATTGCAGGAAAAATTAAACAGTGGTGAGTTATCAGAAGAGGAGTTTGCAAGGGTGCTTGAAAGGCTCGAGGCTCTACAAAATCTTAAACTCAGGATACAGATGGCCGTTACCGGATGGATTATTACAATGTTCGCAGAGATGTTTGGAGTTGAGCTAGCAGCTATAATAGAGGCGTCTAAAGAAGAAACAAATAAAGCAGAAGATAAAAAAGCAGAAAAAACATCATTAAAGGAAGAAAATAAAGAAGTTTGCGAAAACGTAGAAATAAAAGTGGATGCAAGAGAAAAGCCCGCTGTGCCAGTTTCCCTTTTTGAAGTTTCACCCGGATTTGTAAGACCGGTTGTTCTGAGCAAACCAGAGTTTGATCTTTTACCGGAACCTCTAAAAATTCCGATGGACCTTTCACATAAACAAGCTATAAATAATGAGGATAGTAAGGTACAAAAACCAAAAATGGAAGAAAAGAAGCAGGAGGAACCGAAGAAACAGGTGTGTCCATCGAAACCTGCGGAGCAGCCTGCAACGGAGACGAGGCAGGTGAGAAACAGGACTATTTATGGATGCGATAGTAATCGGCAAATAAGAAAAAACCTAGAGACCCACGGAAGCACTCCAAGCCGGCCTGCTCAAAGCTCTATTTTCAGCAAAGAAGCTTCGAATCAATCTGCTGAGAGTTCTATTCCTAGCGGAAGTGCTTCAGGACAATCTGCTCGGGAATCTGCTTCTAACAGAGAAGTCCCAGAGCAATCTAATCAAGCTAACAGAAGAGCTCCGAATCAATCTGTCAAAAGTTCTGTTGCTGATTATGAATATGATTTTACAGTTGGTGTTTGGAATGGTGCTGAGAATGAAGGTTCTGTGAATAATGCTCAAGCAAAAGTTTCATCAGAGCTTACTGGTCCAAAAGCTAATAATCTTGTAGAAGGTCAATCAGTAGGAAAGACGTAATCATGGAGGTAGTTAGTGATTTCTTTTTTGTCATGTGGTCTAGGGTTCATAGATCCCAGTACTGGGATGACACCCATAACCTTGTCATTAAAGTAGCTGACACTGGAATCCAGGGGCATATAGATAGGTGTCGACAGTTCGTCATTCCGCTACGTGTTAGCGGAATCTATACCGCGAATGAATCGCGGTATGACGTAGGGAACTTAGGGTTGCCAATGACTTGTCATTCCAGCACGTGACGCTGGAATCTTGAAATTTGTGTTTTATGAAAAAGAGTGAATAAAATTTTTTGAAAAAAAATATAAAAAAGTGCTTGCACTAAATTTTATTTTTAGTATACTAGTTACATAATATTTTTACTTAGGAGTCAATATGCATAGTGGTAATGATAAAGAAAGGTTCAAGGGAGAAAAAGAATGGGATGAGCGGAATAAGGGCCAAGGTGGTGGACAATTGCTGGGAGTTAAAGGAGCAAGGCTTGATGATCATCGTGAAAAAGCCAAGGAGATAGAAGAAAGGAGGCGTCAGTCTGAGCAGAAAAACAATCCTGGTGGTCCTAGACGTTAAGTAAAGAGTAGTTGTTATAATTTAAAAATGGGGAGGTTGGTATGCCTAATACAGAAATAGTAAGAGCATTGGTTGATGCTTTTAATGTTAATAATTATGATTTCAATGCAGTTAAAACTAATTTTAAGCTGCAAAGCAGGGGCGGGAAGGACTGTATTATAGTTTCATTTGATAAAGGTATGCAGGATTATCAGTGTAGCGAATATCTTTACAATATAAAAAGGAAAATAGTAGGTGAGTTCTACGGTATTGAAGAAGGAGATACGGATGAGGTAGTGTTAAATACAGCCAAGTTAATTTTTGATGTTAAATCTTTTCCATTTAACAACTATAAAGGATCCTGGTCTGTGGGTAAGCATGGTGGGTTTGAGTTTCTAGCACCTATAGATAAGGGTGTAATTTTTAATCTAAAGTCTCACTTAGCTTCTTCACTTAAAAAAGATGTTCTAGAAGATATGCGAGTTAGTACCATAACTATAGCATTTAACGAGAAAAAATATTTGTGGCATGATGAATTTCCTAATAAAGAATTATGCAAGAAATTTGAGCGTGAGTTTTTATTCAGGATGAGAGAAAGATATGAAAATGTTCCTAAGAACCCTCTGGAAGTTAAAGGCAATAGTGTATATATCAAAGATGTTTTTGATGACGCTCGTTTTATTGATAGTGTAACACGGCGTGCCGCATGGCTTATAGGCCGTGATCTTCAAGCTGATAGCAAAAGTCGTAGTGATATAAGGGCATTTAAAGATTTGATAATGGAAGTTCTTGATCCATCAACACGTGTGGTGACAAGTGCCTTTTTGTGTGCCTCTCCTTTGAATAGAGAGGAAACCTCAATTCTTATACCTGTTATACTAAGTAATAGAGGAGCTAGGTTTTTAACAAAGGAAGAAGCACGTGATATAAATCATAAATTTAATAATCCTGTACTTGATGATATGAGTGATAAAACTCAAGCAACATTCAAAGTAAATGGAAGCAGTGGGGTATATGGCATAGACTTTTCCAATAAAGAAATTTCTCACTGTGTGATAACTAAAATAATAGAAAGCTCTGTAATCAATGCAAAACATGAACTGTCCATTGACCCTGAGCTTCGTTTGCAAGCATTGTCGCCTTCATCTCCAACTCCTCCACCGACGCCAGTGCCTAATGGTCCAAATTCTGACTTAACTGGAACATCGATACAGGGATTTCCCACGCGGAGTCAGGGTGACGCATTAAAGGAGTCTGCCAGGCAAGGGTCAGTGGAGCTGCTGCACCATAATGTAGGCGCTGCTGAGGTAGTTGCTGCTAAAAATGCGCAAGCAAGTACTAATCCTTGGACTCAGCAACCGAACCCTTGGTCATCACCGGCTCCAAGTGCAGGACCTTCATCATGGCAAGGTGCTAGTGAAAGTGGATCAGCAGGAAATCAGTGTATGCAGTCACAGCAACTTACCCAATTAGAACCTATTGATTTATCATGGAAAGGTGCTAATAAAAGTGGATCAGCAGGGACTAGTCAGCCAATAGGCTATTGGTTATCGCAAAGCGATAATGTAAGGGAGGATTGTAAAAAGATTCATGAGGTTTTTGAAGAGGCTTATGAAAAAATTGTAAGTGGTTCATCACTTTCAGAGAAAGAAGAAGAGTTGTTTAAAGCATTGCTTTATGCGTTTAACCTTAATAATCAGATTTTGGAATGTCATCAGACTAACTTTATTGTAAAAAATGGGAAGATTGCTAGTTTAATTGATGATAGTGTTAATGTAAAAGAATATTTACAGAAGGTAATAGATAAGACGAAAGAAGAGTATCGTGTCAATAAGGAAGAAGCCTATGATCTCAATGAGTTTCCATTTCAATTTCTTTCTAATTGTGAGAAAAACCAAGAAACAACAGTTGTTGCTAATATAAGTCGTAGTGCCTTACTTAACTTAAAAAAACTTTTTAGTCGGGAGCATGAGGGAAAAGTGGAAATAAAAGATATCGACATTAACATCGTCGAAAAGGTAGTGAGATCTAAAAAGAACGAATGGGTAGATTCCCAGGTGCGAGAATATAGGGTATGCCCTGACGTAGCACTTAAAAACTGTTATCCCGATGAAAGCGCATTAGAATCTATTCCAATTATAGAAGGCAAAAATAGATACTACCTTGACCGTAGTTTTAGCACTAGGGAAGTAAAGTTGTTTTTGAAAGAGCGACGGTGTGCTAAAGGTACTAGAAATACTACTACTACCTTTAAAAAGATAGAGGAGAGTAAAAAGGATGACAGCAGCAGCGGTTACTCTTCCGGGTTGGTAACTGATACTGAAAACGTAAGCTCTAAAGCTGAGGCAACAACAAGTAGTGGTTATGAGTCTATGGATTATGAGAGTCCTAGAGGAAAATCGCAAAAACGTAAGTTTTCATCGTCTAAAGATGAAGGTAGTCCAACAAGTAAATCTCAGAAAAGCGAAAGCGGCAGTTCATCGTCTGAAGAAGCAGGAGATTCACCGCGCTCACATTTTTCTGATTCCGATTCCGAAAGACTCTGCAAAGAGCTCCACAAAACCGGAATATCACAATAGTAAGGGACTTTTGGGAAACTAACTTAGGTTTATTATCTAATCCACTTCTCTCAGCCACCTAAGCGTTTTATTAGGGTTGGGGCCAAAGTCCCTGACCCTAAAGGTGCTGGTGTTAATTTTTCTCATCCATTGTAAATATTGTACCGTACTGTCCACTTGATCATCGTGGCGAGTTTCTGGGAACATTAAAATCTCATACTCAAAATCATTGAGCCATATTGCTTGATGCGGCAGAAAAACCCTGCCAGACTCTATAGTCGGAACAATTTGATAAAATCGAGTGAGTTTGTCATTGTGTGGAATTATTTCAATAATCGGTAGATCGCTATTTGCCTTTAGCTCTTGTGTTAATTGTTGACCACTTGTTTTTGCTTCGATTAAAATTGCGTGTGGTGCCCATCTTGCAGCTAGTGACAGAACTTGCTCTTTAAGCTTTGGGTACTCAAGCTTTGCGCGATATACATCAAGTAAATAGAATTTGTTATCTATTTTTGCCCAGGTGGTGCAGACGCTAAAGTCGCTGGAATCGTTTGTTGAAACTGCAGTGTCCCAGCTTTGAGTTACATGCGAGGGATTATCAGGGAAATTTTTATAGCGCTTTAGCCACTCTTGTTTTATTATACCACTTGAAAGCGGCAGGGGGTTTTGTTGATATTGTGCAGCAAAAGCATAGCTCCCGAGTTCAACTTTTATCATCTCAACTTCTTCTCTTCCTCCCTCTAGGGGATATAATAACTCATTTTCTTCTCTTGAGTATAATACTCTTGCAGGTAGTGTCATTCCAGCACTTGATGCTGGAATCCAGTCTTTTGCGGTTGAATTTTCTGGATCCCAGTGTCTGGGCACTGGGATGACAGGAGGGGGGGTTGGAATGACACCAGTATGGTTATTAATTGAATAAATAACCTCCTTATTTTCAGAAATCATTGGCAAACAAATGTGATGCCATATGTTTTTTGGCTTGGATAAGAGGTGCCCTGTTAAGTCTTCTAACCCCAGTTGCGGATTAATCAATATAGTAAAATCTAGAAATACAGGGCTTTTTAGGCTTCATGGAATATGAAACTAATGTGGAAAAGACGTGCACCAAGAAATTTATTGGAGACCTGTGCCTTGAATGCTCAAGCTCAAGTCTGTCTTTTAGGTAGCCAAAAACTGTTTCAATAATCGACCTTTTTCTTAAAAAAATCTTTTCTTCAAGTAGCATTAATGTGTTTTTCATACCTTTTTTTACTTTGGTAACGAGTTTTAGTCCTCTATCGAAGAGTTTTGCAAAGAGCTCTTTCTTTATATAGCCCTTATCACCAAACAAAAGACCAGTCAGTTTTTCAGTTAATTTTGGTACTGGTTTTCTGTCGTCAACGTTACCTTTAGTAAGTGTAACTCCTTGAATTTCACCTTTTTCATTAATTACCATATGCAATTTAAAACCAAAAAACCAGCCATATGTAGTCTTTCCAAGCTTTGCCAATCCTTTGAAAACTTTGTTTCTTGAGATTCTTTTTGGATGGCAAACAGCGATAGATGTTGCATCTATGTACGAAATCCCTGTCATTTTCGACTGCTCACATAGCCATTGCAAAAGTAATGCTAAATACCATAAAACCCTCGGTTTTAGCCTAATAAATCTACTATATGTTGGCAAATTTTGAAACTCAGATCCATATAGTGCTTTCAAATAATATGTATAGAAAGATTTAAAGTCCTCACATCTAGATTGTTGATAAAGTAAAATTATAGTAAGAATTTCAGAATGCGTAATCTCTGGCGTTCTGGTAGGTTTTTTACTGTTTGGCAGGAGTTTTTCTGCGAAATTTTTGTTTATAGCCTTGCAAAAATCGTCTACAAAGCAAAATAATTCTGTTACATTTTTATTCATGGGTAACCTCTCTACTTTTTGATAATATGTTTCCGGAGTTTACCCTATTTCCCTATCTTTTTCACTGACTTCTAATCCGCAACTGGGGTTTCTAGGTGGAGCCTATGCATCACAAGCACAATTACTCCTTTTTTTCTATCGTTGAGCCTCGTTACCAAAGTCTGATCGAACCAGTTTGTGGCACGTTTTCTAAATGTTTCACTCAAAGCTTGAGCAGGGTTAAGCGGATCATCCACGATGATGAAATCTCCACCTTCGCCGGTTAATGTTCCTCCAACTGATGTTGCGATTCTGTATCCTCTCTGTACTGTTTGGAATTTGTATTTGGTATTCTGGTCTTTGGATAATTTTACCTCTGGAAATAGCTCTTTATACCAATTGGATTGCATTATGCACCTCGTATCGAGCGAATGTTTTTCGCTAAGCAACTTAGAATAACTTGCAACTATTATTCTTGCAGATGGCTGATTTCCCAGTATCCATGCGGGCCACGCGACACTTACGCATATGGATTTCATTGAACGCGGAGGCATATTGAATATTATGCGCCTTACTTCGCCAACGCTCGCTGTTTCCAGCCTGTCTGCTATAACTTTTATGTACCGATAATCATTATACTCACACCCCGGTACCACTGTTTGAAAGCATAACTCAATGAATTTGAGAAAGTTTATTTTGTTCATGATATAATGTTGAAAGATGTCATCCAAGTAGCTTGACTACTTAGATCTATAGCTAAAGTGGCTCTACAATTTGAAAAGCAACAAATTCGTCATTCCGCTGCTTGTTAGCGCCGCGGCGCATAAGTGTTGAAAGTAACACAAAAAAGACATAAAGAACTATTATTGCAAGAAAATGGAGGCAATAATGGATCAAATAGAAAGAGTACTAAATTTAATAAAAGATGAGGATTTAGAAAGGCTAGGAAAATTAAGTGAAGTAGATAAATGTAATACTAAATTGTTGGGCAAGATTATATTTAAAGGTCTAATGAAGTTAATATTAATGGGGCAAAAAACAAGCCTAAGAGCGCTAGAAATGGTAATAAACAGGTGTATAATGGATAAGAATAGCGATAAAAGTACAGTAACATACAGTGGTTTGTCAAAAAGGTTAAAAGTTATAAATCCAGAATATTTTAAGGGAGTATATATTGATTTGATGAGCAAGATTAAAAAGCTATTACCCCAAAAAACATCAAATAACTTACATAAGTTTGATTCGACGATCATAAATTTATCGGGATATCTCATAAAAGATGGGCTGAAAATAGGCGGTAAAAGTAACGATAGTCAAGTTAAAGTGAGTGTAGGATTAAAGGATCAATTGCCGACAAGTATAAGATTTTGTAAAGGACAAGAAGAAAGTAGTGAAGATATAGCATTAGTGAGAGCAATTAATGAAGCTAAAGTTGAAAAAGAGGATATTTTATTATTTGATAGAGGAATCAGAAAAGTTGGAACTTTTGCCGAATTTGATGAAAAGGAGTACAAATTTATCACAAGAGTTAAAGTAGGAAGAAAACATGATGTTATAAGCAGGAACAAAGTTATAGGAGAACAAAAATCGGATGGATCAGAGATTTTAGAAGATATAATAGTTAATCTTTATCGTGCACGAGGTAAAGTGGCAGAAAAGCATGATCTACGGCTAATAAAAATCAGAAATAAAATTGGAGATGAAATATGGTTTTTGACAAACTTGTTTGAAATGCCAGCTTATGAAGTAACAGAGCTATATAGGCGCAGATGGGATATAGAAGTGTTCTTTAAATTTATAAAGCAAAATCTTGGATATAAGCACTTTTTAACCCCAGTTGCGGATTAGAAGTCAGTGAAAAAGATAGGGAAATAGGGTAAACTCCGGAAACATATTATCAAAAAGTAGAGAGGTTACCCATGAATAAAAATGTAACAGAATTATTTTGCTTTGTAGACGATTTTTGCAAGGCTATAAACAAAAATTTCGCAGAAAAACTCCTGCCAAACAGTAAAAAACCTACCAGAACGCCAGAGATTACGCATTCTGAAATTCTTACTATAATTTTACTTTATCAACAATCTAGATGTGAGGACTTTAAATCTTTCTATACATATTATTTGAAAGCACTATATGGATCTGAGTTTCAAAATTTGCCAACATATAGTAGATTTATTAGGCTAAAACCGAGGGTTTTATGGTATTTAGCATTACTTTTGCAATGGCTATGTGAGCAGTCGAAAATGACAGGGATTTCGTACATAGATGCAACATCTATCGCTGTTTGCCATCCAAAAAGAATCTCAAGAAACAAAGTTTTCAAAGGATTGGCAAAGCTTGGAAAGACTACATATGGCTGGTTTTTTGGTTTTAAATTGCATATGGTAATTAATGAAAAAGGTGAAATTCAAGGAGTTACACTTACTAAAGGTAACGTTGACGACAGAAAACCAGTACCAAAATTAACTGAAAAACTGACTGGTCTTTTGTTTGGTGATAAGGGCTATATAAAGAAAGAGCTCTTTGCAAAACTCTTCGATAGAGGACTAAAACTCGTTACCAAAGTAAAAAAAGGTATGAAAAACACATTAATGCTACTTGAAGAAAAGATTTTTTTAAGAAAAAGGTCGATTATTGAAACAGTTTTTGGCTACCTAAAAGACAGACTTGAGCTTGAGCATTCAAGGCACAGGTCTCCAATAAATTTCTTGGTGCACGTCTTTTCCACATTAGTTTCATATTCCATGAAGCCTAAAAAGCCCTGTATTTCTAGATTTTACTATATTGATTAATCCGCAACTGGGGTTTTTTAAGCCATACTATGAATGGCATGAAGGTGTATATTTACATGATTATTATTACGGCTTTGTTATTTCTTGTTTATAAAATCAAAAATAATCTACATGGGTTCAAAATAGCATTACTGCAATTCACATTGGATCTAAATGACTCTTTTATACGTTCGATTGTTTTACTGTCGGGAGGTAATTTACATGCCGTCAATCACCTTATATCACGCCATTTTTGATACTTTCAACACTTATGCGCCGCGGCGGTATGACGTAAGAAAACCTTTCTTGGGTTAGCTATATATAATAGAATTTCGCTTTCTACTACTTTTCCAGTTGTTTTATACATAATTCTCGAATTTTGAAAATTTGCTCCATGTTATACGGTACGGTATGGTTGGGTAACCAGTTCTCAATAAATTGTTTATGCTTTTCTACTTTGTAGTTTCCAAGATGTTCGGGCTCAATTTTCTCTTCCTCTGTTAGTTCTAGTGAGGCACTATTTCCTGGAAAAGTTATGTCAATAATTCGATTTTCATAACGAAGGTAGCAGTGCATTTCCGGAATTTGCAACAAGTTATACTCATTTAGAACTGCAGAGATTTTTGGAGTGTTTACTTTACTCATCATAAAAACTGCTATGTGTAACGTCATAGCAACTTCGCACTCAAAACTTAACTCATATATAAGTGCATGCTTTGTGCTGCATGTACCACATTTCTCACTAATTACCGATAAATAATCTGTACGATTGTTATTACGTCCGTAAGGCAGTTTATGTACATATTTTAATGCTTCACGAAATGTAGTAATACCCAGAGTTAAAAAGAGATTTGATATAGGCTTATGATTAGATAAATATATTTGATTTAAGTCATTCATATCTAATTTCTCACTTGTATAAAATTTGTTTTCTTACTTCGAGACCTAATCTACCACGACTTTTACATGGCGTTTCTTTCCTGCAGATAATTTTATAAACGACTGACCTTTAAAGCTCTCAGAATTTATTATGTAGTTAACATTGTTTATAATATTATCATTAACTTTGCACCCATTGCCCTGTATTAAACGCTTTGCAGCGCCTTTTGAAGGTTCAAAACCGGTGTCATGCAGTAGGTCTACTAAAAATATGCCACTTGCAACTTGTTCTTTTTTTATAATGTGATCAGGAAGTAGTGAGCTATCTTCATTCTCAAAAGCAGAGACTGCAGCAGATAGTGCAAGTTCTGCTTCTTTGTCACCGTGACATATTTTTGTCACTTCTGTTGCCAAAACTTTTTTTGCTTCATTTATTTCTTGATCTTTTAAGGATTCTAACTTTTTGATCTCATCAATTGACAAATCAGTGAACAATCTCAAGAAACGTCCGACGTCTTGATCATCAACATTGCGAAAATATTGCCAATAATCGTAAGGTTTTAGCATATCGCCATCGAGCCATATCGCTCCACTTTCAGTTTTGCCCATTTTTTTTCCTTGTGCATTTAATAAAAGAGGCGTAGTAAGGCCAAACAGCTCAGGCAAGTTTAATTTTTTTCCAAGTTCAATCCCATTTACTATATTTCCCCACTGGTCTGATCCCCCTATCTGCAAACGACAGTCATACTTTTTGTTTAATTCAGTAAAATCGTAAGCCTGCAATAACATGTAATTAAATTCTAAGAAGCTTAAGGTTTGCTCTCTATCTAGCCTAGTTTTCACACTATCAAAACTTAGCATGCGATTTACCGAAAAATGCGCTCCTATGTCACGCAAAAAATCTATGTATTTTATGTTATCTAGCCAATCTGCATTATTTACTATAACTGCATCAGTCTTTCCATCATCAAAAGATATCATTTTCTCCAATGTTTTCTTTATACTAGATATATTTTGGCTAATATCCTTGATAGATAAGACGCTCCTTGCTTTATCCTTACCGGATGGGTCACCAATTTTTGTTGTGCCACCTCCAAGTAAGACTATCGGCTTGTAACCAAATTTTTGCAGGTGACGGAGCATCATAATTTGAATTAAACTACCAATATGAAGACTTGGTGCTGTGCAATCAAACCCAATGTATGCGACTATATAATTGCTCTGCAATAATAACTGATCTAGTCCTTCAATGTTTGTACATTGGTATAGGTACCCTTTTTCTTGGATAAAATTTAAAAATTCAGATGCGTGTTTCATGGCTTACTTCTGTCAATTGCAGCGATTTTAACCTATAAATCTTACAAATAAAAGAAAGTTAATTCCACAATTCTTCTATTTTATAATACTCTCTTACTTCTGGCCTGAATATGTGAACCATTATGCCTTGAAAACTTAAAACCACCCAATTACCTTCATCCATACCCTCCACATCTATTTTATCATGTGGCTTGAGGCTTTTTATTACGTGCTCAGCTAAAGCTTTAACGTGACGGCTTGAATCACCAGATGCAATAATCATATATTTTGCAATAACGGTTTTGTTCTGCACATCAAAAGTAACTATATCGTGACCTTTATTTTGATCTATTATATCTACAATCGTGCTTTTTATTGATTCTGTATCACTGGATACATTAGTCATCATCTTAAATTATTCAATTTGCTTATAATTATACACTCAAAATCTCTAAATATGAACTATTTTCAACCGTTAAAAAGGTATTACCTGCATCTATTTTATCATCATGTTTTTAGCATGTACAATGTGTATACTTTTATGTATAATTGAAAATAGCTTTCTACTAGTATTTATTATGGGCAAGACTCTCATCTACTTAATCGGCTTTCCAGGTAGTGGTAAATTTACTACTGCAAAAGAACTTTGTAAAATCATTGACGGAGTGATAGTAAGCAATAATCTATTCAATAGTATTATATTTGATATTGTTAAATTACAGAATGCTGAAGTTCCAGATGATCTGTGGGAAAAGATTTTTGCAGTCAGAGAAAATATGCTAGCAATACTGGAAAAACACTATATAAAATCAAAACATTATATATTTACAAATGAATTGATAGAGGGTGATTCCTATGACCAAAGATTATACAACTCAGTGGTAAATTTAAGTAAAAAAATGGATATGGAAATTCTTCCTGTAGTGTTACACTGTAATAACGAAGAATTAGCAAGGCGTATTCACTCAGAGGAGAGATGCTGGAAAAATAAAATTATTGATTCGGATTTTGCCATGAAAAAAATTGAAGGGAAAAGGCTATTTATACCGGAAGGTACACTTGAAATTGGTAACTCAAACTTGAGTGCAAAGGAAGTTGCAAAGAAAATTGTTGAAGAGATGAAGAAAGAAAAAAATGGAAAATTAATTAAGGCTTCTGTAACAAATCATTTAAAAACAGAGCGTACTCGTGGTTGAGCAGAAAGATAAGTATCGTTCTTGTGTTGGCATAATGCTATTTAACAAACAAGGGCATGTCTTCATTGGAAAACGCTTTGATAGCGACTCTTACTGGCAGATGCCACAAGGAGGTGTTGATGATGGTGAGGAACTGGAACAAGCAGCGTTACGTGAGCTGCTAGAGGAAATTGGTACTGACAAAGTAAAGATTGTAGCTAAAAATAAGGAGTGGATATACTACAACTTGCCTGAAGAAGTTATACCAATATGCTGGAATGGAAAATATTCTGGCCAAAAACAAAGGTGGTTCTTAATGAAATTTTATGGAGAGGATAAGGATATTGATATTAATTATACTGATCATCCAGAGTTCAAAGAGTGGCATTGGCAAAGTATAGATGATTTAGTAGCCAATGCTATATCATTTAAAAAAGAAGTTTATAAGACAGTGATAGAAGAGTTTTCTTCTATCATAAAAGCCTCAACAATAAGCTTATGATAGTAGATTCTCATTGCCACTTGATTTATTTTTCCGATGATGAAATACCAAAAGTAATTTCAAGGGCAGAGCAAAATGGTGTAAAGATTTTGCATAACATATGCATAAGCGTTAATGATATTCCTAAATTACTAAAAATTTCTTCATCTTATGATCAAGTCTACTCCTCTGTTGGTGTACATCCACTTGATGCTGCCATAGAAAACGGTGAGTGTATACATGTTGATGAATTAGTTGAATTTACCAAAAATCAAAAGGTAATTAGCATCGGCGAAACCGGGTTAGATTTTTATAAATCTGATAATAAAGACAATCAGAAAAAAAGTTTTGCATCGCACATAGAGGCAGCAAGAATGACTGGACTACCTTTAGTTATTCACACAAGAAGCTCTGATAATGAGATGATCGATATGTTAAGGTCAGAGATGAAAGCCGGTGCTTTTAGTGGAGTGATGCACTGTTTTGCTTCTTCTAAAGAGCTTGCTTATCAATCTATAGATTTAGGATTATACATTTCATTTTCTGGGATCATTACCTTTAAAAATGCGAGCTTACTCAGAGGAATTGTACAAGATGTACCACGCGAGCGTGTTTTGGTTGAGACTGATGCTCCATATCTATCGCCTGAGCCTTATAGAGGAAAAAAAAATGAACCGGCAATGGTAAAATACGTTGTTGATTGTTTGGCAGAATTATGGAATGAGTCACCAGAACAAGTAGCGGAGGTAACCACAAGCAACTTTTTTAGGCTGTTTACGAAACTTAAGGTATCCGTTCAGCCAATGGCGTCAACTTAAGAACACATTTTAGACTTCTTTGTTGAAATAAAACAGCAACAAAAGTGCTGTTTATTGCACTCTTTGGATAATTTAATGATAAAAAATTTAGAGATAAATTTTATACACAATCACTGATATTTTCCCTTAAGTTGACGCCATTGGCTGAACGGATACCTCTTGGGCTCTTTTAGCTATAAATGTTAAGAAGTTTACCAAACGAAAAAAAAGGCAAAAGAAACCCTAGTCATTAGACTTCTTTCAAAATTCATGAAAGGAGCTCTCTATTGTGAATAGAGGCAATCAAATTAAATCTTAAGCCAAAACGTTTTCGTCGATTTCTATATCTGTCAGAAATGATTTTAAACCTTTTCAATAAGCCGATTACGTTTTCAACTACCACTCTTCGTATAGAGAGAGATCTATTTTCTGCTTTTTTCTCCTTTGATAAAACCCCAGTTGCGGATTAGAAGTCAGTGAAAAAGATAGGGAAATAGGGTAAACTCCGGAAACATATTATCAAAAAGTAGAGAGGTTACCCATGAATAAAAATGTAACAGAATTATTTTGCTTTGTAGACGATTTTTGCAAGGCTATAAACAAAAATTTCGCAGAAAAACTCCTGCCAAACAGTAAAAAACCTACCAGAACGCCAGAGATTACGCATTCTGAAATTCTTACTATAATTTTACTTTATCAACAATCTAGATGTGAGGACTTTAAATCTTTCTATACATATTATTTGAAAGCACTATATGGATCTGAGTTTCAAAATTTGCCAACATATAGTAGATTTATTAGGCTAAAACCGAGGGTTTTATGGTATTTAGCATTACTTTTGCAATGGCTATGTGAGCAGTCGAAAATGACAGGGATTTCGTACATAGATGCAACATCTATCGCTGTTTGCCATCCAAAAAGAATCTCAAGAAACAAAGTTTTCAAAGGATTGGCAAAGCTTGGAAAGACTACATATGGCTGGTTTTTTGGTTTTAAATTGCATATGGTAATTAATGAAAAAGGTGAAATTCAAGGAGTTACACTTACTAAAGGTAACGTTGACGACAGAAAACCAGTACCAAAATTAACTGAAAAACTGACTGGTCTTTTGTTTGGTGATAAGGGCTATATAAAGAAAGAGCTCTTTGCAAAACTCTTCGATAGAGGACTAAAACTCGTTACCAAAGTAAAAAAAGGTATGAAAAACACATTAATGCTACTTGAAGAAAAGATTTTTTTAAGAAAAAGGTCGATTATTGAAACAGTTTTTGGCTACCTAAAAGACAGACTTGAGCTTGAGCATTCAAGGCACAGGTCTCCAATAAATTTCTTGGTGCACGTCTTTTCCACATTAGTTTCATATTCCATGAAGCCTAAAAAGCCCTGTATTTCTAGATTTTACTATATTGATTAATCCGCAACTGGGGTTGATAAAGGATTCTTTTTTGATCTTCTATGTGGTAATTCAACATTTTTATGTATCTTTTGCATTCCTCTGTAACCAGAATCAGCTAGGATCTTAGTTTGCGGTAATATTGCTATCTTTGATTCTCTAAACATCCGAAAATCATGTTTTCTACCATTGGAGAAAGATGTACATACGACCTTTTTACTCTTCTTCTCTGTTACTATTTGTGTTTTTATAGTATGCCTTTTTTTCTTTCCAGAGTAAAAGCGCTTTTGCTTTTTTTTGGCCTTTCTACTGCTGTTTCAGTTCCATCTATTACCAAAACTTCGTATTCTACATTACTATTTAATAGATCTTTTTTTCCTGGTAATGCAAAATCTGGATGTTTTATTAATGTGTCTTCTACCCACCTTATTATTTTAAAACAGTTGCTTTCACTCATGCCATAACTTTGTCCTATATGAAAATATGTACGATATTCTCTCATATATTCCAGTGCCATAAGTAATCTATCTTCTATACAAAGTTTGCTTTTTCTTCCACTTCTAGCTTTTTTCCTTTTATCCTCCTCATCTAGAATTTCTACCATTCTCTTAAATGTTGATTTTTTTACCCCCGTTAAACGTCGAAACTTTTCTCCTTCTAACTTTTCTATTTCCTTATATTTCATGCTTCCAAATACTTGATCTTACTCTCTCTCCCTCAATTTTGAAAGAAGTCTATTGTCTATTTTCAGTATTGGCGTTTTTTAAGTCTTAAACACTGCAATTTAGCTGCTTTTAAATGCAACTCACCTTAGTTTAAATGTTTAAGAAATTTACTAAGCAGAAAAAAAAGGCAAAGAAAACCCGTGGTAGCTAGTTATTACACTCTCTATTTTAAAATTTGACGTTGGGTGATGTCTTGAACGCTTTATAAGCGCGTTTCAGCTTGTATAGGTAGAAACCTAAAGTTTTTATAAAGACATGAGGTGCACATAGTGCAAAAAATTAAACAATAGTACGCCAAATACAAGTTTTCTTGTCATTTTAATCTGCTGCAGAGATTGCGAAGTTAAATAAAATAGCTTCAGTTTCATGATAAGGGGGCTGGCGGAGTTTGTCAAGTAAGTTTTTTGTTTCTACTTGGGTAACATCTTTGTGTTTTAGGCAACTGCCTTCGAAAACAGATGCCCCGGGTTATTCTAGATTTACTCACTTTCTTTCCCGTGAATTCCCTTTGAAGTTGAATATTGAAAATTGACTGGAGAGTTGTGGATTACTTTGTATATGTCATAACAAGCCATGGCGCTCTCGGCGAAACCATTTAGTATCAACTTGAGTTTGCCTGAATAAGTAGCTATATCTCCGATTGCATATATTCTATCTCTACTGGTTTTTAAGGTAGTCGGATCAACAGCTATGCGGCTATGTTCTAACTGTATACCCCAATTGTTTATTGGACCAAGATTCATTGACAATCCAAAAAATGGCAGCAAAAAATCAGCAGATATTTCTTTTTCTTCTTTAGAGGCAATGTTTTTTACTATCACTGCGCTCAACTGCCCATTACTTCCTGCTAGTTCGTGTAATTGATATGGCACTACCAGTTCTATTTTTCCATCATTTTCAAGTGATTCTAACTTATTTCTAGTTTCAGGAGTGCAGCGAAATTCCTTTCTCCTATGTATCACATAAATTTTCTTTGCAACTTTAGAAAGTTCTACAGTCCAATCAGCCGCAGAATCACCCCCCCCTGCAATGACTATAGTTTTATCCTGAAAATCAGAAATTTTATTTACACTGTAAAATACAGATTTATTTTCATATTCTAATATACCACTTAAGGGTGGACGATTAGGCTCAAACATTCCGTTACCTGCAGCAATGATAACGGCTTTGCATTTTACCTCTGTGCCTGCGCTGGTTGTAATAGTAAAGCTTTGATCAAAGTTGTGCAAAATCTTTTCCACTTTTTGACTTAAATGGTAAATAGGCTTAAATGGCGAAGCTTGCTCCATTAGCTGCTCAATTAATTTTTGGGCAGTAATGAAAGGATAACCAGGTATATCATATATTGGCTTTTCTGGGTAAAGAGCTGTGCATTGTCCTCCTGCTTGATCCAAAACATCTATTATATGACATCTCATATCAAGCATCCCCGCTTGAAAAGCAGTGAATATTCCAATAGGCCCTGCACCTATTATTACTATATCGGTTTCCATATTCAGATGGTGATCTATTTATAGATATTAGCTTTCTTTGCTAACAAGGTCAATTTACAAAGGGATGTATTTTAAAAGATGTAGCTAATTAGATAAGATTTCCAGCATTATGAACCACATAAAGCTCTAAAAATCAGCTAATATCGCGGGATGCTGTGCGGACGGAATGGGATTCGAACCCATGGTACGCTCATCACGTACGTCAGTTTTCAAGACTGGTGCCTTAAACCGCTCGGCCATCCGTCCATTTCTTTTTTATCACAACATTTGATTTTAAGCAATCTATAAAAGCTTTACTTGCCCACGCAAAAGTTGCTAAACACACTACTCAATATTTCCTCAACATCAATAATTCCAATCACCGCACCAAGTTCAAATGCAGCAAGCCTCAAATCTTCAGATATCAACTCAATTGGATTATCGATATTAAAACGTTGTAAATGTTCCAGTGCTTTCTGCATGTGATTCCTATGTCTTTGCCGAGTAATCACAGGAGTGTCTCTATCATGCCCAAATTTTTCCTCTGCTTTCTCTTTTATGAGGGAGATCAACTTGTTTGTACCTATTCCCTTTAAAATAGAAATAGGTAGAAAATCTATGCCATTAACTTTTATATTGTGATCATTGATAACATCGTCAGCTTTGCTCAATACATAAATGGTGTCATTTTGGTCTGATGTTATGCAAACTGGAATCCAGCTATGAACATTGTTTTCAGCACATGTTTCTAGAATCCATTGTCTATTGCATAATTTGCAAGTATTTTTATATCTGGATCCCAGTGTCAAGCACTGGGATGACACCGTTTGTTGATTACAATATTTGCATAGTTGTGTGTCAAGCACTGGTACTACAGATGGTATATTGCCTGTGGCTTGATAATTGACATCGTGTCGTTGTTCAAAAGGAAACAGTTCTATTCTTAAATCAGCTTCAAAAGACCTCTTTTTCGCTCGACTTATACCTTCTGATTCTATTGGATCTGAACTTTCACGAATTCCAGCAGTATCAGAGAGAATGATTGGGTATCCGCCAATGTCAATATGAGCTTCAAGTATATCTCTTGTTGTGCCTGCATATTCAGAAACAATAGCAATATCACGCTTGGCTAAGAAATTAAACAGAGTTGATTTACCAACATTTGGTTTACCAGTTATTACAACATGTAAACCCTCACGCAACCTTTCACCCCGTCTATTATCATTTAAATGCTCTTGTATCAACCGCACGAGAGATTGCACTTCATTATTAATTTTTTCCAATTCATTTTTTTCTGTCAAAACATCCTCTGGAAAGTCTATATATGCTTCGATTTTGGATTGTATCGTTATTAATCTTTGCCTCCAATTGCTGTATAGTCTTTCCAATTCTCCTGATATCTGCTTAATCGCTTGTTTAGCTTGCATTTTCGTCTCAGCATCAATTAAGTCTGCAATCCCTTCTATTTGCGTTAAGTCAAATTTACCATTTAGAAAAGCCCTAAGTGAGAATTCTCCAGGCTTGGCCATAACGAAAACTTTTGATAATTCCTCCAAGATGATTTTTATAACTGCCTTGCTTCCATGCACTTGTAACTCTATAACGTCCTCGCCAGTGAAACTGTTTGGAGCAGGGAAATAGATGATTATTCCATTATCTATCAATTGATTGGAATCATCATACAGATCAACTAAAGTAGCAAATCTTGGTTTAATTTCTTTCTTAATATGAAAATGATTTAAAGCTTTAAGCGCGTAGTTGCCTGAAATTCTGATTACTGCAACTCCTGACTTACCAAATACGGTCGACAAAGCGAAAATAGTTTCATTTGTGTTTGTCATTATTTATATAAACTACTTAGCAATTTAAAATACCTAATCTAAAAAATTTTTACTTATATTACTTATTCATATTAATGCAGTATTAGTAAATATATTGTATAGAAAAACTACAAAAGTCATCCAGATGAAAATATTTATTTTGAAAACTGACAATATACATTATAGTTATAAATGCAGGTTTTAGACATTTTATGCTCAAGAAATTAGCTTGGTATTGGTCCTTTATAGAATTAATCAAAGGGTTTGCTATTACATTGAAATATATGTTCAAACCAAAGGTTACGCTTAAGTATCCTATGGAGAAGGGCCCTTTAAGTCCAAGGTTTCGTGGTGAGCATGCGTTGCGTAGGTATCCAAACGGTGAAGAACGATGCATAGCTTGTAAATTATGCGAAGTTATCTGCCCTGCTCAAGCAATAGTTATTGAAGCAGAGGAAAGAGAAGACGGTAGTCGCCGCACCACGCGCTATGATATTGACATGACAAAATGTATATACTGCGGGCTTTGCCAAGAGGCATGTCCAGTTGATGCAATTGTGGAGGGTCCTAACTTTGAATTTGCTACTGAAACAAGAGAGGAGCTAATGTACAATAAAGAAAAGTTATTGCGTAATGGTGAAATTTGGGAGGACGCAATTGCACTCAGGTTAAAAAAGAATAGGCCTTATTATTAATGTTCAACCCTGTTATCCATTATGATTTAGAGGCAGTGCCCACTAGGATCCAAGTAGCTGATACACAACTGTACGAACATTTGTTTGCGAGAGCAGTATGTTAAATATTATGGCATGTTTTGCCTCAAACACAAAGGTGTCATCCCAGTGCTTGACACTAGGATCCAGTAAAATTGATTGTGAACAAGCACACTATACAACATTTTCAATGAAATTACAAAAAAGCTGGATTCCAGTGTCAAGCACTGGAATGACACCATTTGCTGTCTTCGAAAATGAATGCTCGTATGGCTATGTGCGTGACACTGGGATGACACCGTTGGAAGAAGCAAACCGCCTTCAAGCTACATGTCCGTATAGGTCTATTTATGATTAAAATTACCTTTTCAACCGAACAAGAAGTGAAAGAATATGATGGTAGAGTCACTGGTTTTGATATATTACAACCTGATGCTTTGAAAGAAGCAATTGCCTTTAAGGTAAATGGTGAGCTATATGATCTCTCACGTGAAATTGAAGCTGATGCAGAGATAGAGGTAATACAGATCAGTGACGACGTGGGTTTGGATATAATAAGGCATGATGCTGCTCATATAATGGCGCAGGCAGTGAAAGAGTTATTTCCTAATACTCAGATTACTATCGGTCCAACAATTCAGGACGGTTTCTACTACGACTTCGCTACAGATCGTGCCTTTACCACGGACGATCTTGCTGCAATAGAAAAGAAAATGAAGGAAATTATAAAAAGTAACCACAGATTCGCCCGAGAAGTTTGGACTCGCAAGCAGGCAATTGATTTCTTTAGTGGTATAGGCGAAAAATACAAGGTTGAAATTATTTCCTCCATACCAGAAAGTGAAAACCTAACTGTTTACAGGCAAGGCGATTTTGTAGACCTGTGTCGTGGTCCACACTCACCATCAACTGGCAGAGTTAAAGCGTTTAAACTTATGAAAGTAGCGGGTGCATACTGGCGTGGTGACTCTAAGGGTCCAATGTTACAGCGAATATATGGCACCGCATGGAGAAATAAGGATGAATTAAACGCTTACCTTGAGTGTCTCAAAGAAGCAGAAAAACGTGATCACCGCAAAATTGCTAAGGATATGGACTTGTTCCATATTCAAGAGGAAGCTGTGGGACAAGTTTTTTGGCATGAACAAGGATATACTCTATATAATGTTCTTGAGTCTTATATAAGAAAGAAATTGATAAATAATGGCTATTTTGAAGTAAAAACTCCTATTTTGGTAAGTAAAGAACTGTGGGAAAAGTCGGGACATTGGGATAAATTTCGTGAAAATATGTTCATCGTTGATGAATCTGAAAGCAAAAAGCTAGCAATAAAACCTATGAATTGTCCTTGTCATGTGCAGATTTTTAATTCTCACACGAGAAGCTATCGTGATCTACCAATACGTATGGCAGAGTTTGGTACATGCCATAGAAATGAAAGCTCAGGCTCATTGCACGGACTGATGCGAGTGCGTGGTTTTACGCAAGACGATGCACACATTTTTTGTATGGAAGAACAAGTAAATTCTGAAACTGTAAAGTTTTGTGACCTTTTAAAAGAAGTATATTCAGAGCTTGGATTCAATGAAATTTCTGTGAAATTTTCAGACCGTCCAGATATTAGAGCCGGTAATGATGAAGTGTGGGATAGAGCTGAAAAAGCGCTGCTTGAGGCAGTTAAAGAAGCAGGAATCAGCTATGAACTGAGTCCTGGTGAAGGTGCATTTTATGGTCCAAAGTTAGAGTTCGTTTTGAAAGACGCAATAGGCAGAAGTTGGCAATGTGGAACATTACAAGTTGATTTCATTTTACCAGAGCGGCTTGGAGCTTTTTACATAGGAGCAGATGGACAAAAGCATCATCCTGTTATGTTGCACAGAGCAATTCTTGGGGCTTTTGAACGTTTTATCGGAATCTTGATAGAGCATTACGCAGGAAAATTTCCACTTTGGCTTGCTCCAACACAGCTTACTATTCTGACCATTACAAATGAGGCTGACGGTTACGCCACAGAAATCAGCAATGTTTTAAAAGAACAAGGTGTGAGAGTCAAGACTGATTTGACCAATGAAAAAATTAGTTATAAGATACGTTTGCATAGTTCAAACAAGGTTCCTATATTGTGGATTATAGGCAAAAATGAAGTTACAAGTAAAACTGTGTCAGTGAGAAATTTAGGATCGGAAAGACAGGAGTCTTTTTCTTTGGAAAAGGCTACTGAATCGCTGTTAAAAAGTATTAATTTGAATTAAGGGAGTTAAAGTTTGCAAGTTAAAAAGAACAATAAAAATAAAATTAATGAATTCATCACAGCTAAGGAGGTACGCTTAGTTGATCACAATGGTGAAATGGTCGGAATTGTGCCAATAGAACAAGCTTTGGCATCTGCTCAGAATGTTGGTTTAGATTTGGTAGAAATTGCGCCTGACTCAACCCCTCCAGTGTGTAAAATTCTGGACTATAGTAAACAAAAATATGATATAAAAAAGAAGGCAAGTGAAGCAAAAAAGAAACAAAAAGCATTAACTATAAAAGAAATTAAACTGGGTCCTAATATTGGTGATCACGACTACGAAACAAAATTGCGTCAAATAAGGGATTTTCTTGTGCATGGACATAAAATTAAAGTTACAATGAGATTTAGAGGGAGAGAGCTTATAAATACTGATGTTGGACTGGAAAAATTAGAACGGCTAATTAGAGACACTGAAGATATTGCAAAGGTAGAATTGGCACCTAAAAGAGAAGGGAATCAATATTTTTTAACTCTGGTTGCTAAGTAGCAAAATGGCTTAAGAAGTATAAGTAGAGTTAAATTATTACCCTCTCCTCGATTACATGACGAAAATGTCTTATTAATCCTTGAATCGGCCAAGCTGCAGCATCGCCAAGCGCGCAAATTGTATGTCCTTCTATTTGAGTCGTAAGGTCAAGCAGTTTATCTATTTCATCAGGCTTAATATCTCCTGCCACCATCCTCTTCATAATCCTCCACATCCATCCAGTACCTTCACGACATGGTGTGCATTGCCCACAGGATTCATGCATATAAAAGTGTGATAACCTCTCTATTGCAGCTATTATATCAGTTGATTTATCCATCACTATTACAGCAGCAGTACCAAGCCCTGATTGTGCAGCTCTTAATGAATCAAAATCCATTTCAATAGTATCGCATATAGATTTTGGAATTAATGGCACTGAAGACCCACCAGGTATTACAGCAAGTAAATTATCCCAACCTCCTTGCACTCCACCTGCGTATTTTTCAATCAATTCACGTAGTGGAATTCCGAGCTCTTCTTCAACATTACACGGGTTGTTTACGTGCCCTGAAATACAAAAGACCTTGGTACCAGTATTATTTGGTTTACCAAGAGATGCAAACCATTCTCCTCCGCGATTTAGAATATCTGGAACCATGGCTATAGTTTCAACGTTGTTTATTGTGGTTGGGCAGCCAAAAAGTCCAACACCTGCAGGAAATGGAGG
Source organism: Wolbachia endosymbiont of Oedothorax gibbosus (assembly GCF_936270145.1). Taxonomy (GTDB): domain Bacteria; phylum Pseudomonadota; class Alphaproteobacteria; order Rickettsiales; family Anaplasmataceae; genus Wolbachia. Next base: position 1,359,143 of record NZ_OW370537.1, read on the forward strand.
TTTCATGCGAGGAAAGCCCTTTTTTCCTTCAATTGATTCGAGTTGAGCTGTTTCTTCTCCACATATGTAAGCTCCTGCACCCCTATGGATAAACACATCAAGATCATAACCTGATTTGCAAGCATTTTTTCCAATTAAACCTTCTTTATAGGCTTCCTCAAGTGCTTTTTTTAGAACTAAATATTCATTATAAAATTCACCCCTGATATAAATATACGCAACTGATGCGCTGATCGCTCTGCTGGCCAGGAGAATTCCCTCAATTAACTTATGTGGCTCATATCGCAATATATCTCTATCTTTACATGTACCAGGTTCTGACTCATCTGCATTGACTACTAAATATGCTTTTGGGAGATTTTTGGGCATAAAGCTCCACTTAAGGCCGGTGGAAAATCCTGCACCCCCTCGACCTCTCAAACCAGATTTCTTTACTTCATCAATGATTTTTTCTGATCCTAAATCCAGTAATTCCTTTGTTTTTTGCCAGCTACCACGTTTTTTTGCACCCTCAAGTAGTGGAGTTTCTTTACCATTTAGGTTGGTGAATATTTTGTCTTGTTCTTTTAGCATGTTTTTCAAAATTTGTGAGTGATCCCGACGCGATTCGAACGCGTGACCCACTGATTAAAAGTCAGTTGCTCTACCGGCTGAGCTACGGGATCATTTCATTTTTCAGCTATACTAAACAGTAATACAGTTTTTATCCGTTTTAATCAAACTAAAATTTTCATGTGTGAATTATATAATATACTGCGTTAGCAGTTAAAAAATCTATGGATAATTTAAAAAAATTTTTAAAGGAAAACTTCTTGTTAATTTTCGGTTCACAGATTTATTTGGATGGTGTGAAATATAACGCTAAGGAGACAAGAAAAATAGAAAACTGTATATGCCCTGCAGAATTTGTGCACTATTATAATGCTTCGCAATAGCCTATAGCTAACACGTCATACCGCGATTTATTCGCGGTATCTCTAGATCCCGCTAACAAGCAGCGGGATGACGAATTTTTGTTTTTCAAATTCTCGGTAAATCTAAGTCACTTTAGCTATCACAGATAAATATTTCTTGCATTTCAGCCTGAGTGATTTATGCTTTAAGAGAATATTTGGGGGCATAGCTCAGCTGGTAGAGCATCTGTTTTGCACGCAGAAGGCCAGCGGTTCGATCCCGCTTGCCTCCACCAGTCTATATTAGCTTTAGTACGCTACAAAACCTGTCAAAATAGCTTATTTTAATCTATGAGGGTTTTATACTAGTTCTCTAAAAAATCCCTATTTCTTTTCGTAACTTCTCTCTACACAAGTAATGTTTGTTATTATAGTTCTAGTATATACCAACTTAACAATAAATTAATCAATAAATGTTAGAATAACTATAATTAAATTTATTAGGTAAGACTCATGAATGGAAAAAAACATGTTTTTAAGATGGTGCCTGGAAAAAAATTGCTCAACGCAACCAAATTGAAAATATTGGATCAGGTGGACAACAATGAGATGCCTGAAGATCAAGTGGATAGCAAAGGGCTAACTTGGAATAAGCTTGCTAAAGTTGGGTTCATACCACTGGATGATGAAAGTGATATAGCACTAGATTTACCTATAAAATTTTGTGATTCTACGGGGAATGAAAGACTTGTTCACTGTGTAGAGGAAGGTAAAAAAGATTTGGCAGCAAAAAATTATTATTGTGATAATAATCAAGATCTATTAACAAATTGTAGGATTTATAATTGGAAAGGTTCTAGAAATATTGAACTAGATTATGTAAATAATCCGCATTCCTTTGCATATATCAATGACCAACTAATGAAGTTATCAGTGACCAAGCAGGCTATAGAAACTTTTTCTTCTATAAAAGTCAATCGAATTTTCCTTGATATACAACCAGTAGAATATCAATATGTAACACGGGAAGAGTCAGATACCGATAAATATTATTTCTCAGATGATCAAGGAAATATTATCGATTCACTTGACAATGAGGCACTTCAATATATTAAATTGCACAGCAGGGAACAAACAATAAAGGATATAATATCATCTAATATACCAGAAGACATAACACTATCAAACACGTTTACCAAAGTTCTTGTTGAAGGCCTAACAAATAAGCAACTAAAGACTCTTGCCAATACTCTTAATAATGAGCAACTACAGGTCCTAGCAGAAAACTTAACAGATAACCAATTTCGAGCTTTAGTGGATCATCTAACCAATCACCAATTACAAACCCTCGCTCAGGAACTGAATCCAGAAAAGTTACAAATAATTGTTCCTATTTTAAATGATGCTCAGCTTAAAGCTCTAGTTAGAGACTTAAATCCAGAGCAAGTAAAAGAAATTTTACCTCACTTAAAAGTGGATCAGTTCAAAGCACTTATCAATAATATAGATGATCATCAGCTTGTAGAGCTAGCAAAAGATTTAGATGAGCACCATTTAACTATTCTTTCCAAGGAATTGTGGCATGAGCGACTTCCAATCCTAGTACACAATTTAGAAGAAGATACATTACATAATTTAGTTAAGAAACTAGACCACGAGAAACTTGCAATAGTAGCTCGAGATTTAACTGATCCTAATAAGATTCAGATGATTATTAAGTCTTTAGCTGACAACCCAGAAAAACTTCAAGCCTTTGCTCGCAATATGTCTAATGAGCAGTTTAAAGAACTTTTGGATAACGTAGGCGCAGAAGAGCTTAAAGACATCATTCACAAACTGCCTTATGAGAAAGTGACAGCTGTGATTGGTGATCTCAGCAATCAAGATCAGTCTAAAGCTATTATTGATGCATTAAAAGGGGAACTTGAAGAGCAGAGTAAACAGAACAAGGAAATGATTGAGATGCTCAAGCAAATCAAGGACGATATGCCAGAAATCGGACAGGCTCCAGACTTCACAATAGTAGACATTAATAATGACTCACTGTTATTTGTATAGTAGTGATTTATAAAGATAGGTAGTTTTTTTATAGGAGGTAACTATTATGAATAAAAATATAAAATTATATTCTAGTGAAGAAGTTGAATCAAATAATGCATTGCAACTTCAGAAACCGGCGTTTGATAAACCAAATTTTGCAATACCAGAAATAAAGAAGATTACTACTAAAAGCGCACCGGATGGGATTGATATAACCAAGGTCATGAAAGAAGAAGAGATTAATGCTATACCGGTAATCACGGTAAGCGTTAAGAATCTTAAAAATTTTTATGATGGTCTGATGAAAAGTATTAATAAATATAACGGCGATATAAGTGAGGCGATTACAAATGGCGTAGTAACACCACTGTCATTAACTATAGAAAACATAGGCGCAAAGACAAGCGAGATAGACGCTAAACTTAAAGATCTTCAGACTAGACTTGATGATATACCAGAGATTGGAGAAGCTCCTCCATTACTCCATATTACTGGTGAAGAGAACGGATTGCTTTAATAAAAAAGGTAATAGCCTGATATCAGGCTGTTACTCTCTCTACATATCGTTTCAATACAGCTGAATTAGGGAATCTATTTTAAAACTTTCGGCATATAGTTCTCATCATGTTTTGCAAACACCGTATCTGCAAGAAAAGTACTATTATCAAACATTTTACCTTGCACAACAATACCACTTTTTTCTGAAAACATCGGTGGAAGTATCCCTTGATATTTCACTATAACGCTCTTATTAAAATCTGTCATTTGAAAAACTACTTCGTTTTCGCTCCGTATCACGCTATTTTCAACAACCATTCCACCAACACGGATTGGCTTTTGATTATTTGGTAAAACTATTGCCTCACTTACTGTATAGAAAAATGAGATATTTTCTTTGAGCGTTGTTAAAATAAAAAAGACTATGCAGCTTAAAAAGCAGAAAATTCCTGAAGTTATAAGTAATCGCTTATGTTTCTTCTTCATTATGACTTTTAAGGCTTTCTAAGGTTTTTTTACTTTTAGTATAGCAAGAAATGGTAAAAATCAGTTCTCCGGTAATCAACGTAAAACTAATAAGGTAAGCAAAAATTACATATGTATTCATAATGCATTATCAATAAATAACTCACCTGCATCAAAATAAATTAAGCTTCCATCCTTTTGCTGCAACACCAATTTACCACTTTTATCTATATCAGCAAAAATTCCCTCATACAATTTGTCAGCTAACTTTACACTGATTTGCTCATTCATTTTGAATGCTTTTTTTAACCACATTTCTCTTATAGCATAAAACCCATCAAATAGCCATTGCTTTCTTAGCTTATTAAAATTTATTATTAATTCCTTTAACAGATCCATGTTAGACACAGACTCACCGTAATTGTTAATGCACGTTGTTCCTGGAAGTGGTGCATGATTGACATTAATTCCAATTCCTATAATGATCCAATTCGAATTGGATCTTTTTTCAAGCAATATTCCACTTATTTTCTTGCCATCGATTAGAATGTCATTTGGCCATTTATGTTGAACGTTACTGTCACTTATAAATGATAGTAACGTGTTGCCAACAGCAAGAGCAGTAACAAAAGTCAATTCTGTCAATTTGCTGACATCCGTTTCTTGGTTAATTATCAAACTCGCATAGAAATTACCTTCTGGAGAAACCCAACTTTTTCTAGTGCGTCCCCTACCTTCTGTTTGTTTATCAGCAATAATGACAGTTTCATTAGATATCCCTCTCTCAATTAAATCCAATGCTTCTTTATTAGTGCTTGAAACTTCTTTGTAATGATGAATACGAAAGCCCTCAAATATTTCAGGGATCATTTTCTTAATTGTATCAAAAAACTCTCTTATTCAGAAAAACTGTTGCCACGGCTAGCAGAACTTGATAATACAGATGATTGCATACTGCTATATGGAGCCCTATTTTCATTTACGTCATAGGGCATTGCTTCAGGACCACTTTCCACACCTTCAATTATTGAGGGTAAAGGTGGTGCATATTGGTAAGCTAGTGATGGTGTAATTGAATCATCCCAATTAGTACCCCAAGAAGTATAACTATCTGTCATACTAGCTTGTGTTTCTCTCCACTTCGATTTTACCTCACTTAAACTCATCGGTAATATCACATTCAGATTTGGAAGTGATTTGGATCTACGTAAATTATTCTGTCTTGTTTTTTGAAATTCCTCAAATGCAGCCTTAAATTTCAAGAGCGAATTCGAATCATCTAATATAGCTCTAAGCGCTAGGGAAAGTTGCTGTGAAGTTAGAGATTGCTCTGGCAGATTCGGTGGAAGTGACATATGTTCTTGACAATTTTTGATGGAATTACTACCATCTCCCAAATTGTTGTGCGCACCCATGATTATCGATGGCAAGCTAGGAAATGATTCAAATTGATTCATGCTATTCAGAGGCGAGGTAGTTTCTGGATATGATGGCAACGATTCCTCTGTTTGGTTAGCTTGCTGATCAGCACCATTAACCATAACGTTTTCAGGTTGCGGTGTTTCTGTTTCTTTCACTGGATCATCAACTGATGGTTGTTGTGGAATAGGAATAACCGACTTTTCAGGCTCTTGCGAGAGCAACGGTGGCGTAGGAGTAGGTGCATCTTTTTCTTGTACTAGACTTTGTCCTTTTTCTTCATTTTTACTTCCTGGTTCGCTACTAACCTTATTAGATTTACCCTTACTGCGTATGGCGGAAATAGTAAATGCTGCTAATGTAATTACTGAAGCTAATGCAGCAACTACAGAAATGGCAAAAATTGCCAGAGGAGCTGTAGAAATTACAATACCAAATTTAATTGCTAAAGCAACATAAGGAAAATATAAAACAGCTACAGCGCTAAATCCACCTAGCAAGAGAGCGGCAATTGAAAATTTCAAAACAGTTTTTCTTTTACTCATTTTTCACCACAAAATATTAATTAATCACTAATTATAAACACTAAGTTGTTAATTTGTCAATGAATTAATCAATGAGTAAAGATCTTCTACATACAAGAAAAGAACGAGGTTGATCAGTGAAGCCACTGAAGTGATAATGAATAGACCCTTAGAATAAGCAACCTTATTACCACTAGCTTTATCAAAATACATAACTTTCATGATATTTAAATAATAGTAGCATGATATCACACTCGCTATTACAAGGATCAAAGACAGGCTGATAAAGCCAGAATTTATTAAACTTTTGAATATAAAAAATTTAGCGATAAAACCTGCAAGTGGAGGTATTCCCGACATCGAGAGTAACAGCACAGAAAGATGAAATGCTACAATTGGGCGTTTCTTCCCTATACCAGATAAATTTGCAATATCACAATCGTCATCGTCAATTTGTACAAGATATGAGAATAGCCCTATGCTTGTGATGATATATATCACCAGATACATTAAGGCACTATCTGTTCCTGCTTGTGTAAAAAGAGAAAGTGAAGCAAATATAAAACCAATGTGACCAATTGAACTGTAAGCAAGCAGCCTTTTTAAGTTTTGCTGACGCAAGGCCCCAAAAGCTGAGATAAGCACAGACAATGCTGAAACGTATAAGAAAATAGGCTGAACATAACTTTTTACATTTACTAACTCTTCATTCATCAATCGGATTAAAAATGTTACAAGTGCAGCTTTTGGAGCTGTAGAAAAAAACGCAGTTACTATGGTAGGTGCACCTTGATAGACATCTGGAGCCCACATATGAAAAGGAGCAATAGCAAGCTTGAAACACAAACCAATTAAGACAAAGACTAACCCAAAAACTATTCCATAAGTTATCTGATGGTTTTGCAAGAATTCAGAGAAATTGACTTGTCCTGTATATCCATAAAGCAGCGACATTCCATATAGCATAATGCAGGAAGATAGTGCACTAAGTGTAAAATATTTCACTCCTGCTTCACATGAATAAGCTGAATCTTTATTAAAGCTCGCAAGAACATACAAAGATATACTCATCAACTCAAAAGCTAAATAGAAAGAGATTAAACTATTTGCTGAAACCAAAGTTATCATGCCAAACAGCGCAAAAAGAATCAGTATTGAAAATTCATATTTATAGTCATATTTTGATAAATTCAGCAGCAAAAGTATTAAAATTCCTGTGCTGAGAATTAACCCTTGGGCTGACCTGATGTATAAGTTGAGTTTTAACAACGAATTAAAGAGAAAAATTTCATTGTTTTCTACCGAAAGAATTAAAATAATCAAAGTTACTGCTGTGCAGCCAAGTGCTAATAAGTTGATAGTTCGGCGGTTAAATATAATCCCAAGCAGCAGCAACACTAACGAGGAGATAATAGAGAACGTTTCCGGCAATATCTGTATATAATTCATAGCGCATTATATTTGACTAACAAGCTTGCCATACATGGCTTCAAATAATTCAGTGCAAGGGTTGGGTAGAATCCAAGCAAAATAACAAACACTGCAAGCAGAATTAAGACAGAAAATTCTATGCTATCCAAGCGGTTGTTTAATAATTTAGAATAGCTAATCCCCCATATTATTTGCTTACATAAATTCAGCATATAAACTGCGCTTAAAATAGTGCCAAGTGCGATAAATCCTGTAAAAAACCCTATGCTCTTAAACATTCCAATCATAGCCAAAAACTCACCTGCGAACCCAGATGTTCCAGGTAGCCCTATTGAAGCCATTGAAAATAAAATGAACATAAAACCAAATTTTGGCATTGTGTTTACTATGCCAAAATACTTTGCAATCTCCAAAGTTCCAGTTCGAGTATATAGCATTCCAACACATAAAAATAAAGCAGCAGAGATAAGGCCATGACTGATCATTTGAAATATGCTACCCAGTACTCCTTCCTCACAAAATGAAAAGAGGCCAGCAGTAACGATCCCCATATGTGCTATTGAAGAATAAGCTATTAACTTCTTTATATCATCTTGAGCAAACGCAACTAGCGAAGCATATATCACCGCAATAATGCTCAGCACAACAACGAAATTTGAAAAATACAAACTTGCCTGAGGAAGCATTGGAATAGAAAACCTTAAAAATCCATATCCCCCCATTTTAATAAGCAAGCCAGCTAAAATCACAGATCCAGAAGTTGGTGATTGCACATGTGCATCAGGAAGCCAAGTGTGAAATGGAAACATTGGAACTTTTATTGCAAAGGAAATAAAAAATGCAATCCACAGCAATGACTGCACTTCAAGATCAAGGCTTGGCACTAATGTGGCTAATTTTTGTATATTAAACGTCCCAAAAATGCTATAGATGTATACTAACCCAAGTAGAAATAATAATGAGCCAGTTAATGTATAAAGAAACAACTTAAACGTCGCATATATCCTTTGCTTTCCTCCCCAAATGCCAATAATAAAGAACATTGGTATTAAAACAGCTTCAAAAAACACATAGAAGCTTATAGCATCCAGTGAAACGAAAAAACCGACTACAAAACTCTCAAGAAGCAAAAATAGCGCCATATACGATTTGAGGTTTGTATAACTCATTTTGCAGTTATAGAGTATACAAATTACAAACAAGAAAGTTGTCAGCAGAAGGAAAAGCAGCGATATACCATCCACCCCTATTCCTACATTCTTGATTGGATAGCTGACAAACTGAAAGTCTGCATTGTTATAATCAAATCCTATACAAGCTACAATGCTAAGCAAAAATGGAAGTATAGCAAAAAATAGGGCAAGGAATCTTAGGTGTATAGATTGATGGTTAATCCTGATCGAGGATAAAATTAACGCTCCTATCAGTGGAAGCAAGAATATACTAAGTAACAACACCTTCTATTTAATTCCAATAATATACAAAGCACCAATTATTAAAGTAACAAACATAACAAATGCATAATCAAATATATAACCAGTTTGTAACTTTATAGAACTTTTTGAACATTCATTAACCAACCTTACAACACCATTTGGTCCAAATGAATCAATAGCCTTAACATCAAACTTCCATAGAAGCCTAGATATAAACCTTATCGGTGCAATTATAACAAACTCATACACCTCATCAAAGTACCATTTATTCTGCAAAAACTTAAGTAAAAATTTACTCTTAATTTGCCTAATTACTTGATATTGGTAAATTAGGTACGCAAGTGCTATTCCACTTAGGCTTGCTAAGGTTGGCAGCAGTTTCATAAAAAAATTATGAACTCCATGCTCATCAATCATCATTAAACTTGATTTCCAAAACGCATTACTAGTTATGTTCAAAATATTTGCTCCCCATATCCCAGAAAATACTGATCCAAAAGCAAGTATCAGTAATGGTATAAGCATAATCTTTGGTGCCTCATGTATATTAATTTTACTTTGTTTTTGGCTATGGAACACAAGAAGCAACAACCTCCAAGAGTAAAAGGCTGTGAAGAATGCAACAACTAAGCTTATTACAAAAGCAAAGCTATCCGTGCTATAAGCATGTTCAATTATCAAATCCTTTGAGTAAAAACCTGCAAATGGAAATATTCCAGAAAGCGCAAGAGACCCAATCCACATGAGAGTGTAAGTGCAAGGGATTTTCTTCCAGCAATTTCCCATTTTCTGAATGTTTTGCTCATGATGCATTGCATGAATTACATTGCCAGCACCAAGAAATAGTAGAGCTTTAAAAAAAGCGTGTGTCATTAAATGAAAAATAGCAACATTGTAAGCAGAAAGCCCACATGCCATGAACATATAACCAAGTTGACTGCAGGTTGAATAAGCAATTATCTTCTTTATATCGTTCTGAGTAATCGCAACGGTGGCTGCAAAAAAAGCAGTGAGCGCACCAACAATAACTATTAATTCCCTTGCAATATTTGATAATTCAAAGAGTGGTGAACATTTTGCTATTAAAAATATACCTGCTGTTACCATCGTTGCTGCGTGAATGAGTGCAGAAACAGGGGTTGGCCCTTCCATTGCATCTGGCAACCAAACATGTAAACCAAGCTGTGCAGATTTACCCATACAGCCAATAAAAAGTAATATGCATATTATATGAATTATTTTAAATTCACAGCAGAATGCCCTAATGTTTTGCGCACCAAGAAGATCAGCTGTGTCAAAAACTTCAGTAAATTTCAAAGAGTGAAATGTATAATAAACGAGAAAGATCCCAATCAATAGTGCAAAGTCTCCTACCCTATTTACAACAAATGCTTTAATTGCTGCATTATTTGCAGAATATTTTTGGAACCAAAATCCTATGAGTAAATAAGAACATAGGCCAACCCCTTCCCAGCCAAAAAAAAGCTGCACGAAATTATCGCTTACAACCAGCACAATCATGCAAAATGTGAACAGCGATAGGTAAGAAAAAAACCTCGACTTCCCTTTATCATGCTCCATATAACCGATAGAATAGAGGTGGACTACCAGCGAAACGGTGGTAATAACAATAAGCATTAAGGATGAGAGAGCATCTACACTAATTGCCCAATTTACTTTTAATACACTTAATGAAAATAAAGGAAATAAACTCAAGTGATAATTTTCAGAGAAGGTGAGAAAAACATACCAAGATAAAGCTGCAGATATTCCAATCCCTGCCGTTGTAATTAACTGACCAAAAACATCTTTTCTAAAAAGTGCTGCAAATAGTGAACCAAAAAGTGGCAAAAATACTATTAATTTCAGTATATCCATCATTCTTTCATTAAATTTGCTTGTTCAACGTCTATATTGCCACGGCTTCTATAATATACAACCAATATTGCAAGCCCAACTCCTGACTCTGCTGCCGCAACAGTCAACACAAACATCACAAAAATTTGCCCAACTATATCATTCATAAAGGCAGAAAAAGCAACTAGATTGATGTTAATCGCCAACAATAATATTTCTATTGATAACAATATATTGATTATGCTCTTACGGTTGATGAAAATACCGCATACCCCAATAGTGAACAAAACAGCAGCAACTATCAAAAAATGATTTAATCCTATTTCCATTCTACTCCTTTTCCAAATTTAGCCTTAACCAATTTTACAGATGAAGATTGTGTCAATTGTTTTAATACATTCTGTTTTTTAACTTCTTTTTTCTTGTCCTGCAGAGTAAGAGCAATTGCACCGACAATTGCAACAAGCAGTAGAATACCAGAAAGATGAAAAGCGTACATGTAGTCAGTGTAGAGCAAATTACCGATAGCTTCCACGTTATTAGTATTATAGTTTATAACATTGCTTATATTCGGTGCTGAGCTGCGGATTACAAAGCTGATGACTAGAAAAAACACAACACATAATATAGCACCAAGAGTGAAATGCTTCGCAAAACCCTGGCGCAACCTTATATCGAGCATCATAACTACAAAGAGGAATAACACTGCAACTGCACCGATGTATACTATCAGCACCATCATAGCAATGAATTCAGCTCCAAGGAGAATGAAAAGCACTGCAGAGTTAACGAAGGTGAAAATTAAAAATAATACTGCATGCACAGGATTCCTTACGCTAATCACGCATACAGCAGATAAAATGCTAAGAATTGCGAAAAAATAAAAGAAAAAAGGCATCGATACTTTAACTGCAACAACAATTACTAATTTAAAGTGACTATTGTTGTAAAGTCAATACTAAATGCCTACCTTATGGATGAACTTGCGATTGTGATTTTAAACACTCAGGAGTAAGGACATTAGACTTCTTGCATAACCCAAACTAAGTAGAAAAAAGGTATCATCCAAGTAGCCTCCTTCTCCTGTCATCCAAGTAGCGTGACTACTTGGATCTAAATTTTTTTATATGAAACCATTATACTTGTAGGCTCAAGTTCCTCACATAGTGAACAAAAAAGTAAATGAGATCCCAGTGTCACGCACTGGGATGACATGGTGAGGTGTCATCCAACTTCCCCTGTCATCCAAGTAGCCCTCATCCCAGTGCCCCCTGTAATGTCATCCAAGTAGCTGACACTGGGATCTAGCAAGCTTTGCTTGCAAATAAGTCTAATACGCGTCGCGTTTTATGCCAAAACACAATTGGAGTTACATGCAAAATAGATCCCAGTGTCAGCTACTTGGATGACAGGAAGAGGGCTACTCGGATGACAAAAAAAGGAGCACTGGCATGACAGCAGTCCTACGTCATACCGCCGCGGTATCTCTTAACATAGATCCCGCTAACACGTAGCAGAATGACGAATTGCTTAACCGTCATACCGCGATTCATTCGCGGTATCTCATCCGCTAACAAGAGATCCCGCTAACACGTAGCGGGATGACGAATTACTTAACCATCATCTACACCGTCATACCGCCGCAGACCGTCATACCGCGATTCATTCGCGGTATCTCCCAGCATAGATCCCCTACTATACCTTAACATAGATCCCGCTAACAAGCAGCGGGATGACGAATTACTTAACCATCATCTACACCGTCATACCGCGATTCATTCGCGGTATCTCTAGATCCCGCTAGCACGTAGCAGGATGACGAATTATTTAACCGTCATACCGCGGTTCATTCGCGGTATCTCTTAGCCGCTAACAAGCAGCGGGATGATGGTTGTTGTTTAGCTATAAATGTTAATAAATTTACCAAACGGAAAAAAAGGCAAAAGAAGCCCTAGTCATTGTTTATTTTCAGTATCGGCGTTCTTTAAGTCTTAAACACTGCAATTTAGCTGCTTTTAAACGCAACTAACTTAAGCTATAAATGTTTAAGAAATTTACCAGCAGAAAAAAAAGACAAAGAATCCCCGGAGTAGCTAGTTATTCCACTCTTTATTTTAAAATTTGACGTTGGGTGATGTCTTAAACGCTTTATAAGCGCTTTTCAGCTTATGTGGGTAAAAACCCAAAATTTTTATAAAGACATAGTATGCACATAGTGCAAAAATTAAACAATAGTACGCCAAATACAAGTCTTCTTGTCATTTTAATCTGCACAGATTGGGAAGTTAAATAATATAGCTTCAGTTTCATGATAAGGGGGCTGGCAAGGCTTGTCAAGTAAGTTTTTTTTCTATTCCCAATAAAAGTTTGTTATATGGTTATGCAAGAAGTCTATTGTATGTTTACATTCTGCATTAAAGCTTTCAGTTAAGAACATATCCATCCACCGCCAATTACTTGCTCATCTTTATACGCTACACAGGCTTGACCTGGACTGATGCCAAAGTAATCGTCGTTTAAAATTACACAGGCTTTATTTTTTTCGTCAATTGAATGTATTGTTGCTAAACTTCCCGCATGTGATGATCTCAGCTTCACAGTTACTTCCATACCTTCCTTTGGTTGTTCTAACCAATTTAACTCTTTGATCAATATTTTTTTTTGCATTAATGCGTTGATCGGACCTACTATAACCTCATTATTCTCTGTATTAATTTTTATTACGTAAAGAGGCTCATTGTGTGCGATGCAGAGGCCTCTTCTTTGCCCTACTGTAAAATTTACTATGCCACTGTGCTCACCTAACACTTTTCCATTTACATCCACAATTCTGCCTTTCTGTACGGATTGTGGAGCTAATTTAGCTATTGTTTTACTATAGCTTTCGGAAACAAAGCATATATCTTGACTGTCCGGCTTTTCAGAAATTTGTAAGCTGAAATATTTTGCTAATTTTCTTATATCACTTTTATAGAACCCACCTAGTGGAAATCGCAAAAGCTTTAACTGCTCCTTAGTAGTTGCAAACAGAAAATAGCTTTGATCTTTACTTTTATCAATGCTTCTGCACAACTTTACCTCACCATTTTTTTCTAATCTTCTCACGTAATGTCCTGTTACAAGCACATCCGCACCAAGATTTTTTGTAACTTGCAATAGATCACGAAATTTTACCGTTTGGTTACATCTCACGCATGGTATGGGAGTTTCCCCACGCATATAGGTACTTGCAAAATCCTCTATTACTTCCTTTTTAAATATTTCCTCGTAGTTTAAAATATAGTGAGGAAAGCCAACACTTTCAGCCACGCGCTTAGCGTCATAAATATCCTGTCCAGCGCAGCATGCACCCTTTCTTGCACCGTCGGTGCCATAGAGTTGAAGAGTTACACCTATCACCTGATACCCAAGGTTATGTAGCAGTGCTGCAGCAACGGAACTATCAACTCCCCCGGACATTGCAACAATAGCCCTGGTCTGATGCGGAGCTTTATCTTTTAACAAAGGTTCAATTTCAAATTCTTTTAGCATATAATTTATAAACACAAACTTGGTGTCAAGCACTGGAATCCAGTTTCTATTACACAATTTCATCGAAACAGCATACTTATTTGTAGTCAAGTTCCAGTGTCACGCTACTTGGATGATACCCTTTCCTGCTAGAAGTTGCCTTCAAATTACTTGGTGCGTGACACTGGGATCTCATTTATATTACATAATTCCATCAAAATAATTCGATACACTACCTTCAAAAACAATTTAATCTTGCTTGAATAAAACATGGCCAAAATAATCCATGTTTTCAAGCACTTTTCCGCTACCTAGAGCAACACAACAAAGTGGGTCATCTGCAACACGAACTGGTAGTTTTGTTGTTTCACTGATAACTTTACCTAAGTTACGCAATAATCCACCACCACCAGATAAAATTATTCCTCTATCGACTATATCAGAAGAAAGTTCAGGTGGAGTGCTCTCCAGTGCAGTCCTAATAGCAGAAATTATCTGATGTACAGGCTCTATTAAACTCTCTGCAACTTGGTATTCTGATAAAAGCATTTCTTTTGGCATGCCACTTACTAAATCCCTGCCTTTAATTATCATTCCCTCTTTGTTATTTTCACCTGGCAGACTGGCTGAACCTATGCTTTTCTTAATTTTCTCAGCGGTTGTTTCACCGATTAATAACTTATGATTTTCACGAATATATGATTTTATTGCTTCATCCATAATATCGCCACCTACTCTGGCAGAACGTGAATAAACAATTCCACCTAAAGAAATAATTGCAACTTCAGTTGTACCGCCTCCTATATCAACAATCATAGAACCTTCAGGTTCGGTAACTGGAAGTCCAGCTCCAATTGCTGCAGCCATTGGTTCTTCAATTAAGAATACTTCATTTGCACCAGCACTTTCTGCTGCATCTTGTATAGCACGCCTTTCAACTGGCGTGGATCCAGATGGAACGCATATGATAATATTAGGTTTATTAACAGTGAATTTTGTGTTTGCACTGCGTATGAAATATTTTAGCATTTCTTCCGCACTTTTAAAATCAGCAATAACTCCATCCTTTAAGGGCCTTATCGCCTCTATTTCTCCAGGCGTTTTTCCAAGCATCATTTTAGCTTTTTTACCAAAAGCATAAGGAACATAGCTTCCTTTTTCTTTTATTCTTGCTACAACTGAAGGCTCATCAAGCACTATTCCCTGATTTTTCTGATAAACTAAAGTGTTTGCAGTGCCAAGATCTATAGCAATATCGCTAGCGAATAAACCTTTGAAAGTGAAAAGGCTACAAAACTTTCCGGTTAATTTTCGAACAAAATTCATACGCAACTCAAGAAAATCATTTATTAAGACAAATTATACTTTCCAGATAAGTAGCTAATGCAGCACTCAACGTCTAAACCCTTACCTGTTACTTTTTTTAGCAGTTCCAGGCCACACTTTGCACTGTATATATTTTGAGATAACCAACTGATAAGTAAACTAAAATCTCCTTTTATTATAGCATCTAAAGATTCGTAATGATTCTTTTTAATGAAAGAGAAAATCTGCGCAGCAGTAATTAAAGCTATAATTTTAACAGGAAAATAGCCCATAACACCACTTACCCAATATTCATCTTGAAAATAAGTGTTTAGCTCATTTTCAGCTTTTACTGGAATTTTATAGTGCTTCATACCTTCCAGCCACGCATCATGCAGGTCTTTGACTTCCAATGTACCATTTATTATATCTTGTTCTAACCTAGTTCTCAACATAATATGAGCTAACAGACTAAATTCATCTGCATTTTTTAAAAAGAAGAAAGGTTTATTTCATTGAAAATCAAGTACAAATTTTCAACACTGCTAACTTTCTCGTTAGTTTTGCCTTTTATAGCAAATTTCTCTTTTATGTGTGGTTGAATGAACTCAATAAATTCTCTGGATGTTCCAATCATCCTTTCCATGAATAACCCTTGAGTTTCATACATAACATGTCTCGTAATTGGACTACTTATAGAATTTTGCGCTAAACATTTTTGATAAATTACATAACCACTATGCCGTAAAAGAGAAAATAAACCATAACAAAAATCAGATTCATCATAATCTGTAGGGCAGTAATAAGAAGTACGAACCTCATGCAGTGCAACGCCCATTTGCTGTAAACATAACGAGCCAAGTTCAACCTGCTTCTGAGTAGCAACTTTTTGTATATTAGTAACCTTATCCTTTTTCTGCTTTTCAATTATTTTATCTACATTTCCACTAAAGAATTTGCCTACCTTGGGAAATATTTCCTTTATATTCTTTTCTGTGATATCAGAGTCATAGTCAGCAAGCAGTGAGTCGTATTTCGAGCATTTTAATTGCTGCGATTTTATAGAAGCTACTTCGCGAATGAGTGTGATTAAATCAGCAAAACGTTCTTTTAGTCTTTCCAAATTACTGGTTTCAGAATTGGTTAGCCTCCATAAACTTTGGCATTCAACTTTAGCTTTGGACAAAGATTTTACTAAATCAATAGGAACAGCACTGTTGCTCTTATGTATTCTCTCTATTAACTTTAGCTGCTGAGTATTTGCACTTTTTTTGTTACCAAGAGCATCTGCTAATGATTCCTTTATTACGTCATGAGAGATAATTTCATGTCTGATTTCTTCTAGAAGACCCATTTGTTCAACTTTGTCCTCTGCATTCAATTGGCTTTGGTTTAGTACTTTTAGCGTATTTTCGATATTCTTTACCCTATGTAATACTCCCTCTAAAAACTTATAAGATTTCATAATTTGTTCATTATTTTAGAAAACATCTGTTTAACATCGTAATAGATTAATAATAAAGTTAAAAGTATATTTGCTTAAAGTACAATAAAAAATTGCACATTTTATTCCTTATATTGGATTTTTCTACTCAGAGTCCAGCACATATTATAAGAAAATTAATTGTAAGGTTGTAGAAAAAGTATTTAGTATTTTATTTCTCTTGACTATATTACAATATGGGGAGATATTAGGTACTGAAATTAAAGTTACGCACTATTTTAAAATTTATGGAGGTTTAGTAATGTGGAGTAGACTGGTTATAATGTGCTGTTTTTGTTTACTACTTACTGGTGTAAGTTCTTGCCCAAAAAAAGGAGCAAATACAACAAATAAAATGAATTCTGTTGTTAAGCAGATAGGTGATAAAAGAGTTTTCTTTGGTTATGATGAATCTAATATTACTGAAGTAAGTGCAGATGCATTACTTGATGTAATGGAAGTGCTGCAAAACAATCCTGATGCGAAGGTTACTTTAACTGGTCATACTGACAACCGTGGTTCTCATGAATATAATCTTGCGCTAGGCGCTAGAAGAGCAGATGCAGCTAAGAAATTTATGGTTAGTTGTACACCCTACATAGAAAACAGAATAAAAACTGCTTCTAAAGGTGAAACTGAGCCTTTGGTTGATGTAAAAGATGATTCTAGAAATTCTAAATATGAAAAAGAGCATGCTAAAAATCGTAGAGTGGAATTTTCATTTTCTGGAATAAAGAAATAGTTTCTTGCATTAAAACCTGGATCCCAGTGTCAAGCACTGGGATGACATAAAGAAAGGGTACTGGCAAAAAAGGACAAACTTGTCATATTTCGTTGCTTGTTAGCGGGATCTATATATACCACAAATAAGTCGCGGTAAGACGTAAGAGATCTGACCATCAAGAGACATAATGGAATTAGAGTTATTACTTCAAAATGTGGTTAATAGTTTTGCTTTCTATAATAATCAAGTTGCAGTTGCAGTATCAGGTGGTGTAGATAGTATAGTCTTACTGCACTTAATGACTAACTGGGCAAAAAAAAACAAGCTTTCACTTCCTATAGCATTAACAGTAAATCATGGGTTACGTTCAGAGTCTCAAAAAGAAGCTGATTTTGTTGTAAGTTATGCAAAAGAACTTGGAGCAAAAGAATCGTTCATATTAAATTGGGAGAAGCAAAATATTAAAGGCAATATTCAGTTACAGGCACGAAAAGCACGGTATAAGTTACTAGCAGAGTGGTGTAAAAATAATAATGTTAAATATTTACTTGTTGCTCATCACAAAGATGATCAAGCAGAAACGTTCTTATTAAGATTGGAGCGAGGTAGTGGCGTAGATGGATTATCATCAATGGACTACAAGTCTTTCCTAAATGGTATTTATATATTTAGGCCATTGTTAAATTTTAGTCGTAGTGAAATAGAAAAGTACGCTAAGCTTCACCGGTTAAAATGGATTGAAGATAGAAGCAACCACGACTTAAAATACAGGCGAACTTTATACCGTAATTTGCTTAAAGCAAGTGATGATCAGAGGATTTTAACAGAACGAATATGCCTTACAGCCCTTCATATGAAAAGAGCTGCAAAAGCGTTGATGCACTACACACGCCTTGCATTTAATAACTGTGTTAATGTTCATGATCTTGGTTATATTGAAATTAAACTAGGTGAATTTTATCAATTGCCAGAGGAAATAGCCTTGAGAATTCTTCTTTACTCTATAATGGCAATTGCCAGTAAACATTATAAACCAAGGTACAACAGCCTTATCGTAATATTTAATAAAATATTGCAAAAGGATAGTAATGTTAACTGCACACTTTCTGGGTGTAAAATAAGAAAACATGGAGAAAATATCTTAATAATTAGAGAATCGTCAAGGATACAAGAAATTACCGTAAACCTACCTTTAAATGAACCTACTCAATGGGATAACAGATTTAGCTGCACAATACTTGGAAATCAAGAGTGTTCAGTTATCATTGCTCCATTAAAAAAAACACAAAAAGTTCCTGAATTTCTGAAGGATTACAACTGCTGCCCTGAAGTTTTCTACTCTTTACCTGTAGTGCAAAAAGATGGAAAGGTGCTTGCTTATCCTTATGTAAGTCATGATGGAAAAGACATCAATAGTAATAAGGTTCAATTCATTATTAGTTGCATAATACAAAAAAGACTTGTATGATAAATAATGAAGATTTATTTTAGTGAGGTATTATATGAAGATAACTTGGGGGGGTTTTTTAAATTTGTTTTGCTGTGTCTAGCAATCACCGCTTTTATTTACCTTATTTATCTTACGTGGCCTAGCATTAAAGCTACTGCTGCCACTATATCTTTCATGCCTATAGTTATAAAATCTGCCGTAGTAACTTGTGCAGTGGCAGGTACTGCAGCTGTACTTTTTGTGTTTGGAGCAATATGTGTCGCTGTTTATGAGCCAATGAAATCACCTAAAGTAAAAAATGTACCTGAACAGAGAGATGTAACCGGGCAAACAGTAACATTTCAAGTAAAACTTGATGACGTTAAAGATGTAGCTAAACAAAAAGTAACACTTGATGACGTTAAAGATGCAGCTGAACAAAAAGTAACACCTGATGATGTTAAAAAAGTAACACTTGATGATGTTATAGTTTCAGATGAGTTAAAAGAAGACTTGAAAGTGATTTTTGATGGTATGTCAGAAAAAACGAAAGAAAATTTTAAAATATTAGGTTTAACACCAGCGCAAGGCTATCTTTTTCACGGACCTCCTGGAACTGGAAAGACTCTTCTTGCTCGTGCAATCGCAGGTGAAGCTAAGATTAGTTTTTTAAATATTTCGGCCTCTGAGCTTGTTGGAGAGTATGCTAATCAAGGTGTATATCGTGTACAAGACTTTTTTGAAAAAGCAAGAAAGAAGGCTCCCTGTATAGTCTTTATAGATGAAATAGATTCCATAGGTGCAAAGCGCATTTCTGATAGTTCTAGCGTGAGTCAAGATCACAATAAAACTTTAATACAGCTATTGAATGAAATGGATGGTTTTGACTCCAACAAAGGTATAACAGTAATTGCTGCAACTAACCGTCCAGAGGTTTTAGATAAAGCGCTGCTTAGACGTTTCCCTGAGAAAATCAATATTTCTTTACCAGACGTGAGCTCACGAGAGAAGATATTGCGTCTTCAAATGGGAACTGCACCAGCCGAATCAGGCCTAAGCCTTGAAAAAGTTGCAGAAGAAACTGAGGGTTATTCAGGGGATGATCTAAAAAATTTAGTACGCAAAGTGAAATTTCGCGTTGCAAAGCATAAAGAAGGAGAAGAAGTCATCATTACCAAGAATGATTTTACAACAGCACTTAAAGAGTTTGATGATAAGCATAAGGAATTCGAGAATGAAGAAGCGAGCAATACAGGTGATAATATAGTAAATAAACTTCTACAAGGTATATTATGCAACCCTGCAAACACAACAAAGGTGTCGGTGGCTTCGTAAGTTTGTAATTATTGCTCTGAAGTTTACTATTCTTTGCCTACAGTACAAAAAGATGAAAAAGTGATTGCTTATCTTGATGTAATTTATAATGGAAGAAATACCGGTGATGATAAGGTTCGATGCATTACTAATAGCGTAATAAAACAAAATCTGGTAAGCTTAATTGATATCTAGTTAAAAGTAACGATGAAAAAATTTTTAGAAGGCTTATTGATCTGGTTAGTAATTATTGTTCTTATTTCAGTTGCTTATATTCAGTTCAGCGGAAATGTAGGTAAAAGTAAAACAACTATACCTTTTTCGGAATTTTTAACTAGACTAGAAGACAATGATGTAGAAAATATTGTCATAAAAAACCAGAGTATTGAGGGCAAGTTTAGGGATGGTTCAAGTTTCAATTCAAACGGTGTCATATATAGCGACCTAATAAAAAATTTACATGATAGAAAAGTGAGATTCTCCTTTTCAACTGGAGATTCCGCCATGAGCGTAATTGGTGGATTACTTATCTCATGGGTCCCAACATTTATCTTTATTGGCTTCTTGCTATTCTTTCTTAAACAAACACAAGCGGGGGCAACAGAACTATAAGCTTTGGCAAGTCAAGGGCTAGACTCATGACTAGTGGAAAAAAAGTAACATTTGATGATGTTGCCGGAATTGATGAAGCAAAAGAAGAGCTAGTAGAAATCGTTGATTTCCTTAAACAAAGGCAAAAATTTCAAATATTAGGTGGAAAAATACCAAAAGGGTGCCTTTTAATTGGCTCTCCTGGAACTGGTAAAACTTTACTTGCTCGTGCAATTGCAGGTGAAGCTAATGTGCCATTTTTTAGTATTTCTGGATCTGATTTTGTTGAAATGTTTGTGGGTGTTGGTGCGAGCCGTGTTCGTGATATGTTTGATCAAGGCAAGAAAAATGCTCCTTGTATAATTTTTATAGATGAAATAGATGCGGTGGGTAGACATCGTGGCATTGGCCTTGGTGGTGGTAATGACGAAAGAGAACAAACATTAAATCAGTTATTAGTTGAGATGGATGGCTTTGAATCTAATGAGGGCGTAATAATAATTGCTGCGACTAACCGTCCGGATGTCTTAGATCCAGCACTGCTTAGGCCTGGTCGTTTTGACCGGCAGATTACTATTTCTTTACCCGATATAAATGGGCGTGAAAAGATATTAAATACTCATATAAAGAAAATATCAATGGCCCCTGATGTAAATGTGAAAACAGTTGCAAGAGGAACACCGGGTTTTTCAGGTGCTGATCTAGCAAATTTGGTGAATGAATCTGCGCTTATTGCTGCAAGAAGAAACAAGAAGATTGTTACTATGGACGATTTCGAATATGCACGTGATAAAGTGATGATGGGTGTGGAAAGGCGATCTCTCATTATGAAAGAAGAGGAAAAGAGACTGACTGCATACCATGAAGCTGGTCATGCAGTAGTTGCTATCAACATGCCTGCCTCTGACCCGATACACAAAGCAACTATTATTCCAAGGGGTAGAGCACTCGGTTTAGTTATGAGACTACCAGAAACAGATAGAGTGTCCCTTACAAGAGAAAAGATGATAGCAGATATTACTGTTGCTATGGGTGGAAGAGTGGCAGAAGAGCTAATTTTTGGCTACGATAAAGTCACAAGCGGTGCATCTTCGGATATAAAACAAGCATCTGATTTATCACGCGCTATGGTGACAAAATGGGGAATGAGTGACAAAATAGGCCCGATCTATCACAATCGCGAACAAACCATACATGGTTCTGAGATAATTTCTGAAGATACGTTAAAACTTATAGATGAAGAAGTAAAGAAAGTTGTGTCTTCTTGCTATGAAAAAGCAAAAGACATTTTAACCAAGCATAAGAAAGGCTTAGAGCTTATTGCTGAAAATCTACTGGAGTTTGAAACTTTAACAGGAGATGAAATAAAGGACATATTAAATGGAAAAAAAATTGTTAGAGAGGAAAATGAGAAGAATGAGAAAATAAAAAAATCCTCTCTCTATTAAATTTGGCCTTGTTTAACTGCTAAATGAAAGTTTTTAGTTGCAGCAATGGTGTCATCAGGTAGCTCACAGAAACGGGGCTAAAAACTACTTGACAAACTTCGCCAGCCCCTTATCATGAAACTGAAGCTATATTATTTAACTTCCCAATCTGTGCAGATTAAAATGACAAGAAGACTTGTATTTGGCGTACTATTGTTTAATTTTTGCACTATGTGCATACTATGTCTTTATAAAAATTTTGGGTTTTTACCCACATAAGCTGAAAAGCGCTTATAAAGCGTTTAAGACATCACCCAACGTCAAATTTTAAAATAAAGAGTGGAATAACTAGCTACTCCGGGGATTCTTTGTCTTTTTTTTCTGCTGGTAAATTTCTTAAACATTTATAGCTTAAGTTAGTTGCGTTTAAAAGCAGCTAAATTGCAGTGTTTAAGACTTAAAGAACGCCGATACTGAAAATAAACAATGACTAGGGCTTCTTTTGCCTTTTTTTTCGTTTGGTAAATTTCTTAATGTTTATGGCTAAAGTAACTTAGGTTCACCGACAATCGTCATCCCGCTACGTGTTAGCGGATGAGATACCGCGAATGAATCGCGGTATGACGGTTCGTGGCGGCATAGCAATTCGTCATCCCGCAGCGGGATCTCTTGTTAGCGCCGCGGCGGTATGACGGTTAAGTAGGGTGTCATCCCAGTGCGTGACGCTAGAATCCCAAAAAAAGGATGATGTCATCCAAGTAGCTGACACTGGGATCTAGCCTTTATTATTTGGTTGTCTTCTGGATCCAAGTAGTCAGCTACTTTCATGACATCATCATAAAGTAAACCAGTGTCAGCTACTCGGATGACAGGAGAAGGTGCTGGGATGACAAGAAGAGAGCACTGTGACGCACAATTATCAGTTAATGCGGCATTATAAAAAACGCCAAACTTTTTTCTGCTTTTATGCAAGAAGTCTAGTCCATATATTCCTCCCACTTCTCCGTAACTTTTCTTACTATTTCCTCACTCATCTCAATTTTCTTTCCCCATTCTCGTTTGGTTTCAGGCGGGATTTTATTTGTCGCATCAAACCCCATCTTACCTCCAAGTCCACTTTCAGGGGAGGCAAAGTCTAAATAATCAATCGGTGCATTCTCTATCGTGATTGTATCACGCACAGGGTCCATTCTTGTTGATATTGCCCACATCACTTCCTTCCAATCACGTACATTTATATCATCATCAACAACGATAATAAACTTCGTGTATAAAAACTGCTTGAGAAAAGAAAGTATGCCCATAACAATTCTTTTTGCCTGCCCTGGATAGGATTTTTTTATCGACACTACCGCTATTCTATATGAGCAACCTTCCGGCGGCAGATAAAAGTCCACTATCTCTGGAAATTGATTAATAAGAATGGGCACAAAAATTTCATTGAGTGCTTCACCAAGAATCGATGGTTCATCAGGTGGCTTGCCGGTGAAAGTGCTGAGATAAATTGGATTTTTGCGCATAGTAATTGCAGTAATATTAAATTCAGGAAATTGCTCAACAGAATTATAGTAGCCGGTGTGATCTCCGTATGGCCCTTCGTCTTGATATCTATCCAAACTCACATAGCCTTCCAGAACGATTTCCGCGTGAGCTGGCACTTGAAGTGGTATAGTCTTACAATTTACAAGTTCAAGCGGTTTTTTGCGTAGCAACCCAGCAAATTGGTATTCTGACAATGTTTCTGGCACTGGAGTTACTGCAGCAATAAGTGTTGCAGGATCACTACCGATCACAGCAGCAGCGGGAAATTTCATATCTCTGCCTTCTTCCTTCCAACGCTTATGGTGAGTTGCGCCACCTCTGTGTGCAAGCCAACGCATTAGTGTTGTTTTTTTATCCACAACCTGCATACGATATATTCCAAGATTGAAATTATCTTGTTTATCTTTCGTGGATCCTTTTGTTACTACAATCGGCCAGGTGATAAGTGGTGCAGGTTCATTCGGCCAGCATGTTTGAATGGGCAGTAGACTTAGGTCCACTTCATCTCCGGTTAGCACTACCTCTTGACATGGAGCCTTGCTCACTATTTTACTTCGCATCGATAACACAACTTTCAACAAAGGAAACATTTTTATAGCATCTTTAAAGTTTTTTGGTGGCTCAGGTGATCGCAAAAACGCTAGAAGTTTACCAAGATCTCTTAGTTCATCAGGATTTATGTTCAACCCCAATGCAATCCTCTTAATAGTACCAAATAAATTCACCAAAACAGGAATCGAATTTTTGCCATTTTCTGTGACAACATTTTCAAAGATGATTGCTGGTCCTTTGTTTGACAAAACTCTGCGATGAATTTCTGTCATTTCAAGAACTGTTGAAACTTCCTTCTTAATCCTAATCAGATCCTTTTTTTCTTCTAAGGCTTTGATGAAGTCGCGTAAGTTGTTGTACATGCTTTGATTTTAGAAGTTTTACACTCCATACTCAATCTTTCTGTTTTAATCACAATTTTAGGCCTTTATACCATTATCTAAGACAAACCATTTATTGAGCAGAATTCACAGCTGCTTTTTCTTTCACAGTTTTGTAACCCCAATATTTAAATTTTTTATCAAGTTCACTATCACTCTTATCTGCTACACTCTTCATAAGCGCTTCCGCAAACTCTTTTCGCTTTCCTTGCAATCGTGTCTCTTCTTGCTCTTGATCTTTGTAAACATATTCTGCCAATTCTTTATCAATCTCATCAAATGATTTACCTGCTTTCATCATATCTGTAATTCTATTCGCATTTTCCAAAGCATATATTCCACAATCATAATCATTGTTTTGCTGCCTTACCTTACAGCTTCTTATATTCTCCTCTTTCAGCCCTAACTCTTGCTTTAGGAAATTTGATATTTCACTTTGCAATGTGCTGCCAAATGAATTGCAGTAATAAGCCCTAAAATTCCCATTTTCCTTATCATATGCAGTAACTAACGTGACAAAGTGGCTGCTTAAATTTAGAATTAAGGTCATTATCCTTGGTCCCCCTTCCTCCTTTACTTCCTCTTGATACCTCTTACAATGCCCTCCGATCGCAAATTCTATGTTTTCATGAGAAGTAGGCTCAATGTTAGGATGTATAACATCAAAAACTATACTGTAACTTGGATTCAACAATTCAACATCATTCTCAAAGTTAAGCTCAACATCATACCCATACACAGCTTTTGCAATATCCGGGATCTCGTAGCTTGTTAACCAGCGTGTATAGTTTCCATTATTCGTGTTGTGCACAAGAGTATCATATTCTTTGCTATAGAATAATTTGTTCTTACTCACATCAATATTACTTAGTAAAGAACTAGGGCTTTCAACTTCAACATTTTTGTTCAACTCACTTTCTGGTTGTTTCTTACCTTCATCTACAGCCCAGTGAAATAAGGGACTTGCAATGCTCATTGCTGCTCCAGATAGAACAATAAAAGCAACTCCAAGCATAGCCCAGGCAATAGGGTTAAATGCTAGTAAAGCAAATGGAAAAATTGGAACAACAGTTAGGCTAATAAGCAAACTAGCAACAGTAGCTCCTAGATAAAGATAGGAACTATACTTAACACCAGACTTGAAGCCACTCCATGAGTGTTTTTTTATATAATTTTTTTCTATAGAAGCACCACTAGACTTCTTTCAAAATTCATGAAAGGAGCTCTCTATTGTGAATCTTACTATTACCCACAAATATAGATGTACTTATGAATAAAGTATTACAATATTAGAGTTTGCAAATATTGATGGTATAAAAATGGCAAACGAGAGTAATGAGTGGGCTAAAAATGAATTTGGAGATGCTTCACTTGGAGATAAAAGATTGACCGAAAGATTAGTGAATATTGCTAATAGTGTGATAGGTTCACCTGAAAGCTCAATTAATGAGGCATGCGGAAGTTGGTCAGAAGCAAAAGCTGCATATCGTTTTTTTCAAAATGAGAACGTAAAAGAAGTTGATATTCTAGCTTCACACATTGATAAAACAGTTGAAAGAACAAAAGCTCATAAAAGAGTCCTTGTAATTCAAGATACAACTTATATTTCATACTCAAGTCATAAAAAAACAAGCGGATTGGGAAGTATTGCTGGGAAAGGAGGTAAAGGTACAGTAATGCATACAGCCCTTGCTGTTAGTACGGAAGGTTTGGTACTAGGAATATTGGATCAAAAGATTTACTCGAGGCCACCAATTTCTGAAGAAGAAAAAAGACTAAAGAGTCATCGTAGTAACGTTCATATTGAGGATAAAGAAAGTATGAAATGGCTAGAAAGCTTAAAGAAAACAAATAATATTATAGATCAGACCCAAACAGAGGTTATAACTGTATGTGACAGAGAAGCAGATATACATGATTTTTTTGAACTTGCACATAATCTTAACTCAGCAATTTTAGTAAGAGCTCGTCACAACAGAAATGTAAATAAAAAATTTATGTATACCAGGAATAAGCAAAAATTATGGTCATTTATCCAAGGTCTTCCTTGCACTGGAAAAGTAGAAGTTGAAATCCCTGCTAGAGATGATAAGCAAAAAAGGACAGCATTTCTAGAAATTAGATTCGGAAAATTTATGATGAGTCCACATGAAAGCCACATAAAATGTAAAGAAGGTCACATAAAATATAAACCAGCAGCATTATTCAGTCTACAACTTTACGCAATTCATGTTGTTGAAAGAAATTCTCCTCCAGGAGCAAGTCCGCTAGAGTGGATGCTTTTAACAAATCTTTCGGTCAGTACTTTTGAAGAAGCTGTTGAAAAAATTAGTTGGTATTGTTTGAGATGGAAAATAGAGATATTGCATAAGATTTTAAAATCTGGTCTCAAAGTTGAGGAATGTAGACTTGGAACAGCAGAAAGATTAATGAGGTATTTAACAGTCATGAGCATTATTGCTTGGAGAATTTTCTTTATTACATCAATTGCAAGAACTAACCCAACATTACCATGTACTGGCTTATTAGCTGAGGAAGAATGGAAAGTTTTATATGTTAAAATACACAGAAAACCATGTCCAAGTATAGCCCCTACTATAAAAGAAGCCGTTTCGTGGATTGCTCAACTTGGAGGTCATTTAGCAAGAAAAAGCGACCCAAAACCAGGACCAATTACTCTTTGGAAAGGGTGGAGACGTCTCTTTGATCTAGCAGAAGGATGGAGACTTGCTCATGAACCACATATTTGTGGGTAATAGTAAGATTGTGAATAGAGGCAATCAAATTAAATCTTAAGCCAAAACGTTTTCGTCGATTTCTATATCTGTCAGAAATGATTTTAAACCTTTTCAATAAGCCGATTACGTTTTCAACTACCACTCTTCGTATAGAGAGAGATCTATTTTCTGCTTTTTTCTCCTTTGATAAAGGATTCTTTTTTGATCTTCTATGTGGTAATTCAACATTTTTATGTATCTTTTGCATTCCTCTGTAACCAGAATCAGCTAGGATCTTAGTTTGCGGTAATATTGCTATCTTTGATTCTCTAAACATCCGAAAATCATGTTTTCTACCATTGGAGAAAGATGTACATACGACCTTTTTACTCTTCTTCTCTGTTACTATTTGTGTTTTTATAGTATGCCTTTTTTTCTTTCCAGAGTAAAAGCGCTTTTGCTTTTTTTTGGCCTTTCTACTGCTGTTTCAGTTCCATCTATTACCAAAACTTCGTATTCTACATTACTATTTAATAGATCTTTTTTTCCTGGTAATGCAAAATCTGGATGTTTTATTAATGTGTCTTCTACCCACCTTATTATTTTAAAACAGTTGCTTTCACTCATGCCATAACTTTGTCCTATATGAAAATATGTACGATATTCTCTCATATATTCCAGTGCCATAAGTAATCTATCTTCTATACAAAGTTTGCTTTTTCTTCCACTTCTAGCTTTTTTCCTTTTATCCTCCTCATCTAGAATTTCTACCATTCTCTTAAATGTTGATTTTTTTACCCCCGTTAAACGTCGAAACTTTTCTCCTTCTAACTTTTCTATTTCCTTATATTTCATGCTTCCAAATACTTGATCTTACTCTCTCTCCCTCAATTTTGAAAGAAGTCTACTGATAGTAGTCATTTACACTCCACACTGAATATTCTTTAATTATAATAGTACAAACATTAACTTCAAGTTAAAACTATACAACTGCAATGCTAATAAGTAGCGGTTGCCAGTAAATCAAAATGTAGTTTTTAAAATTATCAAATCTACTAAGTAAGTATTTTCTTCCAGATTTTAGAATAACAAGCACATAAGGTAATCAATCTATTCACTGATTACTATAGAAGCTCTAGAGAAATTATTCTCCAGCTCGCTTTTTAAGTTTTTATATTCAATAGTGTTTAACTCTTCATTGGTAATAAAGCTTTTCTGTATAGCTACTATATCATTTAATTCTGTGCTGCCATTTTGATGTTTACATGACCTATTTACATATAACCAAGGAGTATCTATTTCAAAATTCAAATTTTCACAGTTTTTAATTTTGATATCTTTTATTACCATATGGCTTTCCTTAGTTTGAGGAACACCAATAAAAAGGTCTGATATTTGGTCAGAAGCTGTATTTATGATATCATTAAGCCAATTATCTCCTAAAGTCAAAGCAGGTCCCAGGTTTGTCTTAAAACCTGTATTTTTTTGCTGGAATTCATACTTAATTGTAAGATCTCCTACATTACGTGAAGTAAGATCAGGTAATTCTAGGGATTTCTTCTCTTCTTTGTCAAGATGCACTCCACTTAGTATATAAAAAGCAGAATCTTTTAACTGCTCGTTTGAATAATATAATCCAGCACCTGCTAAGCTCAAGGCTGATTCTCCTTGCATAGTAATTTGGCCATATTCATTTATAATATTATTTTGTATAGTTAATTCACTATGGGATATCACTTTTGAATTTTCAGCTTGTACAGCAGGAATTTTTGTGTAACCCGCTTCCTCAAAATCGAGTACTAAAGCGTTCCTATCAGCAATGTCTGGAAAAATACCCTGTGCCATACTGACGGTATTAGTTGGATCAATCCAATATATTTTTCCACCTCTATTTGTTACTTTGAGCATTACATGATTAAAATTACCCATATTAGGTAATGCTTCAGAATTAGAAATGCTAGTGGTTCCCCTCATAACTAAAATAGGTTGAACTTTGTAACCAAGTTCTTGTAAAATAGCAGCCGTGCTAGCAGAAAAATCCTTGCAATCCCCAAGTTGAGAATCAGCAATTTTCTTTAAATCTCGTGGAAAATATTTTCCTGATACTGTACGCCAATCTCCCATATATTGGACTTTTTCATTCAATAAAGAAGTAACTGCATTAATTTTCTCCTCATCAGTATTCTCATTAGCAGCAGATTCTGCTATAGCTGTAAAAGTTGCAGGAAGTGGCTGATTAATGACGCTATGATATCCAGGAGCTAATTTTTTAGCTAAATCCTCCCACTTAGATAGGCTTGACAATGATACCCAAGTATTGTGCTTAATATTTAATACTCCATTGTGTGGCTCATTTGTTGTGTTTTTATAAATTGCTTTTTTTAAAGCAATACTTATAGAATGTACATCATTCTTTTTTTTCTCAACGATCTTTAATACGTTTCTTGGATCATTAACTTTAATCTCTAGAGGTAATTTAGAATTGATTCTAACATTTTCTGCTTGGAAGTAATCCCCATAATAAGAAAAGCTCAAGCTATAAAAATTATCAACAGGAATTTTTTTGTTAATACTTTTATATCTTAAATATACTTCGGTACCAATTTCTATTTTAGAAAATGATATGGTTACTTGCCTTAACTGATCGAAACCTTTGCCAGGACTAGCCAAAGGCTTATCCTCCATCATGTCTTCAGTGACTATATATTCCTCTCCGTTATAAACTGTTTTAGCCCCTAGAATAGTGAAATCTGTACTATCACCATTATAAGTAACACTATATGGAGAGAATCTGTTACGCCCAGATTCCTTGAGTATTTTTATTAGTTGTTCAACTTCCACTTCATAGGTACCATCCTTATTAACACTAATGTTAACATTAGAAAATTTGACCTCAACGGGAGCATCCTCATATTTACTCCACCTTGCCTCAGCTGAAGGAGTTATAAAAAACACTAACAATGTTAAGTTAAAAAGAGTTTTTAAAAATTTCATTATGACACTCACATAGGATATTTAAAACTATCGGCATGTTTACTAAAAAATTGTTTTATTAGACCCACACAACGCCGCATAAACAGCAATAAATTCAGCTGATTGAGAAAGAAGTTTGTCTTGTAGAATAGCTACTTCTTTTTCTCTGCCAATTATTGGTTCACTCATATGTTTATTCCGCGGAGTTTGTTGAAATTATACACAGCGGAATAAAATAAACAACTTAAATCTATGCTCTGCGCGCCTCTACTACCAAACCTTCTGATGAGCTTTTCAGTAATGTGCTTGAGTTTCATTGTGCGTAAAGTTTGCATTTGAGGCAAAACCGGCTATAAAATACACTTGATATAAATGTTTTTATATATTAACATTAGATGCTTCTTTTAATATACAGGTAAATGTGTACTAAAAGTTTTATGTTGTAGGTTTTTAAATAAATTGTATGTCTAGGGTATCGTTTTTATTGATTTTAATAATAGCAATAGCAAGCTTGCCGATAATAAATAATTGGCTTTCAAATCACAGCCAAATGCTAAGCGATGATTATATAGGTGAGAGATTAGATGATTATATCAGTAGAAATTT
Organism: Wolbachia endosymbiont of Oedothorax gibbosus; assembly: GCF_936270145.1. GTDB lineage: Bacteria > Pseudomonadota > Alphaproteobacteria > Rickettsiales > Anaplasmataceae > Wolbachia. The sequence continues at coordinate 1,390,259 of NZ_OW370537.1, forward strand.
TGATAGAATTATAAATATTCTCAAAGAGCAGTCGATTAGAAGTAATCATGCTGCTCGAGATAACGCGACTAAAGGTAAAATTTTACAGTACAAAAATGAAATATTCGACTCCGCTTATCCTTACTCAGGAAATGAAAATAGTAGTGTTGTAGCTGCAGGCTTCTTTGACTATTCTTGTGGATATTGCAAAGCTATGAAGAATGATATAAAGCAGTTAATTAACGACGGTAAAATTAAGTATATCTTTAGGGATGCTCCAATACTTGGTAATGACTCTTTAAGGGCAGCAAAAAGCGCTTTAGCTGTTTACTTTATTGATAAAGAAAAATATTTCGATTTTCACTATTCTGCTTTAAGTCACAAAGGAGGATTTTCAGACGAAAGCATATTGGATATAGTGAAAAGCATAGGGATTAATGAAGATGATTTTAATAATTCCATGAAAAATAATGCGGACAAAATCGAGCAAATGATAAACGACAGTAAGCTCCTAGTAAGAGATTTGGGAGTAGGTGGCACACCTTTTTTAGTAATAGGAGATAGCCTGTTTGTAGGAGCAACTGATTTGGATGTATTACGCAAAAAAGTAGATGAATTAAGTCACAAGCAAGGCTGTTTCAATTTGCCATAAAATTTTATTTTTTTTTGCTTGACAACTCAAATGAACCTGAGTATAGTAATTGTGGGTGTGACAGAAGTTTAAGGTACTGTCTTAGTGGTCTCATCTACTTTCCATAGCATCATTTACTATGTGAAACGCTTTCAAATTACAACATTTTCTTCAACCAAACTATTTTACTTTCACAGGAGGACATATGTCATTTACAGAAATTAGATTTCCAGAAAATATATCTTATGGTTCCATTGGAGGACCGGAATTTTCCACTGACGTTGTAACAACTCATAACGGTTGTGAACAGCGCAACATCAATTAGTCTCATGCACGTACTAGATACAACATAGCTTACGGGGTCAGATCAAACGAGCAGCTAACAGAACTCATAACATTTTTTCACGCACGAAAAGGTAAAGCAATAGGGTTTCGTTTTAAGGATTGGTCAGATTTTATAGCCATTAATCAGGAGATTGGTATAGGAGATAACAAAAAAACGACTTTTCAGCTAGTCAAAACTTATGTAAGTGGGGAAGATAAGCATATACGTATGATCAAAAAGCCAGTACATGGGACAGTAAAGATTTATTTAAATGGTAAAGAAGAGAGTGAATATTCAGTAAATTATTCAGCGGGAGAAATAATATTTATGAAGCCACCAGTAAAAGATACGATAATCACTGCGAGCTTCGAATTTGATGTGCCTGTGCGCTTTGATACAGATTACTTAAACGCTTCTATTGATGACTATGGCAGCAATAGCTGGAATAATATCCCCTTGGTGGAAGTGAAATTTTAGTTATAAGCAAGCATAGATCTACATCATAGTAGGGTCACCATAAATTGAAAAATTAAGCACCACTGAAGCTCTGTATTTAAATGAGCCTCAGTATATTTTAAATCCTACCGCCCATTACAATGTTGATGACTTTCTATACTTGAGATTTGAGGAGATTCTAATGTAGTGTTTTCTCTTCCCTGTAAAACAGAAAGTTTTAATAACTCTTTTATAGCTATTTTTGCAAGTGTTGTATCATCTTTGTTTAAGATTTTATCTAGCATGTTTTTTTCCTGTAAGAGATTAACATAATTTCTAGCTTCCTCATTAAGAGTTCCTATTGCATTGATACAAGATAATACTAAATCCGAGCTCTTTATTGCTAAAATTCCATTTACGAAAATATCTAATTTTGTTTTGTCTTCAGTCAAGTCTCTAGCTAACCTATTTCTGATGTTATCATTATCAAGCACAGTGTACTCGAGGTACGAGGAAGGCTCAATAAGTATAAAATCCTCTAAAGATACTAGTTCTAAATCGTTATCAACATAAGTAAATATGCTGAATTCAGTAATATATCCTTCTTTTCTCACAACACAGCACTTGGGAAGACCATGATACATTGATAGCAAAGAAAAAAGACGTATTATACTTGTACCTCTATCTTTCATTTCCTCGAAAAGCTTCCTATCATTTATTAGTTTGTGCAAAATGTAATCCGTAGCAGGACCTGGTTTGCGAAAATGAAACATATTATTCTCTGCAAAAATAGCCTCAGCTAATTCTATAGACTTTTTATCCTCATCTATAAAAGCTTTTTCATTTCTATTTAACTGTATGATCTCAGCTTTGCTATCTCTGCGTAGACTAGTTTGCCCTATTAACCTCTCAAATATTTTTGTATTCATATATATCCTATATTAGTTAAAGTAAATATTAATAATATTTACTTTTTAAATAAAAATAAATGAAAATTTTAATAAATATTGTAGCTTTTTAACAGAATGAAAGTATCTGTTCACACAATGGCGTCAACTTAAGGAAAAATATCGGTGATAGTGTATAAAATTTCTCTCTAAAATTTTTACCATTAAATTACCCAAAAGCTGCAATAAATAGCACTTTTGTTGCTGTTTTATTTCAACAAAGAAGTCTAAAATGTGTCCTTTTTAGGTGAAACATGCAAAAAGGAAAAAATTTTATTCTACAAATTAAAAATATAATATACTCGGAAGCTTTTCAGAGAATCCATTGTGTTGAGTTTCACGCGAACAAGAAAACTCCCTTTTACGACAGTATTTTCTATAAGTTAGTTAAAAAAAGTTTGGGAATAGAATGTGAACTCATTGACATGCACCCTCAAAGCAAGCTTTTTCTAAAGCAAGGTATAAATACAGGTTTTAAAGAGTTTAAGCATCCAAACAGCCTATCAAGATGAATCTGAGCTGGAGAGGCTATAGACTTATTGCAGCAGATGGTTCTGGTATGAGATTACCCAGCTCTGAGGAAATTGTATCCGAGTTTGGCCGCTTTAAACCAAATGGAACAACAGGCACCATTGGCAATTTGTTTGTTGATTTATGTACTTCACTGATTTGCAGTGCTCGCCTTGCGGCTTGGAATATAGGCGAACAAACGTTGGCGGAAGAGCAATTACCCGACTCAAATGCGTTCATTAAATCAAATTATTTATCTATGATCGTCTTCAGTAAAATTCATTCAACAGCATTATGATTTGGGAGTAGATTTTATTTTTCGCTTGCAAAAAAGAAATTATAGCAAGCTATGGAAACAAATTTTATCTGGAGAATTAGATTTTGATTTTATATTAGAAAATGAAAAGCTAAAAAATAAAATGAAAGGACAGAAAGTAAGAGTTATAGTGCTGATACCAATTCTCAATAATAATGAGACAAATGAAAAAGAGTGCTTTCTGCCTATAACTAGAGGTTTAAGTGAATTTATCGTATATTCTATTTGTCTTCCCAATAACGAAGTTTGGTATGACATTAGTCAACGGAGAAACAGAGTTTTTGATCGAGACTTTGGAAGATATCAGTAAAGCTTATGTATTAAGGTGGCACATAGAGGAAACGACTCAAAGTAGGAGCAGAGTTAGAAAATTTTTCTGGGGTAAATTTAGAGACAAGAATTTTGGGCGAACTTGGTCATTATTATCGCTTCATATGTGTGATGCACAAGGACCTTGGAACCCAGATCAAATTACTGAGTATCGTTTAAATTTTTCAGTTTTATTTGGTGTAGAAACTTTATCAAGTGCTTGTTGCGCCAAAAGATTTTCAAGCCCTTTTTAAGTATACGCGCCAAAGTTAAGATCCGACCGGGAAGATTGTATAGCCGCAATAAAGTAGATAAGCCCAAACGCCATCATGTCTTTATGAGAGTTTGCTAATGGAGGCTCTTAAGTTGACGCCATTGACCATTCACAGATTTCCACTTAATTCTTCAATCTCACTAATAGAAAGGCCTGTAAACTTGACAATAGTGTTGACATCAACATTATTAGCCAGCATTGCTTTTGCGACTTCAATTTTCCCTTCAATTTTCCCTTCAATTTTCCCTTCTTCTTTACCAATTTTTTTGCCTTTTTCAGTAGCAAGATCAAGTCTGTATTCAAGAATGGCTTCTTCTTTCCGTAGATCCATTATCCTTTCTTCGTAAGCTACTAAATCTTTTTCGTTCCAACGAAACTTGTCTAATTCATCATATGCTAGCTTTATTATTGGTGCTTTTTCTGCTATTTTCTGTAGATCTTCTTCTGTTGTTTCTTCTGCGTATTTAAAAAAGAAACACCACCTTTCTACTGTACTTTCTAGCTGTTCTACTTTACTTTTTGAAAATTTGGGCAATTCTATAAAGATAAATTGAAAATCTTTTAAGTAATGGCCGTTGGTTTTTATATCACGTATATTATGAGTAGAGATATAATCAACTTCTTTAGGAAGTAAGTTACAATTTGATATAGCAATAAAGAAAACTTTCTTTAAATCAATGTAGTTGCCAGATTTATCTAATTGTCTTGAGTAGGCTTTAGCGGCATATAATTGAGCGCGTTTTTCGAAGCCCTTGTCTCTAGCGAGCTGCATTTCTGCTATATATCTATTTCCGTGAGAATCCTTGCAGAGAACATCAACAATACTTTGTTTATCAGAGGCAACTTCGGGATCCATAATAGTGCTAAGAAACTCAACTTCTTGTATTGCATTTATCTCAGTAAACCCTAAAATATCGTTCAAAAAGTGGATCAGGATATTCTTATTTTTTTCCGTTCCAAAGATTTTTTTGAAACACAAATCATTGCGAGGATCGAGAAATTTTGAAAGAGCCATGGCAAAAATGCTTGAAAATATTAATAATTATACACTATTATTAACAATTATTCAACCATATTTTTGAAGATAGCTATGCTGCCGTGGCGCTAACAAGTAGCGGAATGACGGTTTTTCAAATTGTCGTAAGTCAGTTTAGCTATAGGCAGTAATTTTCTGTATTTATTTTAAATTGAAGAAAACTCAAATGAAAGATCGTGCTTTGCTAAAAATCACAGAATGCAGTCTGGTTACACATATAGTTGAAGTAATTCAGATTTGTAAGATATGTTTATCTGCAGTTATAGCTTCAACAGTAGGCGTTACTCTTGATTACCTCAACATTTTCTCTTGGCAATTCTTTAATGAACCGAGAAGTGCGCATCGGTTGCCACTGGTTGTTAATTTCCCTCCTATCTGCACATGAAATGATTAACCTTTCCTTTGCCCTGGTTATGCCAACATATGCAAGTCTCCTTTCTTCTTCTAAAGCTTTACCACTTTTATCTTCAAAAGATCTTTGATGAGGAAATAATCCCTCTTCCCAACCAGGTAGAAACACGCACGGGAATTCAAGTCCTTTGGCTGCATGAAGAGTCATAACATATACGGTGTCATCGTTATTCATATTATCCACTTCCATCACTAGACTTATATGCTCCAAGAAAGTTGTGGCATTATCGAAATTTTTTAAAGATGAGATGAGCTCCTTGACATTTTCTATTCGTGCTAAGCCTGTTACCTCCTCATTTTCAAGCATTTCAATATACCCTGATTGGTTTGCTACGATTTTAACGAATTCATGCAGTGGTTTTACACTTACTATTTCTTCCCAAGCTTTAATTTTATTTAAAAAATCATTTAGTGAGAGTTTAATTCTTTCGGTTACTTGATTACTATTAACTAATATTTTTGCTGCCTCAAAAAAAGAAATTTTGTTATCCTGAGCAGTCGTGTATATTTTCTTTAGAGTTGTAGCTCCTATGCTTCTTTTTGGCCGATTTACTATCCTTTCGAAAGCTAAGTCATCGTTATTGTTTGTAACGAGTCTTAAATATGCAATTATATCCCTGACTTCCTGACGTTCGTAGAATTTTACGCCACTTATAATCTTGTAGGGAATTGAATATTTTATAAAATACTCTTCGAGAACTCTAGTTTGAAAAGTGGCCCTTACCAGCACTGCAATGTCACTAAATCTGTATTTATTGAGCTTTAATATCTGTTCGCTTATGAACCTTGCTTCAGCTTTTCCGTCCCATAACTTCATTACGTTTACCTTTTCCCCTTCAATGTTTGTTGTCCATAATTTTTTTTCTAAGCGAGTCTTATTGTGATTGATAACATATGACGCAGTTGCAAGTATGTGGGATGTTGACCTGTAGTTACACTCTAGTTTAACGGTTTTTGCATTTTTAAAATCATCAGAAAACTTTAAAATATTTTCAACTTCTGCGCCACGCCAACTGTATATTGATTGATCGTCATCTCCCACACAGCAAATATTTGAGTGCTCTTCTGCAAGGTATTTTAGCCAAAGATACTGTATTGCATTTGTATCTTGATATTCATCTACCATGACATATTTAAACTTATTTTGGTAGTAGGACAGAACTTCAGTCTTTTGATTAAAGAGTTGTATGTTATATAGCAATAAGTCACCAAAATCGACGGAGTTAAGGAATTTTAACCTTTCCTGATATTGGTGATAGACTTTGAGTGCGGTTACGTATACTGGCCTAAATGATTGAATATCTTCCACTTCAGATGGCAATAAGCACTTCTCTTTCCATTGCTGAATAATATTCATAATGGTCTTACATTTTTCTGATAGGTAATCAGGGCTTATTTCATTAATAATATTTTTTATTACCTGTAATTGGTCATCCACACCAATGATTGTAAAATTGGGGTTTAAGCCCACAATTTCTGCGTGCAGGCGCAAAATTTTTGCTGCAATTGCATGGAAAGTGCCAAGCCATGGTATGTTTGTGCCTGTTAGCTCAAGTACCCTTGATACCATCTCATTTGCTGCTTTATTTGTGAATGTCACTGCTAGTATCTCATCAGAATAAGCATGACCGTTTCTAATTATGTGTGCTATTCTTGAAGTAATCGTTCTTGTTTTTCCCGTTCCGGCTCCTGCCAGTATCAAAACTGGTCCATCTATGTTAGTTACAGCTGATTGTTGTTCTGGATTTAGCAGTGAGAGATAATCGTTCATCGTAGCCCTATAGATTATAACTTCGTAAAGTTAAACCTATGATCGAAATATTGTAAAGGTTTTATTAGACTTCTTGCATAACCATATAACAAACTTTTATTGGGAATAGAAACAAAAAACTTACTTGACAAGCCTTGCCAGCCCCCTTATCATGACAGTGAAGCTATTTCATTTAACTTCGCAATCTGTGCAGATTAAAACGACAAGAAAACTTGTATTTGGCGTACTATGCTTAATTTTTTGCACTATGTGTACCTTATGTCTTTATCAAATTTCTAGGTTTTTACCTATATAAGCTGAAACGCTCTTACAAAGCGTTCAAGACATCACCCAACGTCAAATTTTAAAATAGAGAGTGAATAACTAGCTACTGCGGGTTTTCTATGCCTTTTTTTTCTGCCTGGTAAATTTCTTAAATATTAAAGCTAAGGTTAGTTGCATTTAAAAGCAGCTAAATTGCAGCGTTTAAGACTTAAAAAACGCCAATACTGAAAATAGACAATGACCAGGGCTTCTTTTGCCTTTTTTTTCGTTTGGTAAATTTCTTAAACATTTATAGCTAAACGACAACCGTCATCCCGCTGCTTGTTAGCGGCTAAGAGATACCGCGAATGAACCGCGGTATGACGGTTAAGCAATTCGTCATCCTGCTACGTGTTAGCAGGATCTATGCTGGGAGATACCGCGAATGAATCGCGGTATGAAGGTCTGCGGCGGAACGACGGTTCGTGGCGGTATAGCAATTCGTCATCCCGCTGCTTGTTAGCGGGATCTCTTGTTAGCGGATGAGATACCGCGAATGAATCGCGGTATGACGGTGTAGATGATGGTTAAGTAATTCGTCATCCCGCTGCGTGTTAGCGGGATCTCTTGTTAGTGGCTGAGATACCGCAGCGGTATAGCTATACCTTTTTCTACTTAGTTTGGGTTATGCAAGAAGTCTAATAACATTTATTGCTATTTTACTCCATATCACTTATACTGTAAAGTAGGACATTATAGGTTTTGCAATGGTAAAAGAAGTTGAAGAGCTGATAAAAATTGTTGGTAAGGGCAACTTGCTTGAAGCATTGTTCATATGTATGGGCAGCTTTCAACATGATGGTGGCCGTAATGATTGTAGTATAGACCGTAGAAATCACCTTGGAGTATCTATATTTGCAAAAAAAAGCAAGGAAGAACCTCTCGATTACTACCTCAATCTTAAATTTAGTCTACAAGGTTTGCTTTTAATTTATAACAAAGCTTATGTACTTCTTAGCAAAGACAGGGAACTCAGCGTTAAAGAAGTTATAGATGAAATTTATAAAGTTATTAAAAAATCTGAGTTAAAAAAAGACTTGGGTGAAATGGCAGATGATAAAAAGTTAGATACATTTAATACCTTGATCAATCCTAGAGGAGAAAAGGTATTGAAAACAGAAAAAGATTTTGAGGATCAAATAATTAAAGATGTTAAGGATGTACTTGAGACAAGTAATATAAAAGATCCTGACTTATATAATAAAGTAATTGATTATTACTATTCTATACATGAAATAAATGTAAATAAAAACATTACATTATTATTTTCTAGTGCAAAGATGTTCCAGCATTTATTTAGTACTGAGAATGATCAAACAGTAAGTATAGATCCATATTCCTGTATGTACTTTTATGTATTAGCTGGAATGCTGAGTGTAATCGAACCAGGTAAAAACGGATTGGCTGTTTATGGACTGAATGACTTTCGTATAGACAGCACTAGGTCAACTTTTCCTGGTCTTTTTCATTTGGATAGTAATAAGTCAACATTACCTCCTTATTATCATTGCAAATGTGTTGAAAATTTTTGTATTGATCCATCGTACCATACACACTATAAAAATATGTCATGTAATATTCCAAAAGAGTTACTCAAAAATCAAGATAGGTTTGAATTTGAAAGGATAGTAAATAGAAATGCATATTGCGTAACTAGACAAGAAACAAAATACACGGAACATAAAAACACAGTCTGTAAACTTATTTTGGGTATATTTGTATTATCTGTTGGGTTATATGTTGCTGATTATTTCCTTATGGAGCAAAAATTGTTCAACTCAATGAATCCACAAACTAATCTAATAATTGCTGCGGTGCTGACTATTGTGGTAGTATGTGCTTTATTTCAATTACTGAAATCACCACAGGAACCACCACTTTCAACAGTCAATGGAATGACGAATGAAAATTTAGAACAGCCCCATGCAAAACAAGCTATAAATGTAGCAACTTAAAAGTATATATTGTATAATTCTTGCTTTTGATAAAGAGGTAATTTATGGATTTAAGTAAAATAACAGCGGCGGTGAATGTGGTAATTGAAATAAGTGCAAATGCTGAGCCTGTAAAGTATGAATTTAATAAAGAGCTTGGGTTGTTACAAGTTGACAGATTTTTGTCTACCTCAATGACTTATCCTTGCAATTATGGGTTTATACCAAATACCTGCGCAGGTGATGGTGATCCTGTGGATGTTTTGGTGCTAACTCAGTTTCCCTTAGCATCTAGTGTTTTAATATCGGTGCGTCCAATAGGCGCATTACTTACTAAAGATGAAAAAGGAGAAGATGAAAAAATATTAGCTGTGCCTATTTCCAGTGTTGATAGCTATTATGACAATATAAAGGACTATTCTGACTTATCTAAAAACCTATTAGATAAAATTGTTCATTTCTTTTCTCATTATAAAGATCTAGAAAAGGGAAAAACAGTAGCAGTTGGAGAATGGGTTGGTATAGAAGAAGCAAAGAAAATCATTGAAAAAAGCAGAAATTAGTTTTTATTGATTTATAGCTAAAATGGCTCTACAATTTGAAAAACAACAAATTCGTCATTCCGCTACTTGTTAGCGGAATCTATACCGCGCACAACTGTACGAACATTCATTCTTGAAGGTAAACTGCACAGCAAATGGTGTCATTCCAGTCTGGAATCCAGCTTTTTCATCCAAGACGGCAGCGCCTTCTTCTTCTGTCATCCCAGTGCTTGACGCTGGTTTACTTTATGATGATGTCATGAAAGTAGCTGACACTGGGATCCAGAAGACTTAATTTCAACCAAATAATAAAGGCTAGATCCCAGTGTCACGCACTGGGATGACAAAAAAGAGGCTACTTGGATGACATCATAGGGGCGCTGGCCTCCTGCTAGACAACGTTCGTACAGCTATGGAATGAATCGCGGTATGATGTAGGGAGACCTTTCTTGGGTTAGCTATAGATTTTTGTACCACAGATCTAAAAATTACAGTTGTTCGGAAAAATGTTGCAATTAAAAGCATTAGACAGGCGGTAGAGGTCTTGGTATTATATAATCTTTAGGTTCTAAATTTGGAAGGGTGGCCGAGCGGCTGAAGGCGGCGGTTTGCTAAACCGTTATACGACCCAAAAGTCGTATCGAGGGTTCGAATCCCTCTCCTTCCGTATACTGTTTTAGCACGGTTTAAATTCGCTATGTTGGCATATTTTTAGCCTATTTACCTGATTTTGTTGCAATGGTCTTTATTTCCATTGTCACTGAGATCACTATTAAAAAATTGGCTAGCATTATTTATTATAGAATTGGTTATTAACCTTACTTATATGCATAAAATACTAATTTTACTGTTGATAGTGTTGCCACTTAGGTTGCTTGCAACCGAGATTGAAATTGTTGCAGATGTAAATGGTGAGCCAATTTCAAATTTAGATATCGAAAAACGCATCAACTTGATAAATTCATTGTTTGGCACTCAAAGTGTTAATCAAAAAGAAGCAAAACCTCAAATGCTTAGGGAGCTAATAGACGAAATTATCATTACCAATGAAGCGCAGAGGCTGAATATAAAATTGAGCAACGAGGAGTTAGATAATGCTATCATGTTATTTTTAACCCAAAGTTTTAAACTTAAGGCTAATGAAGTTGATCAATACATAGAGAAGCATAATATAGATCTTGGTATTTTAAGAAAACAAATAAAATGTCAGTTACTGTGGAGCAAAATTATTGAAGTAAGAATTGTGCCATTTATTAATATAAGCGATAAAGAAGTAGATGATGTAAAAAGGCAAACAGAAAAGCCAGATTATCTTATCACGTTCCAAGAGTTTATAATTCCTGATCAAAAAGACAAGGATGTTTATGGTATAGCTGAAGATTTAGTAAAAAAATTACGTAATAGTAATGATCCAGAATCTCCAATAAAGATGCGTAAAGCAACAGTTAATTTAAGTCAGCTCAAAGATAAACTTAAGAGCGTTTTAGAAAGACTAGAAACCGGCGATATAGCAGGTCCATTCAGTTTCAGCGGAAGTTACTCCATTATAAAAGTCATAGATAAGGTACAACTTAATCATGCACTGCTGGAAAGCACTTTAAAATTAAAACAGATTGTGGTTGAAGGTTCAGAAAGTTTATTAGATAATCTCAAAGAGCAAAAAGTTAATTGTTTAAATTTTGATAAATTGGCAGATAATTTCAAGTTACCAAGCGTAAAAGAGTTTGAAATAAAAATGCGAAATTTAAATCCTGATTTACAGATTTTATTTAGTAAAACAAGTGTGAATGAAATAGTAGAATTGAGAGAAAATGGCACTGCAAAGTTGATGATGTTGTGTGATATCAAGAGTAATGCAGCGGATATAGAAGCAATTAAACAGCAGATGTACCAACAAAAGATTATGATACAAAGCAACTTATTATTAGATGATATGCGTAAAAATGCAGCTGTTAGTTATCGATTTAATTGAAGCTAGAGAGTATTTTTCGTTTTTTACTCTATAAAAAGTTTATGAAGAATATAATGCTAATTGGTGGTGGAGTTGGAAATGCAGTGTTATTTTCGATAGGGAAGGCATGTCTTGAAAATAATAACAAGGTTTTGTACTTTGCTGGCTATAAAAAATTAAGTGATGTATTTAAACGAGCACTGATAGAGCGTGCATCAAACGCAGTAGTTTGGGCATGTGAAGAAGGATTAATAGAAACAAGCAGAGATCAAGATAAATCCTTTCATGGTAATATAGTTGATGCAATAGTCTCTTATCAACAAGAAAGATTAGGTATTAATTTGAACGTTATAGATAAAATTATCACTATTGGTTCTGATAAAATGATGAAAGCTGTGAATGAAGCTAGAAAAACAATTTTAAAGCCATCTCTGAAACCAAAACACATAGCAATATCATCCGTTAATTCTCCTATGCAGTGTATGATGAAAGAAATCTGCGCTCAGTGTGTGCAGCAACATATAAATAAGGAAACAGGAGAAAGAAGTTTTGTTTATAGTTGCAGTAATCAAGACCAGGATATGGAATTTATTGACTTTGACTTTTTAAGTGAGCGCTTGAAGCAAAATAGTTTACAAGAAAAACTTACTGCAAAATGGATAGATCATGTTCAAAGATATTAAACAGCACAAAAAGGAAATAAGAGAGCAATATAGAGCTATAAGAAAAGATATTGATGAAAGTTATTCCAGTTATGCGGCAAATTCCCTTATTAATCTCTTTAATCAGAACTTAAGTTACGTTAAAGGCAAAACAATAGCAGCTTACATTCCAATGGATGGGGAAATAGATGTTGTACCTTTGATGTATAGCTTATTCGATTTAGGTTATAAAATAGCGGTTCCTGATAAAAATCAGTTACTAAAATTCGAGGAATGGAACGAAACAAATGAAGATGTAATTCCTGACGTAATCATTACTCCTGTTATTGCTTTTGATGATCATTTTAATAGATTAGGTTTTGGCGGTGGTTGGTATGATACAATGATAAAAAAATTACGGCCGCTTGGAAAAATATTTATAGGTGTAGCCTATGAGAAACAATATTGTAAAGATTTACCTGTAGAAAAACATGATCAAAAATTGGATATTATAATCACTGAAATGTGTGTTAGATGTGGAGGTGGATTGCTCAAAAAAGTGGATAAAAAGGAGTAGCGTAACCCCACTTTCTAATAGTAATTTTTGCGTCAAAACTCTCCTCAAATGCATCAAATCTCTTTTTTGATTCCTTCTTCACTCACTCGTTCAGGACTTGGACTATCTACTTGAGAATATGGCTTCATTTCCTGAGCTTTCTCATTAACTTTTTGTTCTACCTCTTTTATGTCACTACCAATTGCCATAATTGCAGGTTGAAATTCATTCATAAGAATGTGAAATCCTTTCTTTTTAGATTCTTCCGTGTCTTTAGATCTTTCCATATCTGCTACATGAGTACTAAGACCTTTGTTCATAAGTCTGCTCATGTCATCTTCTGAAAAATTTTCAATGGTTCCATTCTTTACTAACTCTTGTATAGCAGATCGCTGCCCTTCATTTTGAAGCATTTCTAATATTTTTTTCCTATCAGCAAGGAATTCTTTAATGTTAACGTCTGTGTGATCTTTAAGACTAATGTTTGTAATAGTTTCAAGCACGTTTGTTTTTAATCTACTAAAATTATTCTCTCTTGCTTGAACTTCAGGTAATTTATCGATTATATTTTTCACAAAACTTTTCACTGCTTTTCCTGCTTCAATCGCACCTTCTTTTATCTCACCTCTATGCTGATATATAGCATAACCAATAGCAGCTATAGCAACTAGCGCTACAAACCCTGCTAATGCTGCTCCTCCAATTATTAATGCACCAGTTACTCCTCCTACTGTTAATAAACCTGCCAGTGTACCAGTTAGTGTTGTAACTGCTGCTCCACTTATAACTCCTTGTATTAACAATCGATTACCTAAAGCTTCCAGCTTGTTCTCCATTACTCTATTTTTACCAACTTGCTCAGCTAGCTTTTTGAATTTTTCTATTTTAGATAATCCTTTTGACATAGCTGCCAAAAATTCTTCGCTTTTCCTACTACTTATACCAAGTCTCATTGATAATAAGACAAATTAAAAATAGCCCTTTTGCCTGTAATTGCGGAGTTTAAGCAAATTTATAATATGTACTATTTGTCTTCCCAATAACGAAGTTTGGTATTAATAAAAGAATTACGCTTCCCTCTTCAGTTAAATCTAGATCTTTTAGATCTTTATTTTCATCCAGAAAACTTTTTATTTTTTCTTGTAAATCTTCACTTTCCTGAACAATTTCAAGTACACCTTGGGTAAGATACTCATTGTTGCCAGTATCTACTGCACCACCTTCTACCATATTCAATTCCTATCAATCATAAATATGCCTAATTATACATACTAATTATTAATTATATTATAATAAGTATGAGATAATTAATATAATAACCTCTTTCCAAATATAGAATTTGTATTAAAATACCTAGATTACATGAAATTAAGGTACTTTATGGGTGAAAAAAAATTAAAAGCTGCTGTGGTTTTATCAGGGTGTGGTCACCTTGACGGTGCAGAGGTAAGAGAAGCAGTTTTAAGTCTGCTTGTGCTTGATCAGCAGGATGTGGATGTTAAATGCTTTGCACCTGATATCAATATCACACAAGTTATGAATCATAAAACAAAAGAGGCAACAAAAGAAAAAAGGAATGTACTTGCAGAAGCAGCAAGAATCGCAAGAGGCGAAATATATGACTTAAAAGAAGCAAAAGCTGAAAATTTTGACATGCTAGTTGTACCTGGTGGATACGGAGTTGCAAAAAATTTATCTGACTTAGCTGAAAATAAAGGCATGGTGACAGTAATGCCTGAATTTGAAAGATTAGTTTCAGAATTCTTTGTTACAAAAAAGCCAATAGGAGCGATATGCATATCTCCAGCTATCATCGTTTCAATTTTAAGTAGTAAGATAGGTAGAGAAGAAAATAAAGTTAAGGTAACTGTAGGAGATGACAAAGAACAGTTGATAGAGAAGCTTGGCGGCGAACACATAAAGTGCGATACAGGGTTATCAATAGAAGATGAAGAGTATAATGTATTTTCTTGTTCTGCTTATATGCGTAGTGACGAAAGTACATACTCCGTATATCAAGGGATAAAGCATATGATTGACAGCATGGTAAAAAAGATTAACAAAAAAACTAAACAGCTATTCCTATAAGGTGTACTAAATAAGACTTCTCTATTAATCACACAATTAACTGTTGAATTTTACATTTCTAACTGTATTATGGCTATGTAGCCAACTAGGTTTATCGATGATTTGCTACTTGTTAGCGGTGTGGTGTAGGCCATATATGTTTAGTTCTTTTTTTTAAGGTATTTTGTATGTCAGATCTTTTCTATATTGAAACTACGTGTTGTGTGGACGATCAGTGTGATGTCTATAAAGGGGAAGTGAGTTTTAATGATGTCATGTTAGGTAAGTTCAGTCTAAATTCGTGCAACGGGAAAGAAGCTATGATAAATCTAAATGTTATTACATTCGATATTAACATCGCTATCGATGATCAAAATGGAAAGGCAATAAAAAGAGACCTTAAAGGCCTTGAATTTGTAACTAAAGATGATGGTTCTTGGTATATTAATAAGGATTTTGGTGATGATAAATTTGAAATTATAGTAAAACAATCATAATTTTACATCTCAGGTGTAACATTTAGTATAGGTGCTATTCTATTTATAATGTTCCTTACTATAGGTGCAGCAATTACTCCCCCGGTATGGTGCATCCCTTGAGGCTCATCAATAGCAATTAGCACTATGTACCTTGGGTCAAGCATAGTTAGCACTCCTATAAATGATGCTATGTTTGCATCTTTGCTATATTTACCATCTACAACTTTTTCCGCCGATCCAGTTTTTCCTCCTATTGAATATGCCTTCATTTTTGCTTTTCTGCCAGTGCCATCTGTTACTGCTGCGTGTAATAATTTTCTCATTTCCCTGGAAGTTCTTCTTGAGATAATTTGCTCTCCTATACTTCTTTTATTCAACATCAAGGTTGCGTTATGAAATATCCCATTATTGATTAATGCTGCTGCAGTTTGTGCAAGATGTATAGGAGTTACAGCTATGCCATAACCATAAGATACAGTTATTAAAGTGCTTTCACTCCATTTATGCGGGATTATCGGTGTAGATTTTTCTGGTATTTCTATTTTTAAAGGAGAAAATAGCTTCATAGCTTTAAAGTATTCTACTTGTTTTTCAATACCTAGTTTGACTGCAATTTTTGCTGCACCAATGTTGGATGATTTTACAAATATATCTTGCACAGTAATTTTGGGAGTTTTAGATTTGTAAAAATCCTGAATTTTATACTTTCCAATGATAATTGGTGTTGATACGTCATATAAATCGCTGATTTTTGTAACGTTTGCATCAAGTGCTGCGGCTATTGTAAAGAATTTTAATACCGATCCCATCTCATACACCCCAAGACTGGCGCGATTAAACTTTTGTACGTCTTCTGCCTTACTCTGTAGGTTGGGGTTAAAATCAGGTAGACTGACCATCGAGATGATTTCACTATTTCTCACATTTAAAACAATTCCAACTCCGCCAAGTGCCTGATATCTGCTTACAGCTTTAGTTAGCTCTTCATGCACTATGCTTTGCACTCGTGTATCTAAGGATAGTTGAATACCCTGATAAGCAGCGCGTAATGCTGGAATCCACGTATTTTTTTTCTGGACCCCAGTGTCAGCTACTTGGATAACAGAATGTTGTTTGTTTTTACTTATATATGCCTCAACTCCTGCAATACCGTTGCCATCTATGTCAGTGTAACCAAGCACGTGTGAAAATAAATTACTGTGAGGATATATACGTTTTACATCGTTATAGAAGTTTATTCCTGGCACGCCGGCGTTTTTTATTGCTAACAGTTCTTTTGGAGTCAAGTGCCGCTTTATCCAAGCAAATTTCTTTTCTGAAGTAAGTACTCTATATAAGTTCTCGTATTCGAGGTCATGCAAAGTAGAACACAGTTGTGCTGCTATACTTTCTGGATTCTTTACTTTGGTTGCATCTGTATATAGTGATGTTGTGGGCACATTTGTTGCTATTACCACTCCATTTCTATCTAAAATATCGGGTTGTTTATGTACTATATTATCTTTTCTAAAATTTTCTGAAGTAGTAAGTTGATCAAATGTGAAAGAGAATATGCGAAAAATAATTATTATATAAAATATAAATAGTGGTACTATAAAATACAGTGAGCGGAGCTTATTTTTAAGTAATGCTTGCATATTTACTTGATTTGACAAAAATGGAAATCATCTTAGCTGAACCACGAGGTTTTTGTGCCGGGGTAAAAAGAGCTGTGGACATATTAGCTATTACTTTAGAAAAATACAAAAACGAGCGCCAAGTTTATGTGCTACACGAAATTGTTCACAATAAATATATAGTAGAGGACTTTAAGAAACAAGGAGTGGTTTTTGTAAGCAGTATCGAGGAAATTGAAGATAATGAAGGAATACTGATCTTCAGCGCGCACGGAGTATCAAAAAATATAGAAGATGAGGCAAAAAGAAAGGGCATTCAAGTGATTGATGCAACATGTCCTTTAGTCAGCAAAGTGCATAAAGAAGCAAAAAGGTATGAAAACAGTGGTAAAGAATTAATTCTCATTGGGCATGAAAACCATCCAGAAGTTAAGGGAATTAGGGGAAGAGTAAACAATCCTATCATTTTAGTGCAAACTTTGCAGGATGTATATGATTTAAAGGTTAAAGATCCAGATAATTTGTCTTATGTTACACAAACTACGTTAAGCATCGACGATACCCGTGACATTATTGCTGCCTTGAAATTAAGGTTTTCAGGCATAACAGGTCCAGATTTAAAGGACATATGCTATGCAACGCAAAACAGACAAAATGCTGTTAAAAAGCTAGCTGAAATTGTAGACATGGTGTTAGTTGTAGGAAGTAAAAATAGCTCAAATTCAAACCGCTTATTAGATCTGTGCGCTGCTAGAGGAAAAAGAGCCTACTTGATTGATAATTACAGCTGTGTGAATAAAAGCTGGTTTCAGGGCGTAGAAAAGATAGGAATCACCGCAGGTGCTTCCGCTCCTGACATATTGGTTGATGAATTAATGGACTACCTAAAAGTAAACCTGAGTGTAAAAATTTCAGTTATGCCAGGTGGTATTACTGAAAATGTTCAGTTTAAAATACCGAATTTGGTTTAAAACACACCTTATCTACTAAGCTTCTCTTGAAATCACACAAACCAGCACGCAGTGTACTAACGTCTAATAAAATAAACGAAGAAGTCTAATCAATCGAAAATTAAATATGTGAAATTCTAGTTGATATGACTTAATGAATAATTATTTTAGGTTACTAAGTTATTTAAGAAACTTTGATAATATTTAGCCCACTTACTTTTCTATTTTCCATATCACGATGAGCCTCTATTATTTCATCAAATTTATATTTTTTATTGATCCGTACAGTTAAAAGTTTTTTTCTTATCATCTCGAAGATTTCCATTGTGGTAAGCACTAATGTGAATCTATCATGCTTATAATGATATATCGAAGTTCCAGTTGCAAATAACGAACGTGAACTAAGTAAAGAAAAACTAATAGGAGCGTTACCTGATATCTGCCCATAGGAAACGTATATGCCGAACCTGCCTAAAGATTCAAAAGAGAGCTTGCTTGTAGTATAGCCTATGGGGTCATACACTGCACCTACTCCTCTGTTTTGCGTAATCTCCATAACTTTAGAAACGAAGTCTTTATCATTGTAGTTTATTGCGTATGTGCAGCCACTTTGTAAAGCTATTTTCATTTTTTCATCAGAGCTTACAGAACCTATCACTACACCTTTTTTATCCTTTGCCCATTGGCATATTATTTGTCCTAAACCACCATTAGCCCCATGAACTAGCACGAAAGCACCAGGCCTAACTTTATAAGATTGATTAACTAAATGGTGAGCTGCCATACCTTTAAACAGCACTGCAGCAGCAACTTCATCAGATATGTCATCTGGAATTTTTATCAGATATTTCTGGTGTATAATGCGCTTTTCACAATATGCCCCTGGAGGAGCTGTGCAATATCCAACTCTGTCTCCAACTTTGAATCCATCACTGATTTTTTTACCAAGCTTTTCAATAACTCCCACTGCTTCCACTCCAAGCACTGATGGTAGATCTTTAATTTTGCGCATACCTTTTCTGTGCTCTAAATCATAACGATTTAAGCCGATAGTTGTGTGATGTACTAAAATTTCCTCGCCTTTTGGCTCACCTATATTCTTATCTACAAATTCTAATACTTCTGCTCCCCCAGTTTTTTTTATTTGTATAGCTCTAACCATGATGAATGTAAGATAAAAACTTTGATTATGTTATCTAACAATTAATATTTTGCAAAATGTTATTTAGAGTTTATATACTACATAAGTGTATATTAATATTTTTAAGGTATAAATTATAATGAATAGAGAAACTCAGCTTTATAGTGCTTTGTGTAATGTGTTGTATGAAGTGAATGAAGATCACGATTTAGATATTAGTAATGTAATAGAAAAAATAAAAGAAAGGCTAGAAAGTAGAATGCAAACTTCAAGCAAAGAAAACTATTATAAAGATTTACACACTTCTTGGGAAGAAAAAGGTTTTGATATTAATCACAAATTTGATTTGAAAGACTATGATGGCTTTCCAGTAGATAGTCTTTTTTCTATTGCTATTAATTACAAACCTTGCGCTTTACAAAATCTAGCACAAGTTTTAATAAAAGCAGGTGCTAACGTGCAAAACGAAAAAGGATATTTACATATCTGCACTTTGATGCGTTCTCCAGACATGTTAAAGGCTCTCATAGAAGCGGGGTAAGTGATAGCCCACATGAACACTACAATGGAAATACTGCTTTAGAGTGTGTTACTGAATTATATGGTACAGATAAATCAACTAACTACGAAGGTTGCTGTAAGATTCTAATTAAGCATACATTAGAAAAAAATCCCAACATAGAAATGCCAAATTCTGTAAAAAATAATAAGGAATTGGCTAAGTATTGGGATACTTGTGAAGCAAAGAATGAAGGATGGGAATTGATAACACCAAGCACTGAGACACAAGTAGTCAGTG
Source organism: Wolbachia endosymbiont of Oedothorax gibbosus (assembly GCF_936270145.1). GTDB lineage: Bacteria > Pseudomonadota > Alphaproteobacteria > Rickettsiales > Anaplasmataceae > Wolbachia. The sequence goes on from NZ_OW370537.1 coordinate 1,410,182, forward strand.
CACAAAAAGCAAATAAGAGCTCCTACTCAATTCAATAGATCTGTTGCATAACTGTTATTTGAATCACAACGCACTCCTTCTATAGCTAACACATCATACCGCCGCGGTATCCCATAGATCCCGCTAACAAGTAGCGGAATGACGAGGTTTACCTTATCGGATTGTTTCAACACGTCATACCGCCGCGGTATCTCAAAGCATAGATCCCACTAAGGGGTAGCGGGATGACGAGCTTATTGTCATGCTGCCGCGAACCGTCATACCGCCGCGGTATCTCATCCGCTAACACGTAGCAGGACGACAGCAATCCTACGTCATACCGCGATTCATTCGCGGTATCTCGGCATAGATTCCGCTAACAAGTAGCGGAATGACGAATTTGTCGTTTTTCAGATTGTCGTAAGTCAGTTTAGCTATAGCTCACGCTGCTTGAGTGGACAATAGGAAAAAGTTTGTTATTTAAGCTTAAAAAATGTGTATGATAGTGTTATTTCGCTCAAATCTTTTGTGTTGTTATCAAGCATTATCTCAGGATCTATGTAGAAAGATACGGGCATAGCTGCTTTTTGTTTTGGTAGCAACATTTGTTCTTCAAAACAAAAGCATGCAATTTTATTGAAATACTTACCTGCTTTGAAAGGCGTAACATTATACACCGCCATTCCAAATGAAGGCTGATCAGATAGATTTTTTGCGTAATAAAATGCTAAACTTTGTTCTCCTATGTTTACGTCAACGTAGTTAGTTTCTGATTTAAATTCCCAAGGTAGATCGGACATTATATCAGCATTGAAGTGGACCCTGATTTTTTGGTCAGTTGCACTTATTGTTGCATTAGTTACTTTTCTTGTTGTGCCACCATACCCGGTAGCTTTACAGAAAATGCTATATAGTGGCACCGATGCATATGCAAGACATAGCATCAACATGACTAAAGATATTAAAAAGAAAACTATAGAATTCTTACTACCTTTCCTTAAAAAGGAAAACATCTAGTCCCTATTATTGAACAAGTTAAGTAACCTGAGTAAATGTTTAAACATAATAATAAAATTAAAATAAAGATCAGTTGCACCGAGTATTGCTAATTTAGTAGTAGCAACTTCTGAACCGTCATTATACCTATAATAAACATCTTTGATTCTCTGAGCATCATATGCAGTCATCAAGGTAAAGACTATTACTGATATAAATGATATTGCAAAGTAAAGTGGACTGCTTCTAAGGAAGAAATTTACTATCAATGCTATAATTATCCCCAAGACTCCCATCATCAAGAAAGATCCCATACTTGTAAGATCTCTTTTTGTAGTATTACCATATAAAGCCATAGAGCCAAACATGATCGATGTAATGAAAAATGCTCTTGCTATATTTTCTGCAGTGTAAATTACAAAAATATAAGATGAGGAAAGCCCCATTAATACTGAGAAAAGAAAAAATATAGTAACTGTGGACTGAGCACTTAAGTGTTGAAGTTTATAATACATGTAAAACACCAGCGCAAAAGGAGATAGCATTACTACAAATCGCAGCACAGGATTATAATGAATTACCTGAAAAAGACCAGAAAATACCGTTAGAAACGCAACAAGCCCTGTAACGCCTAAAGCTAAAGCCATGTAGTTATATACTTTAGTTAGGTAACTTCTGAGCCCAGCGCTATAATAAACGCCCTGAGAGCGGATATCCTGTTCATTTCTCATGTAAGACATAAATATAACTCCTTTTGTCCATTATTTAACACATTATAATATAAAACCACATTTTTATCAAGTATTTTTATTATAAACAGCTATGCGCTGGCATTTGTTTTAATATAAATAGAATATAGGCCTATTGCTGCTGCATTTGAGACATTTAAGCTGTCAATTACGTTTGACATTGGGATTTTTAAAAGATAATCACAATTTTCTTTAACTAACCTCCGCATTCCTTTCTCTTCAGAACCAAAAATAATTATTCTTTTTTTCTCAAAGCTCTTTATTTCATCTATATTTTCTTTAGCATTGCAATCAAACCCGTAACACCAGTAGCCGACCTTTTTTAAATACTGCATAGTTTTTACTATATTTGTAACGTATATTAGCGGAACAATATCCAATGCTCCACTTGCTGCTTTTGCAATAGATGCATTTTCGCCAGGTGAATGATTATGTGGTAAAGCCAATGCGTCAACATTAAAACAAGCTGAAGTTCTTAAAATTGATCCAATATTGTGCGTGTCAGTGACTTGATCTAAAATGACTATAGTAGAGCTGTCGTTTGAGCTTTCAGCTACTTCTTCGATGCTTAAGTTATAAAGAATAGGGGCAACATTTAAAGCAATTCCTTGATGGTTAGCACCTTTAGATAAAACGTCATTAAGTATTTTGTTTTCTACTAATCGAACTTTAATGCCCTTACTATTTGCACATTGCCTAATTTCTTTTTCATGTTCTCTATAGAAATTTTCTGTTACTAACAGTTCTACACACCGCCTATTTTTATTCTTCAGTGCTGATATGCAGGTGTGCTTTCCATACAGCCAAAAATTCTCATTAGTTTTTGACGATTTCATCGTATTATCGAAAATCGGGTTTTTATAGAATAAGCAATATTTTACTATGTTTGGATATTGTTGTAAAATTATACAATTCGATTAATGCGTTTATGTCGGACGATGAGTTGGATTGGCAAAAAAATGTTAAGCCAATAGAATGTGGAAAAGTTACTTTGAAAGTTGATCATAAAGTAAATATAAAGTCTATGGTTGATAAAGGTACCTCTAACTTACAAGGGAATTTTCTTAATACCAATAATGGTAACTCATCATTTTGTCTTGACTACAACACAAAATCAAAGATTGATAGGGGTAAATATTTTATAAGCGATAAGCTAGATTTGCATGGCTATAATATAGAGGATGCTTATTGTAAATTGATAGATTTTATTATCAAAAATTATCGAGCAGGAAATAGATGTTTATTGGTAATTACGGGATACGGCAGTGCAACAAATAAAACAGACACTATAAAGAATAACTTAAATAAGTGGTTAAATGATCAGCATATGGTTCTATACTACCAGCAAGCTACGAAAAAACATGGTGGTAAAGGAGCTTTTTATGTTTTATTAAGAAGAAATAAAAACCTTAAGTCCGATACTTAAAATTCCTTTTAAGCCTTAATTTTTCTTGTATAACCATACAGTGTTCGGCAGCGCGTGACTGTACGAACACTGTCTATCAGAAGGGCAATGCCTCCTTCTCCTGTCATCCAAGTAGCCCCCTATGGTGTCATCCCAGTGTCAGCTACTCAGATGATACCCTTCCTAGCAGAGAAATCATAATGTTCGTACGGTTGTGCGCATAACGCTGGGATTTTTCTATAGTTTAAAAACAAAAAAGGATGTTACTCATTGAGTAACATCCTTTTGGAGAAGGTGGATAGCTTTGTTTAGTTCGTTTTCACAGCTGTTTGTGCAGCTTGCTGTTGAACGTCAGTGTCAACAGCTACTTTCGTAGAAGGCTGTTTCACCAGTTCATTCAGATAACCTGTCTCTTTCAAATTTGCACGAGCTTTACTTAAGTCTTCTACAGAAGGACTTCTTGGCGTAGAAGAACCAGAACCCATTCCACTATCAATAGAAGGGCTTTCAGGCACCTTTGGTGGAGCAACTGGAGTAAGCTTAGGAGTTAAGCTACTAGATGAATTGCTTCTACGGACTGTTGCAAAGTTCTGAGAATCTGAATCAGAGACAGTAGCGGTACTTTCAGTTCCTATAGGATTTAGTGAAATGTCAGTAGCTTCTTTCAGTGGTTCATTTCTCTTAAACCTTGAGAAGAAACCTGAAGATTGTTTTACTTCCTTATGCTCCGCAGGATTTAACAATTCCGCTTCGCTGCTAACAGTACTGTCAGTTTTTACAGAATTTAGTGAATTGCTTTTTGACAAGCTGTTAGATTGTTCAGAGCCTTTTCTTCCCAGTGAAGAGAATGATGATGACACAGACCTAGTTAAATTTTTGACAGAAGGCCTGTTAGCTTTTTTCTCTGCTCTGTCAAACATATTGCTTACGCTTGAGTACAAATGATTTTCTCTACATTCTTTAATAACCTTCTTAATTTCATCGTAATGTTCAGAGAAAACACTGTCGATGAAATAACTACCTTTAGGTAATGACCTTTGTGTTAACAAGTTATGCAAGCTTTTTTCATTTAAATTATTAATGAATTCTTTCTGTACTTGCCATCCAGAAGTATGTTCAATCTCCCCTGATTTTGCCTTCTCTGCCATTTTTAAATCAATTTCTGACGATATTCCAGAAAGTACATTTTTCACTAACCCAGAATTATTTCCTTTATCAGCAAAAATTGCTTTCATATCATTTCTTATTTCGTCAGATTTCTTAATTGCATCTGGAGTAAACCTTTTTACCTTATCTAAATAGTCCGTCTCACCAGATGCCTTATGGAACTTATTTGCCACTCCTTCGCCTACAAAACTAGCGCCTTTTTTCAGTGAATCTACTGAATGTTCATAACCTTCTTTCACCTTATCTTTAACATGCACAGCACCATCTCTAACTTTTCCGGCAGTATATTTCACCCCATCAACTGTTTTTTCTGCTGACCATTTGAGCCCTTTATATCCAAATTGAACTGCTTTTACGGAGAAAAATAAAGCAAGACCAATCATTGCACCTGTTGCAGCAAGTGGTACAGCAGCTAACAAAAGTGGTAATGCTGTTGCAAATAACGCACCTGCTGCACTTACTGCAAGAATCTGCTTTTCTGCAGGCAACATAGAGAAATCTTTTATTGACTGTTTTAGTAATCCAAAAAGTTTATTTTGTTGAGCTTGTGAATTATCAATAAGCTCTGCATTTGATGGATCTTGTATCATTTTATTCAAATCAAGACTACCTTCTGGTTGATTTTCTTGAGTTTTAACAGAACTTGAATTTATTTTATTATTTGGCATTTTTAACCTCACTATTAATTAAATATATTATAATTGTATCCCTTGATTCTTAAGTTAGTGTTAAATTGATTGCGAACGTTTATTTATTTAAGGATAATTTTGCTTGACGTGTTTTGTGGTAGCGTAGAAAATTAGGTTAAGAAGCTGCAGCAATTTATGAGGTATAGAAAAAGGGCACTCATCTTTTTGGCTGTTATAACTTTAATAATAATAGCTTTACTATTTAGGTATAATTCCCATTTTCACGAAGACGTAGTGCACTTAAAGAGTGACAATAAAGAATTTAAAAAAAAACCGGAAAATTCTGTAGAATCGACCATATTACATAGGGAAAAGGAAGTGTATGATCATGTCCTTCGCTCCGATAATTAATTTGTAAATAAAATAGTTTTGCATTTTCTTATAAAGTGAGTAATATTAGCGTATTAATTATAGAATCAATCATTATGTTTGATGATAATAATCCTTGGAATCTGGGAAAGAAATCGGTAGGGAACAAAACTCCTAATAATGAAGATATTTTAAGTAAAGCTGTATCTGATATAAGGTTCTTTCTTAATGGATTAACCAGAAACAGGGGCAAAAAACCTTATTTCATCATTGTCATTATTTTGCTGTTCTATGCTTGCACTGGCTTTTATATTGTTCACCCCGGTGAAGAAGGCATAGAACTTACCTTTGGTAAATATTCTAATACAGAAACACCTGGTTTGCGTTATCACTTCCCCTACCCTATTGGCAAGGTTTTTAAAGTGAACGTTAAGGAAGTAAATCGTGAAGAAATTGGGGTAAGTAGTTCTTATGGGCGAGATACAGATCGCGGTGAAGGTGTGATGCTAACTGGAGATGAAAATATAGTCAATGTTAACTTCGAAATTCAGTGGCGCGTTAGAGATGCTAAGGACTATTTATTCAAAGTACGGGATCATCAACCTGGTTTAAGCGTTAAAAACGCTGCTGAAAGTGCTATGAGGGAGATAATAGGTAAGAATACGATTTCTTTTGCACTGGAAGGTCAAGGGAGAGCCGAAATTTCCAGAGATACCAGAATTTTATTGCAACAGATTCTTGATGGATACCAAATGGGCATAGAAATTTTATCTGTCCAAATGAAAAAAATCGATCCACCAGAAAAAGTAATTAGCTCATTTAGAGATGTGCAAAGTGCTCGTGCAGATAAAGAGCGTACTATAAACGAAGCATATTCTTATAGTAATGATATCATACCTCGAGCAAAAGGTGAAGCGATAAAGATAAAATTAGATGCAGAGGCATATGAGAATGAAATAATAAATGAAGCAAAAGGTAATGCAAATCGCTTTTTATCTCTTTATGAGGAATATAGACAGAACCCTTCTCTCGTTAAGAACCGTATTTATCTTGAAACTATGGAAAATATTTTCAGTAAGGTAGACAAAGTTGTTGTAACTGATGATCTGAAAGGTATGTTTTCTTATTTACCTCTTACAAATTTAGGGAAATAACCATGAGTAGTAATATTAAAATTGTTTTTGCTTCTGTATTTGTTGTTTTATTGATTGTTTTATTTAATTCAATATTTGTTGTGCAAGAAACAAAGCAAGCGATAGTTATGCAACTCGGTAAAGTTGTAAGGGATGTTAGGGAAAGTGGCTTATATTTTAAGTTACCATTCATAAATAGTGTAGAGTTTCTTGAGAAAAGAGTTTTAGATTTAAGTCCTGACAAAACTCCAAGAGAAGTGATAACAGCGGATCAAAAACGTATTATAGTAGATGCGTATGCAAAATATAAAATAACAAATCCTGTTACTTTTTACCAGGCTGTGAAAAATGAATCAGGGCTGGTTAGAAGATTGTATCCGGTTATAGAAGCACACATAAGAGAAAATATAGGCAGATTTTCGTTGATTAGTTTGTTGAACGAAAAAAGATCAGAGGTTATGCAATTGATTCAGCGTGGAGTTTATTCTGAAGCTGAAAAATTTGGCATAGAAATAATAGATGTAAGAATTAAGAGAGCAGATTTACCAGAAGAAAATAGTTCTGCAATATTTCGCCGTATGCAAACTGAAAGGGAAAAAGAAGCAAAAGAAATTAGAGCAGAAGGAGAGCAAGCTGGGCAGGAAGTTAGATCAAAAGCTGATAAATTAAAAAGGGAAATTATCTCCAGTGCAGTAAAAGAATCGTATGAAATAAGGGGTCGTGGTTATGCTGAAGCAACTAGAATTTATAATGAGGCATTTAAGGTTGATGAAGAGTTCTTTAACTTTTATCGCTCTATGAGTGCTTACAGTAAATCATTTGCCGAAAATAATACTAAATTTGTACTTTCACCAAATAATAACTTTTTAGATATTTTAAATAAAGGATGGAAATAATTTATGAAAAGTAAGGCATTTATTTTATCTATATTTGCATATTTTCTAATTGCGTTTTCTTCGTACGCTAATATGTTTGATTGGAATGCAAAAAAGGTCGTTAGTGCTAGCACTACTGCATATCAAGGACTTGCCGATTTAGTGGAAGAACTCATTCCTGCGGTTGTAAATATTTCAAGCGAACAAATCATCAAACAAGAAAATAACAGTAGAACTAGAGTTCCATCTATGCCAGGAAATAATTTTTTTGATGATTTTAGAGAGTTTTTTGAGCATTTTGATCAGTTTTTTATGGATAGGGGCCCTAGTGTTAACAAAGAGGTGGTGTTGCTTGGTTCTGGGTTTATTATAGATAAAGGTGGAACTATAGTAACCAATTATCACGTTATTAAAAACGCCAAAGATATCACAGTTACTATGAACGATAATACTTATTTCAAAGCAGAAGTTTTAGGCTATGATGCAAGAACTGATCTTGCTGTGCTTAAGATTAATTCTGATAAAGATCTTTCTTCTGTTGCATTTGGTGATTCTGATAAAGCAAGGGTTGGTGATACGGTTATGGCAATAGGTAACCCATTTGGTTTGGGTGGCTCTGTAAGCACAGGAATTATATCTGCAAGGTCCAGGGACATTAGTATCGGCACTATGAATGAATTTATTCAAACTGATGCTGCAATTAATAGGGGTAACTCTGGAGGACCGTTATTTGATTTAAATGGAAAAGTTATAGGTATTAATACTGCTATCTATTCTCCATCTGAGTCTGGCGGCAACGTGGGTATAGGTTTTGCCATACCATCTAATTTAGCTATGTCAATTATTGACACATTAAAAAGTGGCAAAAAAATAAAACATGGTTGGCTTGGTGTGCAAGTTCAGCCTATAACGAAAGAATTTGCTGAGTCTTTGGGTTTAAAAGATACAAAAGGTGCACTGGTTGCAAGTATAGTAAAGGATAGCCCTGCAGAAAAAGGTGGTATTAAAGTAGGTGATATATTATTAGAATTCGATGGTAAAAAAATCGACAGAATGACACAATTACCTCAAATGGTTTCAAGAGCCGGACCTGAGAAAAAAGTGCAAGTTAAGTTACTTAGAAAGGGCAAAGAGGTTAATATTAAAGTTGTGATCGGAGAATCTACAAATGATGGCCAAGATAACAATCAAGAAGAAAATAAATCAACATCTGATTATGTAACCGGTTTAACTGTTTCAAATCTGCCAAAAGAATCAAAAGAAAGTAATCCTACAAAAGGTGTGATAGTTACCAATGTAGATAGTAACAGTAATGCCACGCTGCGTGGTATTAAAAAAGGGGACATCATTATCCAATTAGATGGAACTGATATAGAAAATACTAACGATTTTCAAAAACAAGTTGATTTAGCAGTAAAGAAAAGCGGCAAAGATTTAATAATGTTGCTCATTTACCGCAATGGAAATCAGTTTTTCGCTTCAATAAAGTTAAAGAAGTAATTTTATTCACTAAATTTACAAAACAGTAGTGTTGTAAGCTCGCTACTGTAACACTTCAATCTTATAAAATAAATAAAAATCTACACTAGATTTCTTGCATAATCATATAAAAAACCAAAGGGTGTCATCCCAGTGCCCTGACTACTTGGATCCAGGAAAGTTTGCTTGTAAACTAGCATAGAAAGTGGTTACAACGTTTTCGATAAGATTATATGGAAACTGGATTCCAGTGTCAGCTACTTGGATGACAGGAAAAGTGATCACAATTACTTATTCTCTTCCTTATTATCTATGTCTTGATAATCAGAATCTACTACTTTTTCTTCTTTATCATTTGGATTTCCTTCTGATGAAAAGCCATTTTCAGCACTATTTTGTTGAGATGCTTGATACATAGCTTCCCCAAGTTTCATAGATAATTGAGAAAGATTAGTAACTTTCTGCTGTATTGAATCAGCGTCATCAATGTTATCAGATTTACTAGCCTCTTTCAGTTCATTCAGTGCACTTTCAATAGCAGATTTATCTTCAGGTGAGACTTTATCACCATACTCTGTCAGAGACTTTTCTGTAGAATGAACTAAGCTATCCGCCTGGTTCTTCACTTCAATAAATTTCTTATGCTTTTCATCCTCGTGAGCTTTTTCTTCAGCTTCTTTCACCATGCGATTTATTTCATCATCAGACAGACCACCTGAAGATTGAATGCGTATTTTTTGCTCTTTTCCAGTAGCTTTATCTTTTGCAGAAACATGCGCTATTCCATTTGCATCTATGTCGAACGTCACTTCAATTTGTGGCCTTCCGCGCGGAGCAGGAGGTATCCCCTCCAAACTAAACTGGCCAAGTAGCTTGTTATCAACTGCCAATTTTCTTTCACCTTGATGTACCTTAATTGTAACGGCTGTTTGGTTATCTTCTGCAGTTGAAAATACCTGAGATTTTTTAGTGGGAATAGTAGTATTACGTTCAATAAGTGGAGTAAATACTCCTCCTAGAGTTTCAATACCAAGAGAAAGTGGAGTCACGTCAAGTAGTAATACATCTCTTACATCACCTTGAATGATTCCCGCCTGTATTGCAGCTCCAATTGCTACAACTTCATCAGGATTGACTCCTCTATGTGGATCTTTGCCAAAGAATTCTTTAACTTTCTCTATGACCTTTGGCATACGAGTCATGCCACCAACAAGAACTACTTCGCCAATTTGACTAGCAGACAAGCCAGCATCCTCAAGAGCTTTTTTACAAGGAGCCATAGTTCTTTCGATTAAATTATTCACTAAGCTTTCAAGCTTTGCTCTTGTTAATTTCATATTTAAGTGTTTTGGGCCACTTGCATCAGCTGTAATAAACGGTAGATTTATTTCCGTTTCCATTGCGCTTGATAATTCAATTTTTGCTTTTTCAGCAGCTTCTTTGATTCTTTGCATAGCCATTGGATCATTTCTCAAATCAATGCCATTACTTTTCTTGAATTCATCTAGTAAATAACTCATTACTCCATTATCAAAGTCTTCACCTCCAAGATGAGTGTCACCATTTGTAGCCTTTACTTCAAAAACCCCTTCACCTATTTCAAGTATTGAAACATCAAATGTACCACCACCAAGATCATACACCACTATTGTGTGTCCATGTTTTTTATCAAGACCATAAGCAAGCGCTGCGGCAGTCGGTTCATTTACTATTCTGAGTACATTTAATCCAGCGATTTTTCCTGCATCTTTTGTTGCTTGACGTTGAGAGTCATTGAAGTATGCTGGCACTGTTATCACAGCATCTTTTACTTCCTCTCCAAGATAAGCTTCTGCTGCTTCTTTCATGTTTTGTAGTATAAATGCACCAATTTGGCTAGGAGAGTATTCTTTATTATCAGTGGTTTTAACCCATGCGTCACCATTTTTTGCTGCAAACACTTTATACGGCACATTTAGATTTTTCATTTCAGAATCACCGTATTGACGGCCTATTAATCTCTTAGTAGCAAAAAAGGTATTACTTGCATTGGTGGTTGCTTGCCTTTTTGCTGGAGCACCAATCAATTTTTCTCCTGATGAAGTAAATGCAACTATAGATGGAGTAGTTCTTGCTCCTTCTTTATTCTCTATTACCTTTGTATCTTTGCCCTGCATTATTGCAACACAAGAATTTGTTGTCCCGAGATCTATACCTATTGCTCTTCCCATAATGAGTACCCCATTGTAAATATTATCTGATATAAGAATATATAAGTATAGGACTCATTAATTACAAGCCCAATTTAAGTTTCTAATTAGTTATTAGAACTTAAAAGGCGCGAAAGCCACTTAGTCAGCCAAAAATTGCCTCGTAGTTTATTTGAATTATCAGCTTCTTCATTGCTGCTATCCCCAATTTGGTATCCAGAGTTCTGTAATGGCTTATAACCGTTTAAATTAACATCATCTCCTTGTTTTAAAACAAATGCATTTACATCTAAACTGTTATTAATACTAACGTTCAATGTAATATTAAACTCTTTTTCGATTGTAGAAACTGTATTGCGTTTGTTATTAAAAATGTGCGCTATAACTGCACTGTGTGCTACTAAATCAAAAGACTTATTTCGATTCTTGTTAGCAATATGTTGTAAATCCCTTAGTATTGATGAAACAATTACTTCGTTTGATTTTACTCTTCCAATACCCTTGCAGTGTAAACACTCTGTAGTATTAATTTCTTGTATGTTTGGTTTAATTCTTTGTCTTGAAAATACCATTAAACCAAAGTCATTTATGTAGCTAAATTGAACTTTAGCTTTATCGTCTTTAAACGCTTGCTTTATAGCAGACTCAACAGCTCTGCAATACTGATATTTCAACATGTCAATAAAATCGACTACTATTAATCCTGATAGGCCCCTAAGATTCACCTGTCTTGATATTTCAGGTACTGCTTCCATATTGGTTCTATAAGCTGTTTCTTCTATGCTATCTTCTCCTGTCATCTTTCCTGAATTTACGTCTATTGAAACAAACGCCTCAGTTAAAGTTATTACCAAAGACCCACCAGATGGCATCTCTACTCTATTGCTATATAACTCAGAAATTTGATCTTCGATTCCGTAGTAAGTAAAGATCGGAACATAACCTCTATACAATCTATAGCGCAACTTACTACCTTTTAGTGCATTGTTAGCATATTGCCTCACTGCTTCAAAAGCTTCCTTTCCAGACACTATAACTTCTATACCATCGCTACAAAAATCACGAACAGATCTCATAATTACATCTGCTTCGTTGTAAATTAATGATGGAGCATTCACAGAGAAGGCATTTTTTTGAATGCTCTGCCATAATGAGGATAAATAATTATAATCCTGCTCAATTTCTTTCTTACTTTTTCCTGAACCAACAGTTCTTACTATTAAACCTGATCTTTTTGGCAAGTTTATTGAACTCAGTAGCTCCTTTAACTGCTTTCTGACATTAACATCTTCAATTCTGCGAGACACTCCACCTTTACTCATGGAATTTGGCATGAAAACACAGTATCTACCCACTAAAGTTATGTATGTTGTAAATGAAGCTCCTTTATTGCCTCGTTCCTCTTTAGTTAGCTGAACCAATACTTTTTGATTTACTGAAATAACATCTTGTAATTTGTATTTTTTATATAAAGGTACCTCTCTTACAAAACCACTACCTGACTCGTTAACATTCTTACTAGCTGCAGAATCTAAAGAGACACTTGCTGGGGCTTCTTCTATACAATCGTCATTTGAGTAGCCCTCAAAAATAGTTTCCTTTTCTTTTTCTGGAATATTGAAGTAATCTAGAGATATCTCGGAAAAAGACAAAAAACCTTGCTTATTTTTTCCGTATTCAATAAATACGGCTTGCAAAGAAGGCTCTATACGCTTTATATAAGCAACGTATATATTACCTCTTAATTGTTTTTTTTCCTTGAATTCTTGTTCAAATTCTACAACCTTGTTATTAACTGACAAGGCAACTCTTACCTCATTAGAACAGATAGAATTTTCTATCAATAATACCCTTTTACCACTATTTGTCACTTATTTACCGTTTGCTTTTTATTCTGAAGTTAACTTTATGCTACTTAATGCACTGTTGATTGTCAAGGATTTTGCAATCTGCATTATTCGATTGACTTTTAGTATTTTGCGTAATAAACTCGCATAGAATTTATTATATCATTATAAGTATGGCGAAAAAAAATGCTTCTTTGCTTGTTAAGTTAGTCAGCACTGCAACCAAGACAACAAGAGCTGGTGAAGAAAAATCAACAGGCTATTTTTATGTAAAAAAGCGTAATCCAAAAAAGCTCACCAGAAAACTGGAATTTAGAAAGTATGACCCAGTAGTCAGAAGGCATGTTCTATTTAAAGAAGAAAAATTAAAGTAGTTTTTTTATAGGAAAGTTTATTATTATGCAAAGTCTACAATTAAGTTACCCTATAATGGTAGAGTTGGGGGATGTGAAAGATACAAAGCTGAGATTAATAAAGGTCATTGCACAATTAATAAATATAAGGTACAAAACACAGAAAAAAGCAGCAATCGCTCTAAAGATTGATCAACCTAAAGTATCTCAAATCAATAGATTAAAAGTCGAAGGGTTCTCCTTAGAATACTTGCTTAACTTATTGGTTGCTTTGGACCAAGACATAAACGTAAGAATAAAGCATAATTCTAAACCTGCATAATATGTAAAGAACAAATGGTAATTTAAAAATTGCAGAACAATAAAACGGTAAGCTAAAAGGGAGCTTATTACTCAACAAAACAAGACTTAAAATTTTGTGCAATGCTATTGATTATAGCTAGATATGCATCTTTTCCAGGCTCTATGTCTGATCCAATAGGGTCAAGAACTACCATTTTTGCGTCATTAGAAAGGGCATTAGGCTTTATGCTATCTTCCTGTGAATGAGCAAATATACATTTAACGTTTTCTTCCTTCATTATCTTTTTTAGCTTCATTAAACTCTTCATACCTATGTAAGAATCCTCTTCTATAGAAAGAATAGCGCTTGGATGATTTAGACCGAAATATTTTTCAAAATATTGATAAGCATCATGAGTAACGATGTATTTTTGATTTTTAAAATCATTCAGTTCTTTCATGATTTCTTTTACTTCTTGGTCTATTTTTTTTATAGCTTTTGTTGCATTAGAACTGTATCGATGGGAATTTTCTTTATCTATGTTAGACAATGTTGCACTTATAGAAAGTATCATGCTCTTTGCATTTTCGGGACTCAGCCAAATGTGCAAATCTTTTTCATCTTGAATATGAGTAATTTTTCTAGAAAATGAATGTGGCCGAGCAGGAAGTAGGTTAATTGTCTTTGACAATTGCACTAGTTCTTTATTATTTTTGGCGAAAGTTTTAACAAACGTCTCTAAGTTATCGTCAACATAAAATATAACGTCACTTGATTCTAAATTACTCGCATCAGATGGCTTTAATATATAATTGTGTGCAGATGTTGCATAGCCAAGCAATTCCGGTTCTAAAATCCCTTCTGTAACAGAAGCTACAAGTGAGTGGATAGGTTTGATTGTAGCTACAACTTTTAAATTGGATGAAAAGGCGATATTATAGTATAGTGTAAATGAAAGTAATAGAAACAAAGTCAGTAAATGTCTCATATAAACGTTGAGAAGAAGTTAAATTTTGTCAATAAATTAAATAATGTCAATAATCATGTTCTAAAAATAGAAAATCTCGCTCTCACATATGATGGTAAAAGAATCCTTGATAATATCAATATGTTCATGAAAAGAGGAGACGTAATTACAATACTTGGTCCAAATGGTGGAGGTAAAACCTCTTTAGTGAAAGCAATTGCTGGTATAAATAAAAATTATACTGGAAATATTGTGTTAGCTGAGAACACAAAAATTAGCTACATGCCGCAAAATTTTAGTGTTAGTAATTTGATGCCAATAACAGTTGAATATTTCCTTTTAAATAGCTCCTTGAAAAGACTAAAGAAAAATCAATCCATTATTACAGAAGTGATAGAGTTGGTTGGTATCGGTAACATTTTGAAGAATCAAGTGTTAGAAATTTCTGCAGGGCAAACACAACTACTACTGCTTGCACGTTGTTTAATTGCAGAGCCTGACCTGATCATTCTAGATGAACCAGTTAGTGCAATGGATATTAACGCACGGGCTAAGTTCTATGATATTATAAGCAAAATAGCAAAAAAACGATTGGTATCGATTCTTATGACTTCTCATGATCTTAACTCTGCTCTACCATCCTCAGATTACATAATTTGTATAAATAATACTATCTATTGCCAAGGTAAGCCTGATGAGATTATGAAAAATAGAACCCTAAATGAAATATTTAGCAGTTACGCAGCGAAATGATTCAAAATATTTTGCGTCTTCTGCACATAACTACGGTGCTGACACGTTACAATGTATTACCTTATTTACTTCCACCATCAAAGAAATCAATAAATAAAATACAAGGCCACAAACTAAAGCATGCTCTTGAAAAATTAGGTCCGGTGTTCATTAAGTTTGGGCAGTCTATCTCATCACGTACTGATGTTTTAAATGAGGATATAACAAATAACTTGTTATTGATATGTGATAGATTGCCATCGTTTTCACATAAAATAGCAGTTAAAACTATAGAAAGTGAGTTTAATTGTAAATTGAGCGACATTTTTTCAAGCTTTTCTGAAAAGCCAATTGCAGCAGCATCGATTTCTCAGGTGCATAGAGCGGTTACAACTGAGGGTAAAGAAGTTGCTGTGAAGGTTTTAAGGCCAAATATTGAGAAAACATTCTCAAGGGATATAAAGATGCTTTCTTGGCTTGCGGAAATTGCAGAAAAATTTAGCGAACAATCAAAAAGGCTGAAGCCGATTGAATTAGTCAAAACTTTTGCTGAAATTTGCCGATTAGAGTTAGATCTACGTTTTGAAGCTGCTCACTCTTCGGAATTAAAGGAAAACACAAAAAATGACAAAGGTTTTTATGTACCTGAAGTAGATTGGAATAGAACTTCAAGAAAGGTTTTAACATTAGAATGGATAGAAGCAACGCCAATATACGAAGTTGAAAAACATAAGCAAATAGCTATCAACCTTATAGAATCGTTTTGTAATCAGGTATACAGGGATTGTTTTTTTCATGCTGATATGCATCCTGGAAATCTAATGGTTGATAGTAATAACAATATTATTGCCCTGGATTGTGGAATCATGGGTAGAATAGATCGTGAGACATGCTATTACGTTATAGAGATACTCAAAGGCTTTTTAAATCGGGATTATGATCACGTTGCAAAAATGCACTTTAAAGCTGGTTACGTTTCATCACAGCATAGAAATTTTGTCACAGCTTGCAGGGCAATAGGTGAACCCATTATTGGGCAGCCTATACAGAAGATTTCATTTGCTAGTTTACTTGCTCAGCTATTAAAAATAACTGGTGATTTTGATATGAAAGTTCAAACACAATTGTTATTGCTGCAGAAAACTATGATTTTACTGGAAGGGACATGTAGAAAGATCTACTCAGAAATCAATATGTGGAAAGTAGTTGAAACGTGGATAAGCAGTCAACATGAAAATAAAATAGGGTATAGGGAAAAAATTAGAAGTTCTTATCCCATAAAAACAATCCAAGGAATACTTAGCCTTATAGAAAAATTAAACCTAATAGCTGATAAAAAATTAGAAAACATCCAAATTAAAAATAAATCAAATGGAAAAGTCTATTTTTTGCTGTGGTCTGTAATTATAATTCTAATTGTTAAATTTTTAATTTCTTAAACTGTGGTGCGTCAAGCCCAATTTTTATTCAACTTAATTTTTAATCTGCAGGAGTCGAATTGAGAATAGACTTCTTGCATAACCCAAACTAAGTAGAAAAAAGGTATAGCTAACACGTCATACCACCGCGGTATCTCTAGATCCCGCTAGCGGGATGACGGTTGTCGTTTAGCTATAAATGTTCAAGAAATTTACCAAACGAAAAAAAAGGCAAAAGAAGCCCTGGTCATTAGACTTCTTTCAAAATTGAGGGAGAGAGAGTAAGATCAAGTATTTGGAAGCATGAAATATAAGGAAATAGAAAAGTTAGAAGGAGAAAAGTTTCGACGTTTAACGGGGGTAAAAAAATCAACATTTAAGAGAATGGTAGAAATTCTAGATGAGGAGGATAAAAGGAAAAAAGCTAGAAGTGGAAGAAAAAGCAAACTTTGTATAGAAGATAGATTACTTATGGCACTGGAATATATGAGAGAATATCGTACATATTTTCATATAGGACAAAGTTATGGCATGAGTGAAAGCAACTGTTTTAAAATAATAAGGTGGGTAGAAGACACATTAATAAAACATCCAGATTTTGCATTACCAGGAAAAAAAGATCTATTAAATAGTAATGTAGAATACGAAGTTTTGGTAATAGATGGAACTGAAACAGCAGTAGAAAGGCCAAAAAAAAGCAAAAGCGCTTTTACTCTGGAAAGAAAAAAAGGCATACTATAAAAACACAAATAGTAACAGAGAAGAAGAGTAAAAAGGTCGTATGTACATCTTTCTCCAATGGTAGAAAACATGATTTTCGGATGTTTAGAGAATCAAAGATAGCAATATTACCGCAAACTAAGATCCTAGCTGATTCTGGTTACAGAGGAATGCAAAAGATACATAAAAATGTTGAATTACCACATAGAAGATCAAAAAAGAATCCTTTATCAAAGGAGAAAAAAGCAGAAAATAGATCTCTCTCTATACGAAACCCCAGTTGCGGATTAATCAATATAGTAAAATCTAGAAATACAGGGCTTTTTAGGCTTCATGGAATATGAAACTAATGTGGAAAAGACGTGCACCAAGAAATTTATTGGAGACCTGTGCCTTGAATGCTCAAGCTCAAGTCTGTCTTTTAGGTAGCCAAAAACTGTTTCAATAATCGACCTTTTTCTTAAAAAAATCTTTTCTTCAAGTAGCATTAATGTGTTTTTCATACCTTTTTTTACTTTGGTAACGAGTTTTAGTCCTCTATCGAAGAGTTTTGCAAAGAGCTCTTTCTTTATATAGCCCTTATCACCAAACAAAAGACCAGTCAGTTTTTCAGTTAATTTTGGTACTGGTTTTCTGTCGTCAACGTTACCTTTAGTAAGTGTAACTCCTTGAATTTCACCTTTTTCATTAATTACCATATGCAATTTAAAACCAAAAAACCAGCCATATGTAGTCTTTCCAAGCTTTGCCAATCCTTTGAAAACTTTGTTTCTTGAGATTCTTTTTGGATGGCAAACAGCGATAGATGTTGCATCTATGTACGAAATCCCTGTCATTTTCGACTGCTCACATAGCCATTGCAAAAGTAATGCTAAATACCATAAAACCCTCGGTTTTAGCCTAATAAATCTACTATATGTTGGCAAATTTTGAAACTCAGATCCATATAGTGCTTTCAAATAATATGTATAGAAAGATTTAAAGTCCTCACATCTAGATTGTTGATAAAGTAAAATTATAGTAAGAATTTCAGAATGCGTAATCTCTGGCGTTCTGGTAGGTTTTTTACTGTTTGGCAGGAGTTTTTCTGCGAAATTTTTGTTTATAGCCTTGCAAAAATCGTCTACAAAGCAAAATAATTCTGTTACATTTTTATTCATGGGTAACCTCTCTACTTTTTGATAATATGTTTCCGGAGTTTACCCTATTTCCCTATCTTTTTCACTGACTTCTAATCCGCAACTGGGGTACGAAGAGTGGTAGTTGAAAACGTAATCGGCTTATTGAAAAGGTTTAAAATCATTTCTGACAGATATAGAAATCGACGAAAACGTTTTGGCTTAAGATTTAATTTGATTGCCTCTATTCACAATAGAGAGCTCCTTTCATGAATTTTGAAAGAAGTCTATTGTCTATTTTCAGTATTGGCGTTTTTTAAGTCTTAAACGCTGCAATTTAGCTGCTTTTAAATGCAACTAACCTTAGCTTTAATATTTAAGAAATTTACCAGGCAGAAAAAAAAGGCATAGAAAACCCGCAGTAGCTAGTTATTCACTCTCTATTTTAAAATTTGACGTTGGGTGATGTCTTGAACGCTTTGTAAGAGCGTTTCAGCTTATATAGGTAAAAACCTAGAAATTTGATAAAGACATAAGGTACACATAGTGCAAAAAATTAAGCATAGTACGCAAAATACAAGTTTTCTTGTCGTTTTAATCTGCACAGATTGCGAAGTTAAATGAAATAGCTTCACTGTCATGATAAGGGGGCTGGCGGAGTTTGTAAAGCAATTTTTTATGGCCTAGCGTCACGCGCTGGAATAACAACGTAAGGTGAATTTTTCAATATCATGAAATTACAGAATTTAGTCTAGATCAGCCAGTATACCTAAAATTTCAGCTATATTCCTTGGGCTGTTTTTCAACAGTAGAATGGTGTGCTGCGACCTCTTGCTTCACATCTAAGCTTAAGTCAATTATTGAGATATTTTCTTCATCATAATCTATGTCTTTTATTAACATATCGTCAGTAATAGTCAAAAGGTCAGGTGGAGAAAGAATAGTTCTTTTATTACCAGCTCTCATTCCCACAACTCCAAGCTCTATAGCAAGTGGTATTTTTTTATCGCCAATCCTAAATTGCACTGTTTGATCTTTGACTATATATTCCCCATTATGCTCCTTTACGCTATATTTAACCGATATCTCATCACCGCACCTTACTTGTTTTCCAGTCTTGTTAATTAAGTCATTAAAAACCATCAGATTATTTACTGAGTCGGGATATTTATCCTTTACTTCAATCAGTTTGACGTAATAAGAATTAAAATTCATTTTGTTATCATTGGCAATAGTAACTACACGCTCTCCGCCTTCTTTCATACCTATTACCCCTAAACTCACTTCTTTTAGGTCATCTTGACCTATTTTCAAAGTAACATCAGAAACTTTGCTAGGGAGTGTTGCTAAGTTATTATTAGAAATTTTATATATTTGCAATAGGACTTCCAGGCCACAAAAAGCCTTACTGCCACTGCCTTCAGTAATTTCATAAAAATTTATTGAATCTTCTTCCTTTTGCTGCGTCATTTCTTCTAAATATTCTGTTAGCCCATGCTTTTCAATATAGCGGTCGAGTGCTGATTCAAGTATTGGCTTCACTAGATAATGTGCTATTGTCTGTATCAAACCACCATGCGTGGCACTTATCTCATAAAGCTTGTCCTTTTTTTCCGGTTTACCTTTGTTTATATAGACAATAGTAAACACAAAAGTAGAAGTTAAAGTGAGAATCGTTACTACAGAAATAAGCATTTGTAATATAATTTTTCTAACCATCTTTCTTTACTTGATTTAATAAATCATATAAATAATTAGTATCCCCTGAAAGCGCACTCAAATTATCCAAGCCTTGTTTAAAGAGGCCGTCTATATAGTCCTCTACTTCACTTTTACCAAGCACAGACATTAGATTATTTGTTTTATCTTGTTCGTAGTCTTCAATATCATCCCTAACTTGAAAGATAAGCCCTAGGTTTATTCCATAGTTATATAATGCTCTCCGCTCTTTGCCTGTAGCACCCCCTATTATAGCGCCTATTTCACACGAAGCTGCAAACAGTTTTGCGGTTTTCATCAAATGAATTTCTTTTATTTTATTAAAATCTGTGTCAATATCTAAAGCCTGTCCTCCTACCATTCCCCTAATTCCTATTGCTTGAGAGAGCACTTTTATGATCTCACAGCGTTTCTCATTTAACGAAGATAATACCTCAAAAGCCAGAGTAAGTAGTGCATCTCCGGCAAGCACTGCTGTTGCTTCATCAAATTTTTTATGGCAGCTCAGCTGGCTTCTGCGAGTATCACTGTTGTCCATGCACGGTAAATCATCGTGAATTAGAGAGTAAGCATGAACAAATTCAATTGCTGCAGCAACTGATATTACTTTTTTAGCTTCTACGTTAAACACTCGCGATGAAGCTACGACTAAAAAGGAGCGTATATGTTTTGCAGGAGCAAGGAGTATATAACGCATAGCTGATATAAGCTTATTCTCACTATTTTCAGGTAAGAGTTTGTTTACTTCTACAATAAGCAAATTTTTCGTTATTTCGTCTAGCATTTTTGAATTGTTAATTGTTTAGCACGTAACGCTAGTCAGCTAGGGCAGTAGAAAACTTTACTGTAGTTTACCAGTTATAAAAGATATTGCAAACATAAAAATTTTTTATAACATCAAAGAATAGGTTATTTTTTTGGTAAGAAATGTGAATAGCGAACTAGCAAAGAGCACTAGAGAAGACATAGAAGAAAAAGTGAAAAAGATTATACTAGAGCACATTAGTAAGGATGTAGAGAAATTCAACAGCTCTTCAAAGCTTTCGGAGCATGGTGCAGACAGTTTAGATGCAGTTGAAATCATCATGGCGGCAGAAGAAGAGTTCGGAATAGAAATTCCAGATGAAGATGCACAAAAAATGGAAACTATGGAGCAAATAGTTGAGTACATTAATAATAAAAAAGGCTAATAGTTAGTGTTAAATGAGCAGAAGAGTAGTAGTCACTGGTGTTGGTTTAATCACTCCACTAGCGGCAGATGTTGACAACACTTGGTCAAGGCTGATAAAAGGCGAGTCTGGCATAAAAGCAATCAATACGGATAGATTTGACTCTTCTGATCTTGCTTGCAAGGTTGCAGGGCAGGTGCCTGTGCAATCCGATAATATTGAGAATTACTTTAATCCTGTAGGTTATATTTTTGAAAAAGATCTAAAAAGAACGGATCGTTTTATTCATTACGGCATTGCAGCAGCGATTCAAGCTGTGGAGGATTCATTTTTAGAAGATTCAAAAATAGATAGAGAACGTGTTGGCGTAACTATTGGCTCTGGTATAGGTGGTCTTCCGTCAATTCAGGAAAATGTTATTACTATGCAGGAAAAAGGGCCCAGACGTGTCAGTCCATTTTTTGTCCCTGCAAGTCTAATAAATTTGATATCTGGCCATATTTCTATTAAATACGAATTTACAGGTCCAAACGATTCAGCAGTAACCGCATGTGCAACAGGTGCGCACGCAATCATAAACTCAGCAAGAACTATAAAACTTGGTGAAGCGGATGTTATGATTGCAGGTGGAGCAGAAAGTGCACTGTGTAGAGTTGGAATTGCAGGTTTTGCATCTATGAAGGCGTTATCAACTAAATTTAACGATAAACCGGAAGAAGCTTCAAGGCCATGGGATGAAGAACGCGATGGATTTGTCATGGGTGAAGGAGCAGGTATATTAGTGCTGGAAGAATATGAACATGCAAAAAAAAGGGGGGCAAAAATACATGCTGAACTGGTTGGGTACGGACTCACAGGAGATGCGCACCACATTACAGCACCGCATCCAGAAGGAAGAGGCGCACTTAAGGCAATGGAGCTCGCTTTAAGGAGTACACAAATTAATCCCGATCAAGTAGGGTATATCAATGCACATGGAACTTCAACACCACTTGGAGATAAAATTGAAGTAATAGCAATGAAACAGTTATTCGGTGATCACGCTTATAAAATACCTGTTTCTTCAACTAAATCTTCTATAGGACATTTACTTGGTGCTGCAGGGAGCGTTGAAGCAATATTCAGTATTCTTGCGTTAAATAATGGAATTATTCCGCCAACCTTAAATTTACATAAACCTTCAGAAGGATGTGATTTAAATTTTGTACCGCTTAAAGCTCAAGAGCATAAAATTCAATATGCTCTTTCTAATTCGTTTGGTTTTGGTGGCACTAATGCATCTCTCATCTTTGGACAAGTGTAATCAATTCTGTTTTTTTAGACCAAACACTATCATTTAATTTGCCTTTTACTGTTGATTTACTATACTTATTTGGTAAGATCTAAAATGCACAAAATATTAGTAAATAGTAACCATAAATCTCTGGTCGGAAAAATCAAGATTAATGGCTCAAAAAATGCTGTTTTACCAATAATGGCAGCAAGTCTATTGAGTAGCTCCCCGGTAATTTTGTATAATGTACCTGATTTAATTGATGTACATCTAATGTCTAAGCTGCTTGAGAGTCTTGGAGCGAAAGTGAATTTTACACGCAATAAAGATTATAAAGCAAATCATACTTTGGAAATTGACTGCAGCAATATCAACAATCACGTGATGCCATATAAAACCGCAAATAAGCTAAGAACTTCCTTTCTAATATTGGGTCCAATGCTTAGCAGATTTGGCAAAGCGAGAACAGCGTTTCCTGGTGGATGCAACATTGGAAAGCGTCCCGTTGATATGCATATTAAAGCATTAGAAGAAATGGGAGCTAAAATTGAAATTGACGGCTATAATATAATTGCAACAGTGAAAGGAAAGCTACAAGGAAAAGAAATCACATTTGAGAAAATAAGTGTTGGCGCAACAGAAAACATAATAATGGCAGCAACACTTGCAGAAGGAGTGACAACAATAAACAATGCTGCAACTGAGCCGGAAGTTCTTGATTTAATAGATTTTCTGAAGAAAATGGGTGCTGATATTGAAATTGATAATACAAAGGTCATAATAACAGGAGTTGAAGCACTAAATGGATGTGTTCATAAAATAATACCAGATCGCATAGAAGCAGGCACCTATGCACTAGCTGCTATAATAACCGGTGGTAAGTTGGAGTTGAAAGGAATAAATCTATCTGATATAAGGTGTATTACAAATGAGTTGGAGACTATAGGAGCTATGGTTGAACTGTATGATGGAGGCATTGTTATTTCCAGAAAAAATGGCTCTATTAAGTCTGCTAACGTTGCAACAGATCCATACCCCAACTTTCCCAGTGATATGCAACCACAACTGATGTCTGTAATGTGCATTGCAGGTGGGATATCAGTAATTGAAGAGAACATTTTTGAAAACAGATTTGCACATGCAGATGAATTGAGAAAATTAGGTGCTAATATCAGCATCGAGAAAAGCAAAGCTACTATAAGTGGAATAAAAAGCTTATCTGGGGCTAATCTATATGCTACTGACTTAAGATCAACAGCAGCTTTGGTGCTTGCTTCTTTGGTAGCTAGTGGAGAAACTATAATAAACAATTCACATCATTTATGGAGAGGATATGAAGCAATGGATGAAAAACTCAATTCATGTGGAGCTGATATCTCCATTTCGTCTTGAGGATATTTTATGAATAAACGAACTATAGTAAAAGAGATAGATGACATTCTATACGAAGAACATAAGGTATTAGATCATGGATTTATTCGAGTGATGGATTATATGGGCTCTGATAGCGCTATAGTTCAAGCTGCTCGTGTTTCTTATGGCAAGGGAACGAAACAGATAAATCAAGATGAGGCGCTTATAAAATATTTGATGAGACATCATCACACAACTCCATTTGAAATGTGTGAAATTAAGTTTCACGTGAAACTTCCAATTTTTATTGCAAGACAGTGGATAAGGCATAGAACTGCAAATGTGAATGAATATTCAGCAAGGTATTCAATACTTGATAATGAATTTTATACACCTAAACCAGAACAAGTTGCAAAACAATCTAACAATAATAAACAAGGTAGTGGGGAAGCTTTTGATCCAGATACCTCAAAGGAAATAATAGATTCTCTAACAAATGACTCTAATTTAGTATATTCTCATTATGAAAAATTTATTGAGCAGGGGCTTGCAAGAGAAATTGCCCGAACTAACCTAACACTTAATTACTACACGCAATTTTATTGGAAAATAGATCTGCATAACCTCCTTCATTTTTTGAAGCTTAGAGCTGATAAGCATGCCCAATATGAAATCAGAATTTATGCAGAAGTTATGCTGGATATAATAAAAAAATGGGTCCCATTGGCCTACAATGCCTTTGTTGAATATTGCCTAGAATCAGCCCACATTTCAAAAACTGGTCTTGAAATAATTCGCAAATTAATTAAAGGAGAAAATGTTACGAAAGAAGAAAGTGGCATTGGTAAAAGGGAATGGGACGAGCTGATGTCTATACTTGGTAAATAGCCAAAAAGATCAAGTTAGATCCGTTCACAGACTTGCAGGTGTGAACAACAGTTGATTCATGCCTTTATCAACTGATATATCAATTATTTTTGAATTTGTTCTTTCTATTGTTTCGTAAAGCTTTTCAGCTTTCTTTAACATCAGTGTTGCATTTCTAAGCGTAACGTAAATCTCACAATGATCTGGAGAATTTTCAATATACATATTAGACTTCTTTCAAAATTGAGGGAGAGAGAGTAAGATCAAGTATTTGGAAGCATGAAATATAAGGAAATAGAAAAGTTAGAAGGAGAAAAGTTTCGACGTTTAACGGGGGTAAAAAAATCAACATTTAAGAGAATGGTAGAAATTCTAGATGAGGAGGATAAAAGGAAAAAAGCTAGAAGTGGAAGAAAAAGCAAACTTTGTATAGAAGATAGATTACTTATGGCACTGGAATATATGAGAGAATATCGTACATATTTTCATATAGGACAAAGTTATGGCATGAGTGAAAGCAACTGTTTTAAAATAATAAGGTGGGTAGAAGACACATTAATAAAACATCCAGATTTTGCATTACCAGGAAAAAAAGATCTATTAAATAGTAATGTAGAATACGAAGTTTTGGTAATAGATGGAACTGAAACAGCAGTAGAAAGGCCAAAAAAAAGCAAAAGCGCTTTTACTCTGGAAAGAAAAAAAGGCATACTATAAAAACACAAATAGTAACAGAGAAGAAGAGTAAAAAGGTCGTATGTACATCTTTCTCCAATGGTAGAAAACATGATTTTCGGATGTTTAGAGAATCAAAGATAGCAATATTACCGCAAACTAAGATCCTAGCTGATTCTGGTTACAGAGGAATGCAAAAGATACATAAAAATGTTGAATTACCACATAGAAGATCAAAAAAGAATCCTTTATCAAAGGAGAAAAAAGCAGAAAATAGATCTCTCTCTATACGAAGAGTGGTAGTTGAAAACGTAATCGGCTTATTGAAAAGGTTTAAAATCATTTCTGACAGATATAGAAATCGACGAAAACGTTTTGGCTTAAGATTTAATTTGATTGCCTCTATTCACAATAGAGAGCTCCTTTCATGAATTTTGAAAGAAGTCTATTATATGAATAACAATTTACAGCAAGTTCCATTGTCCTACAAACTTCCTCTAATGTAAAACTGGCAATTCCTGTATTAGGACAAAAGCCAATCGCTCCTTTACTAGGGTCAAAAAATATATATTTATCATTCTCTGCTTTATATACCAACATAGAGTGTGCGATATTCTCATCATCTTCATTATCACTTTTATTGTTATTGCAAGCATAACAAGAAAAATTAAATTCTAAGTAGCATCCTATTTTTACATCATTTAAAGTACGTTTGAATTGTTCTTGATTAGTATAGACCCATACTTCTGTTGAGGATAAATCGTTACACCCTTGCTCATATACTGTCTCATCATAAAACGGATCTCCTTCACGTTTCTCAATACTCTGAATATGAAAAATGGGTAAGAATTGCGACAAAACTTTCATAATTAATAACTCAGCCGTTTGTTCTTTTCTTCCATCAATATAATCCATAAAATCTTGTTCAGATATAATATTATTAGACTCACAAAATTCAACAAAATCTTTCCTATTCTCTAGTTTTATAAAAGTAATAAAGTAATTCAATGGATGACATAATCCTTCTTCGGGATCAAAATCTAAAATTTCTTCAAATCTATCTTTCAATTGTGCAATTTGTGATATACTATCTGATATGCAATCATTTAAATTAAATTGAATGGCTTGCTCACTTTCAAATAATTTATTGTATTTTTCTTCAGCTGATAAATTCGGCGCTTTATATACATATCTACCATTTTCTCTACGTATACCTTCTATATCTTTAATTATACCTTGTTCTACATTTTTACTGATAAAAATTTGGTGCTTTCCTTTATTGGCAAATTGATTTAAAAACTCCGCAATTTGCTGATTTGAAAGTGTTTCTTCAATTTGTCCATCTTCTCTATCTTCATTTTTATAAAACACTCTAATTCTAGAATGTTCCTTATCAGTATAGACTTTTAATACAATAGATTGAGCAATGCGATTAACATATTTTGGCATATTGATTATTAGGATATTAACTATATACATTAATAATGTAATAATTTATACCATTAGTCAATTAATATTTTAATAAAAATGTTAATTACATAAACTCATCACTTTTATAGAACATCTCATTGAAATCACTTATAGTTCCAAAATCATGATCCTCGATAAATAGGTGATTGTTTGTAATATAAGCTTCAGGAAGAAGCATTAGCTTTCCATCATAGCTAGAATCTCGTGCATAAACTTTATTATACATAATCATCTTTTGATCATAGGTGTATTTTTTAGCGATACACTGACTTATTAAGTTTTGATAAAAATTATCTATGTCTTCACCCGTAACTTGCAGCTCCACCTTATACTTTCCCACTTCAAGAGGACTTCCTATCCTTATTTTTAAGGGATATTGTGAATTTGCAACACTGTTAGAAATTTCTGCTTCAATATAAGAATTTTTATCCATATTTTCTATCACACTTGCCATAACAGTTTCTTGTTCATCTTCATCAACTATCTCTCTCTTTTGCCTCGATTTTCCTTGTTGTTCACTATGTTGATTATCATTATTCGAATTAATAGTTGGTTGGTTAACTTCCATGTCCTTATGTTGTGAATGCTCTTTACTGCTCAATTGAACCTTAACCCATTCTTTAAATTCTTGATCATAGCCTTTTAGCTCAGTTAGAAAATCCTCAACTAGTTTATTAGCTTGAGGCCTACCGTGATATCCATAAGTAGAAAGGCTCTTTAGTAAATTATCAATCAAGTCCGGATGTTTATGTTCAAGGAACTTTACTACTTGCTCTGCTTCTGAATAATAATGTTTTCCTTGATAATCATTACGTAGTATTTCATCTGGTTTAAGATTTTTATTTCTTATTTCAGCTAAAGCCTCCTTATCTCCATGATCATTGATATGTCTGCCATTTTCTAAGCCAGCGACATAGTTAGCAATAGCTTCATGCATTGCTTTCGGTAAAATATAGCTCAAACCAAGATTTGCAAAGTGCATTGCATGCCCTATCTCATGTTCCAACGTGTGCTGGTTGAAATTGCCTCTACTATCTAAGTAGATATAAACATCAGCAGCATTTCCCTTGCTTAGATCAATCATCTTTGTATAACCATTAACATCATTACCAGCATCGAATCCAACTTTTTTCAAATACTCTTTAAAATCATTTCGATTATTGAATATATAAGCGTTGATCTTTATATCGTGGTCAGAGGTATTAAAAGCGGCTTTGAAATCCTGTATAGCGTCTTTAATACTTTTTTCTATTGTATCCAGCTTGTTACCAGCCAGGTCATATTTGACATTTATATTAGTTTTATCAAGAGATATAGTTTTACTACGTGAAAGATTTGATATTATACTATCCATGTAATTTACTATTTCTATTTGTCCTTGCTGTTTAGCAAAAGCAAGAGGGGTATCACCACAATTGTTATAAGCTGCAAGTTTAGCACCCTTATTTATCAAAAGTTTTATCATGTCTAAATTTCCACCGATAACGGCTTTGTGCAAAAGTGAATATCCATCTGTCATCTGAGTATTTACATCTGCACCTGCTTCTATTAAGTATTTGACTATATCTGTATCTCCTCTTGAGACTGCGCAGATTAATGGTGTACGATTTATAGTATTTTTACTGTCAGGTACAGCGCCGTATTCTAGCAATAACTTCACCATATCTAAATTACCACGATTAGCAGCATCGTGCAAAGGTGTATCTCCGATCTTACTTTTGCAATTTACATCCACACCTTTTGTTATCAAGTATTTCACCAACTCTGTATCGTTTACAATACTAGCAACATGCATCACTCTATTGAAACTAGCACCTTCATCTATCAAAAGCTTTGCTATTTCCATATTTTTGCCAGGAGCAAAGTCTAAAGGGACATTACCATACTGATCGCTTAAGTTAACATTTGCACCTGCTTTTATTAAATATTCCACTATCTTTACATCACCTTTCCCAATAGCGACTATCAATGGAGTACTACCTAGAGCATCTCTATTATTAGGCGTGACACCATGTTCTATCAATAACTTTACCATATCGAAATTTCCAATTTCAGATGCAAAGTATAAAGGGCTGCGGCCCATATAAGTTATATCTGTACCTACTTGTTTGATAAGCCTCATTGCTTCATCAACATTTCCTTTCGAAATAGCAATATGCAATAAACGTGCAAGATTATTTTTGTCTGCAGTTAGGTTATCATTTACTGCTATATCATCTTTATTAGGAAATAATTTTTGCGCAGTTTTTTGCAACACAGAATTTTCTTGGCGTTCCACAGCCGTTATTTTCTTGTCCTCACTTCTTGCTTGAATATTTGCTAAATTACCAACTGTTTCTCCGTTATCGTCTTCTTCAACTGCCCTTTTCTTTCTAGATTTGACTTCACTTTTCACTGTAACTTCTTCGTTCATAGGTTGATCACTAAACATAACTTCTGCATCTATCTGATTACTATCTTCCTTCAACTCATTAGATAACTTTTCAGATAGCTGATCACCACTTAAATATGGTTCTTTTGAATACTTAGCGTAATTATAGGGATCAGTGCTGTCTGCTGAATAAAACCCACTTTCAAAACCAGAGTAAGAGCTTTGATTGAGCACAAAAAACAAGTTTTCATAATCAACCAGCATCTCATCTCTAGGGCTAACAAAATGCAAGTATTCATCGCCTTCCCATTCTGGGTGGTGTGTATATTTTGCTATGTAGTATTTGTTTGAATCAAGGACTATCTTCCTATCAAGTTGTAAAATTACTGCTGAACGCCCATTGCCTATATCATGACCTTTTATCACTTGAAATATTTTAATCTCATCATTTTCTATAAGTTCTTTTAATTCCTCGTTCTTTTCATTTAACTCTTCTTCCCTTTGTCTTTCTTCTTCTCTTTCTCTTGCCAATCTTTCTGCTTCTTCATTATCTTTCTTCTGCAGCTGTGAGAATACGTTTTGTAATACATCTTGTGTGGTTAAGCCGTTCGTGTTGCTTAGTAATTTATCTAGTACGTTTGATATAGTTGGTAGCAATGTGCCATGATCATCAAATTTTTTTTCCTCTGCCTTATTATAGTGATTTGGGTTATAAATTACAACCAAAGGATAAAAGCCATAATCTGCAATTGACGCTCCGTCAGATGATAATTCTATTGAAAATCCGTTATGATTGAGTGGAAGATTGGAGGTTAAATATCTACCGTTATCATCCCTAACGGTTAGCTCATTTCTGCCACCATATTGGTTATAAGAGATATAAAAATTTTCATGGTTGAGATTGAAGTGATCATCTAGATTATCGAGTTGAATTGTACTGCCAAGCTTCTCACGCAAAAGATTTTTGCTTTCGTTTGTAAGCTTTATACGTACAGAAAAGTAGTATCGATCTATAGCTTCACCTTTTTCTATCTCAAAGTTCAAAGTAATCTTATCGTTGACCATTGGTAGCCTCTAAAAATTATATAAATCTATTCATTATTTTATTTATCAATTGTATGGTGTGTAATATGAAAAATGTGTTAAACGTTAAGATTTTTTTGTGCACCTAGGTCAGGTATTGCAATCTGTCATTTCAGCACGTAACGCTGGAACCCAGCTTTTTAAATCATGAGAGCTACAAAAACTTCCTTGACAAACTTCGCCAGCGCCCTTATCATGAAATTGAAGCTATATTATTTAACTTCCCAATCTGTGCAGATTAAAATGACAAGAAGACTTGTATTTGGCGTACTATTGTTTAATTTTTGCACTATGTGCATACTATGTCTTTATAAAAATTTTGGGTTTTTACCCACATAAGCTGAAAAGCGCTTATAAAGCGTTTAAGACATCACCCAACGTCAAATTTTAAAATAAAGAGTGGAATAACTAGCTACTCCGGGGATTCTTTGTCTTTTTTTTCTGCTGGTAAATTTCTTAAACATTTATAGCTTAAGTTAGTTGCGTTTAAAAGCAGCTAAATTGCAGTGTTTAAGACTTAAAGAACGCCGATACTGAAAATAAACAATGACTAGGGCTTCTTTTGCCTTTTTTTTCATTTGGTAAATTTATTAATGTTTATAGCTAAAGTAACTTAGGTTCACCGACAATCGTCATCCCGCAGCGGGATCTCTTGTTAGCGGATGAGATACCGCGAATGAATCGCGGTATGACGGTCTGCGGCGGTATGACGGTGTAGATGATGGTTAAGTAATTCGTCATCCCGCTACTTGTTAGCAGGATCTGGAGATACCGTGACGGTATGACGAGGGAGAGCAGACAATGGCGTCAACTTAAGGACACATTTTAAACTTTTTTGCTGAAATAAAACAGAAACAAAAGTGCTGTTTATTGCACTCTTTGGATAATTTAATGATAAAAAATTTAGAGAAAAATTTTATACACAATCACTGATATTTTCCCTTAAGTTGACGCCATTGTCTGAACAGATACCTCTAATTTTATGTACAGAAAGCTTCAAGCTTTATTGAGGTTTTGCCTATGGTAAATTACGCACATAATCAACCAAGTTAAGGAAAGTGCAAACCAAGTGATTGCATATTCCAAATGCTTCATTGGCTGTATAGCTAATTTGCTACCAAAATTGTTCGGCCATAATACACACTTCTCTAGCTTAATACCTAACTCATTGGAAATTTCCTCTGTACTTAAGGTAAACCATGTATTCGAAGCAGTATCGTTCTTGATAAACCAATTTTTGCTTTTACTGCTATTGCAATATAAAACTCCACCTGCAGCTACTTTTTCAATTTTTGCTCTTTCCTCTTTTTTTTCTTTAACTATTCCTTTGTTCACTAGCATATAATTTCCAGTAGTAAGTAGCATAGGAGACAACACATGATAGCCATGTTGTCCTGCAAAAACATATAGTTCTATGTCACTTAGAATCCCATCGATCTTGATGTGCCTGTAGTTAAATTGCGCAAGATCATCATTGGGCAATAGATGAACAACTGGAAGACTCATACTTTTAATAATATTATTCTTCCAGTTCAATCTGAATACTTGCCATAATCCTAATAAAAAAAGAAGTGAGCAAGGTATCATTAAAATAAATACTATTTTTTTTAACACTCTATATTTGTGTTCTTAAATAGTTTTCAACACCCATTAGTTCAATAATATCGATCTGTTTCTCAATCCAATGGAAATGCTCTTCTTCATTTTCTAACATCTCTTCTAATAACATTACACTAACAAAATCTTTTTCTTTCTCAGCGATAGAAATCGTTTCTTTGATATCCTTAATACCTTTTCCCTCTAATTTCAAATTAGCTTCTAAGATTTTCCGTATTGTGTCTTTTGTAAACTTTCCATCATACTTTGATATTTCATTTGTATCTTGAAAATTTGGTACACCTTTAAGCAACAAAATCCTTTCTGCCAACTTGCTTGCATGTTCAAGTTCTTCGTTAAGCTCATTTTTTACCTTTTCTGCAAATCTATTAATTCCATTGTTTTGGAGGACTGCAAAATGTAAAAGGTACTGGCGTACAGAAGTCAGCTCATTGGTCAATAATTTATTCAAATATTTTACTATCTCTTCATTCATAATCTTCCCTTAGTTCAATTTATCAGCATAATTTATATAATAACGATAGTTATAGCAACTCATTTAATAGTTCCTTTGATAACAACCGTATTAAATAGCATGTCGTGGTATGTCTGTTTTTTCTTAGAGAAGCAAGCAACTAGATACCAATAGAGAGTGAGCAGCACTATAATTACTTTCAATGCGCTCAAGACATTCACTAATACCTCCTGATCTTGCAAAAATTCAGTAAGGACAACTACTACACTGTTTAACAAAGGAAGAAAAAACTGGGAAGTGCTTCTGTCAAACGCTAAATTCAAGTCTATTTTAGAATCATCTAAATTGATAGTATATATATTCATTAACTGTTGACCTGGAGTTGCTTGGGTCTTTGAAGATATAAAATATGTGAAGTAACTACAATTTACACACATGTATGATAGATGTAAGATCAACGGAGAATCCTCTAATAGCAGTATAATTAATAAAGTTGGAATTAATAAAATTGCTACATCTATTAAATATGCGCAAAGGCGCCTTTGTATACTGGCAATCTCTGTCATTACCTATCTTCTAAATACTTTATTATAAAATCTGTAAGTTTATCAAAATGTTGAAAACATAACAAATCTTCATAACCGCTGATTGATTGGCCGTATATAATAGGTAAACAATTGGCATTTTGCGCACACAGAACATCTGTGATGCTATCACCAACAAAAAACACGTTTTCTCTATTTATAGGCAACGTACTCTCTTCTAGTGCAAATAGTAGTGGGGTTGCAGATGGTTTATCTTCTGCGGTATCGCATGACCCAACCACTCTTTCAAAGTAAGAATCCAGTTTAAAATAGGTAACTTCTTCACGTAAATTAGTATTTTTCTTATTACTTACTATTGCTAGATAAATATTGTGGCTTTTCAGTGTCTGCAACATTTTCTCTACTCCTTGATTCAGAGCGATGTTTTGCAATAGTGCATCATCTAAATATTGTTGATATATCTGATTTGCTTTTTTCCACTGATCGCCAAATAAATTGACCATATAGCTCTTTCTCGACTCATGGGAATTTCTATCAGCAGCTCTATTACTATACCCCATTGAATTTATGGTATGCTTAATAGCATTAAAAATATTATCTTGAGTGTCAACTAAGGTATTATCCCAATCGAATACTACTGCTAATGGGCTATTTTTCATTTCTATATTGTTATATATTTTAAATTAATAAGTAAATAACATTTTAATAAAAAAAATATAAATGGACGCTCTACCACAAGTTATGTTAACTGTTTTTTATATAATTAGCTAATATACTGGTTATATGATATGTTTTAATAGGTAACAGGTATGGCTCAGGTTAAAAATACATCTCAAGAAAGTGTTGAAAAAAAATTTAAAGATGTTTTTGAACGTCCTCCAGGTGCCTTTCCAGAAGGTACTTCATTAGAAGAAAAGGTTGATCAAATCGCAAAAGGAACAGAGGCTCTAAAAGCTATGAAAAGTAAGGAGCTTAAGAATAAAATGGAAAATATTGCAAAGTTAAACAAAGAACTTGAAAGACGACAAAAACAGAACGACAAAGAAATAGATAAACTTGAACGATCAACACAAGAGTTAAGGAAAGAGTTTGGTACAAGTAAAAGAAGTAGATTGGGTATAATACCGCAAGAAGCTGGGCAACCACCAAGGATTGAAGGGTTGCGTGATAATAAAGAATTTCAAGACACTCCGAGAAAAACTACAACAGCAGTTAAAGACCTTGAACATAATACACAAAAAAAGACTACTGAAGCTTCTGTGCAAACAGCATCAGAGCACAACGTTAGTCCCTCAGTGAGCAAGAGTTCTGTAAAAGAGAAGCTCAACACTGAGCCAGGCAAAAAAGATAACACACCTCAGCCACAAGAAAATCAAAAAGAAGAAGGGTTTTTGAGTCTTCTGAAGCGCTTTGTTAAGAAAATATTAGAAAAACTTTTAGGTGAAGATGAAAAGAGCGTAGAGAATACTCATGACATGAGAGAAGCTGCTCAAAGAAATACACTAAATAATGAGGTGCAACAAAAAAGTATGGATCAGAGTTCCTTTATAAATATAAACGGAAAGAGATTTGACCTAGAACCGGAAAAGGCTTTTAATTATCAGGATAAAGCTCTCAACATTAGTATTACATACAATAGTCCTGAAAATCTGCAGCGAGATACAATTTCTCCCCATACTGCTAATACAATTGACTTAAACGTTACTGGCAGGGAATATAATGTCCAAAATCAATTAAGACCTGAAACAGAACAACATTTACAACGAGACACAGCTTCTCCCAATATTGCTAATGCGATTAACTTAAATATTAATGGTAAGGAATATAGTGTCCAACCTGGTGAGTCTTTCAATTATAAAAGTCCCGGCTTAGAAATCAGCGTGGTGAATGGTCATCAACAAAGTAAGAACTTTGATAAAATTTTAAATCAGGACAAAAGTATAAGCGAGGGTTTGAAGCAGGCAACAAAGCTTGAGAACCCGGCAATAACGCCTGTTAACACTCCTAAAGTAAATGAAGTAAACACGGGCCATGAAAGGTGATCCGCTTTCAAGCTTCATTAGTTTGAAAAAGTATTTAATTATACAATAATCCCACAACTGTGCGAACATTGTGATTTGAGTCCGCTAGGAAAGCTGGATTCCAGTGCCAAGCTACTTGCATGACACCACTTGCCACCTGCAAATTGCAATGTTCGTACAGTAAGCCTAAAAGTAGTTGCTATATAAGTCCAATAAAAATTCACATTTATAGGAAAGATTGGTAACATTACTTGAATAGAGATCGTTATTGTAATTATGCCGAAACGCACAGATATAGAATCTATATTAGTAATAGGAGCAGGCCCAATAGTTATAGGTCAGGCATGCGAGTTTGATTATTCAGGAACTCAAAGTTGCAAGGTATTAAAGAGCGAAGGCTATAAAGTCATTTTGGTTAACTCCAACCCTGCAACTATAATGACAGATCCTGAGTTTTCTGATGCAACATATATTGAGCCGGTGCTGCCTGAAATCATAGAGAAAATTATAATTAAGGAGAGGCCAGATGCAATATTGCCAACAATGGGTGGGCAAACAGCACTCAATTGTGCAATAAAACTTGCAGATGATGGAGTGTTAGACAAATACAACGTAGAATTAATAGGGGTAAATAAAGAAGCAATAAAAAAAGCAGAGGATAGAGAGTCATTCCGCCAATCCATGGATAAAATAGGACTGAAATACCCCAAAAGTATCATTATAAAAAATCAAGAACGAATAAAAGAGGCTTTGGATTACATTGGATTACCAGCAATTATCCGCTCGTCATTCACTCTTGGTGGCACAGGTAGTGGCATAGCATATAATAAAGAGGAGTTTTTTAACATTGCAGAAAGTGCTCTTAAAATTTCGCCAATAAATGAAGTTCAGATAGATGAATCAATTA
Organism: Wolbachia endosymbiont of Oedothorax gibbosus; assembly: GCF_936270145.1. Lineage (GTDB taxonomy): Bacteria > Pseudomonadota > Alphaproteobacteria > Rickettsiales > Anaplasmataceae > Wolbachia. Next base: position 1,446,114 of record NZ_OW370537.1, read on the forward strand.
TTGGCTGGAAAGAATATGAAATGGAAGTTATCCGCGACTGTAAAGATAACTGCATAATAATCTGTTCAATAGAAAATGTTGATCCAATGGGAGTGCACACCGGAGATAGTATCACAGTTGCTCCTGCTTTGACTCTGCGTGATGCTGAATATCAACAGATGAGAAATGCATCTATAGCAGTGCTAAGAGAAATTGATGTTAGTGCCGGCGGTGCAAATGTTCAGTTTGCAGTGAATCCTAAAGAAGATGGAAGCCTCGTTGTAATTGAAATGAATCCAAGGGTTTCTCGCTCTTCTGCACTTGCTTCAAAAGCAACCGGCTATCCTATTGCAAAAGTTGTAACTAAACTTGCTATTGGCTATTCGCTCGATGAAATACGTAACGACTGTGCTCCAATAATACCAGCAGCATTCGAACCAGTGATTGATTATATCGTCACTAAAATTCCTCGATTTGAGTTTGAAAAATTTAAGGGAACGAATTGTGAATTATCAACCTCCATGAAATCAGTGGGAGAAGTAATGTCGATCGGCCGCACTTTTAATGAGTCACTGCAGAAAGCTTTTCGTTCACTTGAAACTGATCTTACAGGACTTGATGAAGTATTTCCTGGGAACATTGATATTGATCACGTAAAATCTCAATTAGCAAAATTGCTGCCAAACAGATTACTGATTGCTGCTGACGCAATGCGCCACGGAATTAGCATAGAAGAAATAAATTCGATTACAGGATATGACTTATGGTTTCTGCAAAATATGCAGCAAATTATATTAGCTGAACAAAAAATCAAGGAAAACGGCCTTCCTGAGACTGCATGTGAAATATTAGAACTAAAAAAGATGGGATTCTCGGATGCAAGGTTGGCAAAGTTAAGCAACAAGAAAGTAGAGCAGATTGAAGCAATAAGAAAAAGATTTGGCATTAAACAAGTTTATAAACGTGTAGACACCTGTGCAGCTGAGTTTGAATCGAGCACTGCTTATATGTATGGCTGCTATGAGGGTGATGTTGAAAATAAAACGGAATGTGAGGCAAATATTTCTGACCGAGAAAAGGTTGTCATTTTAGGAAGTGGTCCAAACCGCATTGGTCAAGGTATTGAATTTGATTATGCATGCGTACATGCAGCTTCTGCCGCCAAAGAAATGGGATATGAAACAATAATGATCAACTGTAATCCAGAAACCGTCTCAACTGATTATGATACCGCTGATCGTTTATATTTTGCCCCACTCATTGCAGAGGATGTGCTTGAAATACTAAGTAAAGAGCAAGAAAATGGCATACTAGTAGGTGTCATAGTTCAAATAGGTGGTCAAACACCTTTAAAGTTAGCCAAAGTGCTTAACGAGAGAGGTTTCAAAATTCTGGGAACTTCGTTTGATTCTATTGACCTTGCAGAAGATCGCATGAGGTTTAAAAATCTTGCTTTGCAACTTAATTTAAAACAACCTGAAAGTTCTATCTGCCATTCAGTAGAAGAAGCGTTAACCAACGCAGAAAAGGTGGGGTTTCCACTAGTAGTCAGGCCATCATATGTCCTCGGCGGTCAGTCTATGTCAATTAGACACGATACTCAGAGCTTTAAAGAGTATGTCTTGAATCAAACCAAAATTTTTGAACACGGATCGCTGCTTCTTGATAAATTTTTAGTCAATGCAGTTGAGGTTGACGTTGATGCTGTGTGTGATGGGGAAAAAGTTTTCATTGCAGCGGTCATGGAGCATATTGAAGAAGCTGGTATTCACTCTGGCGATTCAACATGCTCAATACCGACAAATACATTGAGTGACGAAGTAATAAAAGAGATCGAGCTCCAAACTGAAAGAATAGCATTAGCATTAAAAGTGAAAGGTCTGATAAACATTCAGTTTGCTGTTCAAGAGAGTGATGTATACATACTTGAAGTGAATTTAAGGGCTAGCCGTACAGTTCCTTTTATTTCCAAGGTAATCAATATTCCTATTGCAAAGCTTGCCACTCAGGTTATTTTGGGTAAAAAATTGAATCAGGGAAACAAGCCTTTCAATCATTTTGCAGTTAAAGCTGCTGTTTTTCCATTTACCCGCTTTGCAGGAGTTGATACTTTACTTGGTCCTGAAATGAAATCAACAGGAGAAGTAATGGGAATTGATTCATCTTTCGAAGCTGCACTTGCAAAAGTGCACATGGCTGCAGGATACAAGTTACCAACAGAAGGAGCAGCTCTGGTTTCAGTAAAAGATGATGATAAAGAGTATATATTGCCTGTTGTACGAATGTTGAAAGAACTGAGTTTTGAAATATATGCCACCAAAGGCACGGCTTTGTATCTGAACAATAACAGTATTGCTGCAAAAGCTGTAAATAAAGTGAGAGAAGGCAGACCCCACATAGTTGATATGCTCAAAGATGGAAAAATAAATCTAGTGATCAATACCTCAAAAGGTGTGAAATCAGTCTCAGATAGCAAAGATATCAGGAGAACTGCTATTTTACAAAATATAGCTTATAGCACCACAGCTTCTGGGAGTAAAGCGTTAGTGCTTGCAATTCAATATGTAAAGAATAGCAAATTGGAAGTGAAATCATTACAGCAGATACAAAACATTTAAATATCAAAACTAAAATAATTCATTGCTCTATCTCGAAATCGTGGTAGAGTAATGTAAGTCAAATTTCTTTACTGACTTGCCTATGTATTATAGTATTGATCAAAGAATTAATGGGTAATGGTTATATAACATGACTAAGAATAAGATAAAAAAGCAACAAATAATAGATCCACAAAATGTTAAAAGTAATATAAAGATCCGATGAAGTTCTCTTTCGATGATTTGTCAAACAAAACAGATGAACACGAAAGTGATAATTGGCGACAGAACTCTAGTGATCATGATTCAGATTATTCTTTTTTTTTGGAAGGTGGCTCACTTTTAATGGATCTAGGAATACCATTAACTGAAAATGAAGAGAAGCTGATTGATGAATTTTGTGGTGAGGTGGAGAAGGGTGTGAAAGAAACAAAGGACCAAGAAAGTGCTTTAAGGTTTATTCAAGAAATAACAAAGAGATATTTAGAGAAAGGGATAAGACTAAATGCACTTTACGGTGGGCATGATAAAACTGTAACAAATTTAGTATTTGAGGAAGTGGTGCACGCTACTCTCAATGAAGGTATGTCCCCTATCAATAGAATTGATCATTCTGATTTTGATAAAGAAGTATTATCAGATGAAAGTGAAAAAATCATGAAGGAGATCATTGACAGTTTATTGTTAAAAGGTGGGAAAGTAGCAAAATATATCTTCTCTGAGGGTGAGCTAGGACATGTAACTCTTGATTCTAATTATGAAAATAGTATCCTTGCGAAATGTGAGAAAATTAAAAACAATCTAAAAAATGTAGCATATGAAAGTATTGTAAACAAAAATAAGCAAACCCAAAAAGATAAGTTAGAAGTAGAGATAGATAATGGATGTTTTTGTATAAAATATCCACAAGATAGTACTGTTGAAGTTGCAAAAATCCTAAGCAATGAAAAGAATAAAGGTTTAAACTTAAGAGTTGGTATACTGCAAATTGGGAAAAGTATAGTAAGAGTTGAAAGCTACAACGGAAAAAGAAATTATCTGGATGTTTGTAAGCAAGGTGTAACATTATCTTTTGATAGTGAAGCAGGAAAAATCAGTATTCATCTAAATCCTAAGGAAGATAGTAATGAAATAGAAGTAAAGATTGATAAGGAGAGCGAAGCAAGGCTTAACGAGTTAGAAGATAAGAGGGAAAATTTAGGAGAAAGTTGTCTTTTAGGAGGAAAAAGTGTTTGGGAAGCTATACGAGATGGAAAATTTGAAGGAGATAGTATATCTAAAGAATCAACTAGCGTAATTGAACAACCAAATACTGCAACGAATACTCCACAATCTTACCTAGACGAAAATAATCACAAAACTAAAGAACAGGATATCTGTTCAGAAAAGTGGCAAGATAGGGTAAGAAGACAAAAAACTGTAGACACTGGGATGACACCTTGACAACCGTCATCCCACTACGTGTTAGCGAGATCTAGAGATACCGCGGCGGTATGACGTAGGACTGCTGTCATTCCGCTACGTGTTAGCGGCTAAGAGATACCGTGGCGGTATGACGTCGTGAAATCTTACCTTCATTACCTAATTCAGAATTGAGAGCTTTTAATAACTTTCCAATTCCCACTTTGGTCTTGGTGCAAAATTAAGTGGATCTATATAATTTTTCTGTAACCTTTCAATTCCTGCCCATCCAACCATTACTGCATTGTCTGTACATAGGTTGTTAGGGGGAAAAAATATGTTTAAGTTTATGTGTTGTTTTAATTTTTCTCTCAAGAAATTATTTGCTGCAACTCCGCCGGTAATCACAAAGTCATTGATTTTGATATTTAAAGATTCGGCCATAATAATCGCATTACTAACCCTGTCCAGCAGTATGTCACTAATACACTCTTGAAACGAAGCACATACATCACACACATCTTGCTCGCTCATTTTCAGTTCTTGCACTAAATTTTTTACTGCTGTTTTAATTCCAGAAAATGAAAAATTACATCCAGAACGTTTTATCATTGCCCTTGGCAATTTAAATCTTGCACCATTGCCTTTTTTAGCTAACTTTTCAATTAATGGGCCTCCAGGATAGCTTAAACCCATCATCTTTGCAACTTTATCGAACGCTTCACCCAGCGAGTCATCGAGCGTTTCTCCAAGTTTAATGTATTTACCTACATCCTGTGCAATTAAAAATTGACAGTGACCACCTGATATTAATAGGACTAAAAATGGAAATCTTACCTCATGCAGTAACCTAATAACCAATGCATGCGCTTCTAAGTGATTCACCGCAATGAACGGTTTTTGTGCTACATGCGCAATTGCTTTAGCCATCATTGTACCAACTATTAATCCACCTATGAGTCCTGGTCCTGATGTTGCTGCAATTGCATTGAGGTCACAAAAGTTAAGGTTAGATTTTTTTACAGCGCTTTTTATCAGACCACTTAAATGTTCCATATGAGCACGTGAAGCTATTTCAGGGATCACCCCACCACGTTTTTTGTGTTCTGCTTGGGAGAGAATTTCGTGAGCAAGGACTTGCTTGTCACTATTTACAATCGCTACTGCAGTTTCATCGCAGCTTGTTTCAACAGCTAAAATGGTTTTCATTTATATTTAGTTACTGTATTACCAAAACTATACTTTGAAACGCTATAGAAGTTAACTGCAAAGTTAACTTCTATAGCTAAAAGATTTACCGACAACCGTCATTCCGCTGCTTGTTAGCTGATGAAATATCGCAAATGAATCTACAATCGTATGAACATTGCGCCATTGAGATGGAGTACTTTCTTGTTATTCCAGGTCTCCTCTCTCGTCATCCCAGTGCGTGACACTGGGATCTCACTTAGTAATTTCGTAATATAAATCACACCAATTTGGATTTTTTCTTGCAACTAAATTGATTTTCCATTCCCTTCTCCAACTTTTTAGAAGTTTTTCTCTATTAAGAGCCGAATCTACGTCTTGAAATTCTTCAAAATAAACTAATTTTTGTACATTATATTTCGACGTAAAACCGGGAATAACCTTGTTCTTATGCTCCCAAATTCGTTTAATTAAACTCGATGTAACACCTATAGCTAACCCAAGAAAGGTTTTCCTAGGTCATACCGCGATTTATTCGCGGTATCTCAGCATAGATTCCGCTAACACGTAGCGGAATGACGAATTTTTGTTTTTCAAATTATCGGTAAACCTAAGTCACTTTAGCTATATATATATAGCCTTATTGTGTCTACTTGCAAGTATATAAATATAATAGTTTTTCATAAAATTTAGATCCCAGTGTCACGCACTGGGATGACAGGAAGAGGAGACTGAGATGACAAATGTGAGTGCTGATGTAACAAATGTAAATGCTCGAATGACATCAATAGTTATATACATTTTATCACTAAACTAGACGTTCGTACAGTCGTGGAATGAATTGCGGTATGACGTAGGAAAACCTGCACTATAAGCTAATCATCATCTCCAAATATAGAGCTAATTTTTTTGCCCCCAGGAGAAAATTTGTTAGTCCAACTGCTTTGCACTTTGGTTACGTCTTTAGTGGCAGTTTTATTGCTGTACTCCTTGATTTCCTTATCTATTCTCTCCATTATTTGTGGATCAAGGTAGCTCTTTTTCCATTGGTCAGTAGCAAGGAACACTTTGTTTAAATCTTGAGTGCGGATTAAGTATTCTTTGTCTTTAGGGTAAACTTCCTGCGCCCAAGCAAATAGCTCAAAATAGCGTGCAAATAATTCAGATGCACGTGATTTTGCAGTTTGATAAGCCTGTATCTCCTTAAATATAACTTGGCCGATAATTTTCTGTACAAGAATATTTGCTTGCTTTAGGTTCTGCTCAATATCTTGATAAACTTTATGGAGAAATTCCTGTTCTAAACTTAAGTTCAGTTCATTTTCAACCATATGTGAAAGTTCATGCACTATAATGTATGGGTTTGACCTTCTTAGCACAATAACATATCTATTTACACTGGAAGACCTGATTGTCTTACACATTCCCTCTTCCATATCCACTAATCCCTCTTGGTATATTTCAAATGAGAGCCTGTTTTGCTTTATTAGTGATAAAGTGAGGTTTAATGTGTTTCTAAACTTCTCAAATTGATAGAGATATTCGACATACCGTATTGCATTTTCACTGCTTCCTACTCCCGTTGCTTGTTTGATTAAATTCCTGATTAGCATGCCTTATTATTAAAGGAATTTTTTTTATACTCAAGGATTGATTGGCTACAAAGTATTTTTAGGAAGCCTGATTGCAGATGTAACTAATGAAGATCACATCACTGCATGAACATTTGTGTTTAACGAAACGAATGTTGTCATTCCAGTGTCAGCTACTTGCATGACACCATTTGCTGTGCAGTTTACCTTCAAAAATGAATGTTCGTACAGCTATGCAAGTTGCCGCATAGTGGATGAGCTCTAAGAGTATAGTTTTACATAATAATGTGATATTTTGTTCATAAATCAATGTTTCAACGTACAACAAGAACATTTTCATTGTGATTAAGATTTCTAGTATGTATATTAATAAATCTTGTTCTCAACTAAGTAATGAAAGTAATAATTATTATAATAATGTTACTGTGTAGCAACTATACAATGGCAAGTGAGCGAATAAGTCTAGTGGATAAAAAACTATCTCAAGGATATGTAGCTCCAGTGCTTACAGAAAATAGCGTTATTTTACCAGACAAGCACGGCGCTTTATATTCCTTTGATATTGATAACTCAAAGGCTATGAATTGGAAATTACACCTCTCACATAGGAAAAAAATTGGTAACATGAGCCTATTGTGTCACGGAGGAAATGTTTTCTTTATAGTGGATAACGTTCTACACACAATAGATGCAAAAACCGGCGAGATTCAGTGGGAAAAAGAATTGAGAGCTCCAGTAAGAGGGAAAGCAGCAGTAATAAATAATAAATTGGTAGTATTGACTATTGATAATTATCTGTACGTGTTTGATATAAAAGACGGCAGCTCCGTTTGGACTTATCAAAACGGTATCAATGAGGTTCGAGGTTTGTATTCCATATCGCCAGCAATTTCTAATGATAAAATAATAGCACCATTTTCAAATGGTGAGTTAATAGCTTTTGACGAAGATGGTAAAAAATTGTGGAGCCAAAAATTGGCTACAAACCTTTTGGATACACAGCTCACAGATGTAACTACTACACCGAGAGTGCTTGGCGATACTTTAATAGCTACAAATAATTCTTATATTTATGGTATTGACGTAAAATCAGGAAATATTTTATGGTCAAAGTCACTGCAAGTAAAAAGTGTATCAGACATTGAATCATATTACAGTCCTCTTATCCCTGCAGAGAAACAAAGAGCCGGTGGCAGAATCTTTATAGTGACCAAAGATAATAAAATAATTGGCCTGGATATAAAAAATGGAGAAACAGTCTGGGCATCTGATTTAATAGAAAATACGCAATTGTTTGCTCCAATTATTCATGCCCATACACTGTGGGTGACAAGCAATAAAGGTTCAATGCTTGCTTTTCCTGGATCTGAAAGTGCAGGAAAGGTAGTCAAAGTACCTGGTAATGTGTTTCACACTCCAGTGTTTACTAACGATAAAATATATGTAACAACTGAGGGAAATGGTGTTTATTCTTTAGAAAATAGGTTTGTTCTTTATGATTGATTATGATCTGATTGTTATAGGTGGTGGTCCAGGCGGTTATAAGTGTGCTATCGCTGCTGCAAAACTTGGATTGAAAGTTGCCTGTATAGATAAAAATAGCATTTTTGGTGGCACATGCCTGCGAGTGGGGTGCATACCCTCCAAAGCATTGCTCCACTCTTCCTATCAGTATGCTCACACGAAAAATGATCTGTCAAAGCTTGGCATAAAAATTAAGGACGCAAGTTTCGACTTAAAAGAAATGCTAGGCTATAAGGATGCCAGAGTTCAGGAACTTGGAAAAGGTATAGAATATCTGTTTAACCTTCACAAAATCACTAAAGTCAATGGGCTTGCTTCTTTTGACCAAGGTAATCTTGAGGTTTCAGTTGAAGGTAAGGTGCTGAAGGCAAAAAATATAGTAATTGCAACCGGTTCTGACGTTATTTCTCTGCCAGGAATTAATATCGATGAGAAAGACATTATTTCGTCTACTGGTGCACTATCTTTAACTGAAGTACCAAAAAAACTTGTCGTAATCGGAGCCGGGGCAATAGGGCTTGAAATGTCTTCTGTATGGAGCAGGCTAGGGTCTGAAGTCACTGTAGTAGAATTTTTTGACAGAATCGCTGCAGCAATGGATGGAGAATTAAGTAAGTCTCTACTTTCTAGTCTACAAAAACAAGGAATAAAATTTTTACTTAGCACTAAAGTTGAGGGAATAAAACAAAGTAGTAACTCTTTGAGTGTGAAAGTTTGCTCTGTAAAAGATAATCAAACAAACACTATAGAGGCGGATAAGGTATTGGTGGCGGCAGGGCGCAAACCATGCACTGAGGGTCTTGAAAAAATAAAAAAAGATAATCGTGGTTTCGTTCAAGTTAACAACAGATATGAAACTAATGTGAAAGGAATATTTGCTATTGGTGATGTGATCGGTGGAGCAATGCTTGCTCATAAAGCAGAGGAAGAGGGAGTTGCAGTTGCGGAAATAATAGCAGGACAATTACCTCACGTTGATTATGAAATCATACCATCTGTCATTTACACTCACCCTGCAGTTTCTTCGATTGGTAAAACCGAAGAGGAACTCAAAAATGCTGGCCGTGAATACAAAGTGGGTAAGTGTCAATTTGCTGCAAATGGCAGAGCAAAAATCACTGATGATGCTGAAGGATTCGTGAAAGTGCTGACTTGTAGCAGAGCAGATACAATACTCGGTGTGCATATCATAGGGGCATACGCTGATACGCTAATCAACGAAGCAGCGGTTGCAATGGCATATGGCGCAGCAGCAGAGGATATATACAGAATTTGCCACTCTCATCCTGATATAAATGAAGCCTTTCGAGATGCGTGCATTGATGCTTTCTTTAAAAAATAATTGTGGACCTCGGTTCAATCATTGAAAAATGGCATGAGTGGCTGAGGTGCAACAGATCTTATTCACCAAACACTTTAGAGTCATACATGAGGGACTTGAAGGATCTTATAAGTTTCCTAAATACTCACATTGGTGGAGAAGTAAATGTCGGCACTTTGGAAAAATTGAGCGTACCTGAGCTCAGAAGTTGGCTTACCTCTCGTTACGCAAGAGGTGTGAATGCAAGATCCAACACTCGAGCACTCTCAGTAATCAGAAATTTCTTCAAGTATATAAAAAATAATTACGATATAGACAATGAGGCCGTATTCTCTTTATCAAGGCCAATTCAGAGAAGAACTTTGCCCAAAGCACTTTCAATATCTAATATAAAAACTTTATTGAAAGAAATGAAACTATCCGACCTGGGCGAACCTTGGGTGGTAAAAAGAGAAATTGCGATTATCGTCCTGCTATATGGTACAGGCTTAAGAATCAGTGAAGCGTTGAACCTTAGGGTTAGTGATATTAACAATGAAAGTTTAATAGTAACAGGTAAAGGAGATAAACAAAGGCAGGTATTCATTCTCCCAGTAGTAAAAAAATGTATACAAGAATATGTAAAAGCCTGTCCTTACCTTGATGAAGCACAACATCTTTTTGTGGGAGTAAGAGGAAAAAAATTGGGAAGAACTTATGTGGCTAATCGTTTGCAAAAAATAAGGAGAATGTTAAATTTACCAGAAATTTTATCTCCACATGCATTTCGCCATAGTTTTGCTACTCATTTGCTTCAGGAAGATATTGACATAAGATCAATACAACAACTGCTTGGCCACTCAAGCCTGGAAACTACTCAAATTTACACTCACCTCAATTATCAAGATGTTTTTAATATGTATAAGAATTTTCAGCAGAGTTTGGAGAAGAAATCGTGTCCGTTCAGCCAATGGCGTCAACTTAAGGAAAAATATCGGTGATAGTGTATAAAATTTCTCTCTAAAATTTTTACCATTAAATTACCTAAAAGCTGCAATAAATAGCACTTTTGTTGCTGTTTTATTTCAACAAAGAAGTCTAAAATGTCCTTAAGTTGACGCCATTGGCTGAACGGATACATAAAGGATATAATATTTTGAAAAGATACCCTACCTTTGCATATACAAAGATAGGGTAATATTTGATTAACGCCCCTTTAACCCCAGTTGCGGATTAGAAGTCAGTGAAAAAGATAGGGAAATAGGGTAAACTCCGGAAACATATTATCAAAAAGTAGAGAGGTTACCCATGAATAAAAATGTAACAGAATTATTTTGCTTTGTAGACGATTTTTGCAAGGCTATAAACAAAAATTTCGCAGAAAAACTCCTGCCAAACAGTAAAAAACCTACCAGAACGCCAGAGATTACGCATTCTGAAATTCTTACTATAATTTTACTTTATCAACAATCTAGATGTGAGGACTTTAAATCTTTCTATACATATTATTTGAAAGCACTATATGGATCTGAGTTTCAAAATTTGCCAACATATAGTAGATTTATTAGGCTAAAACCGAGGGTTTTATGGTATTTAGCATTACTTTTGCAATGGCTATGTGAGCAGTCGAAAATGACAGGGATTTCGTACATAGATGCAACATCTATCGCTGTTTGCCATCCAAAAAGAATCTCAAGAAACAAAGTTTTCAAAGGATTGGCAAAGCTTGGAAAGACTACATATGGCTGGTTTTTTGGTTTTAAATTGCATATGGTAATTAATGAAAAAGGTGAAATTCAAGGAGTTACACTTACTAAAGGTAACGTTGACGACAGAAAACCAGTACCAAAATTAACTGAAAAACTGACTGGTCTTTTGTTTGGTGATAAGGGCTATATAAAGAAAGAGCTCTTTGCAAAACTCTTCGATAGAGGACTAAAACTCGTTACCAAAGTAAAAAAAGGTATGAAAAACACATTAATGCTACTTGAAGAAAAGATTTTTTTAAGAAAAAGGTCGATTATTGAAACAGTTTTTGGCTACCTAAAAGACAGACTTGAGCTTGAGCATTCAAGGCACAGGTCTCCAATAAATTTCTTGGTGCACGTCTTTTCCACATTAGTTTCATATTCCATGAAGCCTAAAAAGCCCTGTATTTCTAGATTTTACTATATTGATTAATCCGCAACTGGGGTCTTTACTATATTATTACCTTGTTCAAACTTTCTGATTAATTCGCTTACGTTGACATTAGATAATTTTTTACCTGCAGATTTGTCATTATGTGAAGCATCAGGTTTACGAAGGTCTTCCTTACTGTTACTCCTAGTAATATTACATCTGACAATGTTTGAATTATTAGACTTATCGCTTATATCTGAAATATTGCTTTTTTCACTACATGAAGACGAATTACTTGACATATTGTCTAAGCTAAAGCGCTTTTTACCTTGATAGATTGGATTCCAATCAAGAGGATTGTAAGTTTTTTTGCTAGTCTCAACCTTTTGCTGTTTAGGAGAAAAACCTAGGTTTTCTCTTTCTTTCTTGCTTAGTGTTTTGAGAAATTTTACGGTTTCCAATTCATTTTCTGCAGCTAAAGTAACTTTCTTTTCTTCCATAACATTAGGCTTTGGAACAGCAGAATCAGCTTTCTCTCTGGCATTTAATTTATTAGTGCTTTCATGAATGTCAATATTATGATTTTTCATCAAATTTTGCATTGTTGGGCCAAATGTTCTTCCAAGATTGCTACTCACTGTTTTATTACTATCATTTGCTTGGGAATGAGATGCATTTTGCTCAAAAATCGCTTTTATTCCAGCAAATTTAGCTTGGGAAGATTTCGGAGGAACAGGTGGATTAAGCTTCACTATTTTTTCTAACTCATTCTGCGACGATAACTTGGTCTCTGGTGCTCTTGGTGGGGCAACCATGCCTTTTGAGTTTTCATTTTTAGGAAAAATTTCTGGATTATTTTTTTCTACTGTAGTATTCATTTTTTTACCTCTAAACCTATTAACTAATAAAATTATAAACTTAGAGGTATTAATTTTGTAATAATAATGCTAATAGGTTTCAAATAAGCATTGCCAGAGGATTCTCTATATAATGCTTAAAAGCGTTTAAAAATTTTGCTCCGAGTGCTCCATCAACCGTTCTATGGTCAACAGAAAGTGTTACTGTCATTATTTCTGCTATCTCTATTTTCTCATTCATAACAATTGGTTGTTTTTTGGATGCACCAACTGCCATAATGCAAGATTGCGGCGGATTGATTATAGCACTGAAGGCTTTTATACCAAACATTCCTAAATTAGAAATAGTAAACCCACCTCCTTGAAATTCTTCTGGCCTTAATTTTCCAGATCTTGCTCTGCTTACTAAATCTTTCACTTCTTTTGATATAGATAAAATACCCTTTTTATCAGCATTTTTTACTATAGGAGTAATTAGCCCATCTTCAAGTGCCACAGCGATTGAAATATCTACATTCGAGTATTTAAGTATTTTATTATCTATCCACGAAGAATTTATATCAGGAAATTTTTTCATGCTAAAAGCCACAGCTTTTATAATTAAGTCATTAATTGTTACTTTATTGTTTTCATCTGCTGAGTTAATCTCGTTTTTTAACGATATTAACTTATCAACCTGGCAATCTACAGTTAAATAAAAATGTGGAACATTCTGTTTGGATTCAGTCAGGCGCTGTGCTATCACTTGGCGCATGTTACTTACTTCAACTATCTCAGGACTTTCAGTGCGTATACCACTGTCTAAAAACTCCAACACATCAGCCTTAATTATGCGACCGTATGGACCTGTACCTTTTAATTGCTGCACGTTAACCCCTTCATTTTGAGCTATTTTCTTAGCTAATGGACTTATTTTTGTTCTACCTTCTGTTCCTTCCTCTTTTCTAGATCCCAGTGTCAAGCACTGGGATGACACTGGAGAGTTGGATGACATTGAGGAGCTGGATCCCAGTGTCACGCACTGGGATGACATTGAGGAGTTCGATGACATTGGAGAGTTGGATGATATTGAGGAGTTCGATGACACTGAAAAATTGGACGATGTTGAGGAGTTGGATGGCACTGAGGGATTGGTTTCAACTTCTTTCTTAGCTTCAATATTGGTAGCAGAAGTTGAAACATAGTTACCGAGTGCACTTTCATCTTCTCCTTCTTCCAGCATTAAAGCTATCAGTTGATTTACAGGCACGCCACTTGTTCCTTCTGTTACTAAAATTTTTGCTATGACTCCTTCATCCACAGATTCAAACTCCATTATGGCTTTATCAGTCTCTATCTCAGCAATTACATCGCCTACTTCAACTTTGTCTTGTTCTTTTTTATGCCACTTAACAATTTTTCCTCCAGTTTTGCTCATTGTCGGAGAAAGAGCAGGCATCAATATTTCTATAGGCATTGATTTTGTATTTAAAGATCTATTCAATTTTTAATTTACTCTTTATCTTATGTCAACCTAATCGTGAATTATGACGAATAAACTATCCCTCACGTCATCCCAGTGCGTGACACTGATTATCCTATTGTTTTTATTATTTAGCCATAGCTTGTTTGCTAATAACTTTGTTTCAACAAAATCAAGTAAGATCAACATGAGAACGGGGCCAGGGTTTCACTATCCTATAAAATGGATATACACTTGCAAAAATCTGCCCCTGAGAGTGATAGAAGAGTTTGAGAGTTGGAAAAAGGTCTGCGATATAGATGAAGACTGTGGATGGATAAAAGGCTATCTGCTTAGTGATAAGCGCCGCGCAATGATAAAAGAAGATACTTATGGATATCAAAAACAGAGTGTAGACAGCAAGATTACTATGAAAATAGACAAGTTTATTGTGATGAAGATAGAAAAATGCAACGAAGAATGGTGCTTTCTTTCCACCCCAAAACGCAAAGCATGGGTACAAAAAAAACATATATATGGGGTTGATTAGGTTGACAAAAGATCTGAATTAACACTAGACCTCTTTCGAAACTTCAGATCTACAACTCCCAATTATAAATTCCAGCAATAAGGTTAAATCTCAATCCAAAACGTTTTCGTCTATTTCGATATCGATCTGCGATAATTTTGAATCTTTTCAGCAAACCTATAACATTCTCAACCACAACTCTTTGACTTGCAAGCTCTTGATTTTCTTTCTTTTCTACCTTATTCAACTGCTTCTTTTTCGTCTTCCTGTACGGTAATTCAACATTTTTATGTATCTTTTGCATTCCTCTGTGAATCAGCTAAAACTTTCATGTCCGGGACTATGTGCATTCTTGACTCCTTAAAAAGCCGAAAATCATCCATTTGAGAAAGATGTGCAAATGATCTTTTTGCTTTTCTTTTCTGCAATTATTTGTGTTTTTATACTGTGCTTTTTCTTTTTTCCTGAATAAAACCGTTTTTACTTTTTTTGGGTCTTTCCACAGGAGTTTCTGTTGCATCGATCACTATATTCCATATCGCTTTTTAGAAGTTCTTTTCGTCCTGGCAACGCAAAATCTGGATGTTTTACCAATGTATCTTCAATCCACTTTATTATTTTATAGGTCGTACTTTCGCTCATACCATAACTTCGACCAATGTGGAAATATGTCCGATATTCTCGCAAATATTCCAATGCCATAAATAGCCTGTCTTCTATACAGAGCTTGCTTTTGCGCCCACTCCTTGCTTTTTTTCGTCTATCTTCTTCATCTATAATTTCTACCATTTTATTAAATGTTGACCTTTTTACTCCTGTCAGCCGCCGAAATTCTTCATTATCTAATTCCTTGTTTTGTTCATATCTCATACTTTTAAATGTATGATTTTATACTAATTTTTGCTCTTTGCCAATTTTGAAAGAGGTCTATTAGTGCTGTCCTTATTTGTAAAAGACATTCCTGACTTTTCCGCCACCTTTTTCTTGCTAAGGTCAAGTTAGCAATGCCTGAATTTTGTACACAGGACTTAGAAAGAAAAAGCCCAGTATTTTTCGTTCTTTCTTCATTCCTTAATCCGCAATTGACGTTTTAACAACTATTTCTTGCCTATTCTGATCTGCTAATCCAACAAGTAGATAATTGCCTGAATTGTCGAATTTAAATAAACCATATTTAGCATTTTGATAATGCTGAGCGTGTCCCTCCTGAAAAAAGAATGAATTAGGAATGATGCGTATGTCATACTGCCTGCGGAAATATAATAATTTCTCACCAGAGATCAAATTTTTCCCTTTATCATGAAAGCGGACAAATTGTGCTACGTTATTCTCATCTGGGCTAATCACCATATATCCACGTTTCTGATGTGGTGCCAGCTCTTGTATAGGCGTATTACGCTCTATAGCATACCTAAATTGCATATAGTCCCCTTGCATAAGCGAGCGCGGATCAGCAGGAGTAAGTTCAAGCAATAGAGTTTCACCATGTTTTTTGATCTGTTCTTTTTCGTAAATGCCATAATTCATAGCTACCAGAACAATTACAGATAACACAATCATCACTTTTGTGCGCATGATGTGCCCCAGCCTTTATTGCGCAAATAAAATCTTCCTGCCAACAGTACGATTCCGCTTCCTATAAGAATATAAGATTTCTCCATTAAGGAAATATTGAGTGTATAGTAGTATAAGAACAAGAATACCGGCATGAATAAGGCTCCTGCTATGATTAGTAATTTTTCATGTTTGCTGTAGCCGAGTACCATTAATCCAATAGTAAGTAATATACCTGAGTTTGAAATTAATCCCAAGATTACTGCACCTATAGATGCCAGTATCAATGGTCCGTGTTTTAGTTTTTCTATACTACCTGCAGCCCAGCCAAATAAGGCAATCAGTCCACTGGCCAATGCCATTTTGATGAAGCCAGGGTAAATTAGTTCTTTATGTTGCGAATTTACAAGTTCTGCACAGTCCAAATACAGTACAGTAGCGCAGAGTGAAAAGACGAATGCATAAGAGATAGGAATATAATCACGCTTAATTTTTCCATGCGTCAGCAGAATGGCCGCACTAGCTAACTGGAATAAGAAGAAGCTGTTTAACAGCAAATCTATTGAACCTCCATCTTTATTTACAATAATATATATATTTATTAAGATGGAAAACAGCACAGCAAAAGAGGAGAGGAAGCGATCAATTGATATTCGATAAATGTGGTACGTGATGCTAACGATAATAAGTAAAGCTAAGGTTATACCCCAACAAGAATTCAACATTTCCCCAAAACCGTACACAAAAATGGTCTTGCCGACTACCATCAATGCAAACGAAAGCTGCATGTAAAAACTGTGTTTGATCATATCATTGTGATCAGCAATCTTTTGTAACCCTATAGCCCCAGCGACGAAGACCATTCCCCAAATAATCAGCCCTTTCTCATTAGCGAAGTCAATAATACTAGCAGCACTTAAAAAGCAAATAAAACATACCGATATGATAAATGCACCAATACCAATCACAACTCTCAGATAAATTGGCAGCTCCTTCTCTTTTTGTTGACTGATAATAAAATCAGACAGCCCATTATCAATGGCAAAACCTTTGCTATTTAGCTGTTGAAGTAGATGTGCTGCATTGTATTTGTTAGACATGATCAATCTCCATTTCTTTTACTATTTTTCGTAAATATGTTATGGCATAAGTGAATACACTAAGTGTTGTCAAACTCATCAATAGAAACATAATCGCACTTCCATCAAGCATTTCATAAAGTATCTTGAAAACTGCTGCTTCCAAAATAAAGCAGATGGAAAGCACTACAGCGGCTAATGACCACATATCCAACAACCTATAGCGATAGAAGAAATATGCTGATCCATGTCCAATAAGGCCAATAATACTACTCAACTTAATAGATTTTGTAGCATAGTTTGGTTCGTCTATCCAAACTATGCTAGGAATTAGCATGATCAATAACGTTGCAATGGTGAGCACTACTCTTGTCCATCGTACGGCAAGCCATTCGTACGTTTTTACCGTGGCAAAATATTCACGTAGTGCCAAAGCAATACCATTGAGAATGGCTAAGTAGGAAAAGATCATAAACTCCATTTCGCTAGTAGGCAAAGCTGCTTGTTCCCACCATAATACAAGAAAGATGTTGGTAATCACCAGCCATAAAATCCATTGTGCAGCAAAATTAGAGATAAGTGTCCAGCCGATCGTTAGCAGTGACCACATCATGAAAAGCTGATAGGAATCTGCACCAGTCTGATAAATCTGTCCGAATACTGCCATAAACACACCTACCAATACACTTGCAGAAAGTAACAATACTTGCCCATTAGCGTGTTGTAAAGAATGGAAATAGACTCCGATGAGACAGGAAATAATAAAAAATTGGATAGAAAAAAGCTTCATAGCTGAAGTAATTTTTGTCCAATTAAAAGCAAAGAAACAGACTATACCACACAATATAAGCACTACACCGACAGTTAGTAGTAACCTAGATATCCATAAACCCCATTGATTGTGAGGATAAAGAAGAGTTAAGGCATACTCTCTAGCCTCTTGCGTAATTTTCCCATGCGAATGGAGTCCTTCAACTAACCTGCGATTTGCAGGAATTTGCTCAAGTGTATAGTGATATTTTTCTGTATCCATAATAATTATCTTATTGAAGTACCCACTTTGTAATACTGTTTTATAATTACATATCTTTAAATTTCAATTAAACTATATAGTTTGTATATATTTTATCTACTCTTTAAATTCTGTTTCTATAATAAATAGATTTTTATTGCCTACATGGTTGGATAAAATTACAAAAAAAAAATTTTAAAAAACGTAATTGATCAAGCATGCACAAAAGCAACTCACAGAGTAGATAATGCAAAAAAATAGAAGCTAATATTCAAATACAAAATGTTTACAAACCATTTTAGAAAAGCCTTCAAATTGTTTATGTAGGGTCGAGAACTGGCGCGCCTCCTTTAGGGTTTAGTGGCTATTCCGTCGTTTTCACTGTGGGCCTCAATCCAAATTCCCATGTTAACGTTTCCAGCTCCCGCCTCGTCAAACACCTTACTATTACCCACAAGTATAAAATTCATGAGCGAGCCTCCATCCTTCTGCCAAATCAAAGAGACGTTTCCATCCTTTCCAAAGAGCAGAAGGTCCTGGCTCTAAATCACTTTTCCTTGCTAAATAACCACCTAATTGAGCAATCCATTTCTTTTATAGTAGGTGCTATATTAGGGCATGGTCTCTTATGTATTTTAACGTATAAAACTTTCCACTCTTCTTCAGCCAATAAGGCAGTACACGGTAATGTTGCTTGCAATTGATGTAATAAATAAAATTCTCCAAGCGATAATACTCATAACTGTTAAATACCGCATTAATCTTTCTGCTGTTTCAAGTCTACACTCCTCAACTTTTAGACCAGATTTTAAGATTTTATGAAATATCTCTATCTTCCATCTAAGGCAATACCAACTAACTTTTTCAACAGCCTCGTCAAATGTATTGACTGGAAGGTTTGTTAAAAGCATCCACTCTAGTGTATCTATTCCAGGGAAAGGATTTTTTTCAGTAACATAGACTGCATAAAATGGTAGATTAGGTAATTTTTCTGTCCTGTGCCTAATATTATTTTTAGATGGATTCATCATAAACCTTCCAAATCTAACTTCTAAATATGCCGTCCTTTTTGGCTTATCATCTTTTGCGGGAATTGCAGCTTCTATTGTACCCGCACAAGAGGAGGACTTCCCATAACTTTTGTTTGTTTTTTCTAGGACATCGATACTTTCTGTTTACTACTCTATTTTGGCAAGCTCTTACTAAAACTGCTGAGTTAAGACTATGTGCAAGTTCGAAAAAATCATACATATCTGCTTCTCTATCGCATATAGTTATAGTTTCAGCCTGAGATGAATCCATACTACTATTTGTTTTTTTTAAAGTTTCTATCCACTTTATACTCTCTTTATCTTCAATATGAATAGTATCGTTTTTCTTGATCTGGCTTTTATCTTCTTCAGAAATAGTAGGCCTCAAATAAACCTTTTATTCCTAGCGCCAAGCCTTCTGTACTCACAGCAAAGGCTGTATGCATTATAATTCCTTTAGGTTCCCCTTTTTCTTGAGATATCTCCCAACCCACTTGTTTTTTTATGGTGAGTATATGAAATATAACTTGTATCTTGAATCACAAGAACCCTTTTGTGAGCTTTCGTTCTTTCAGCTGTTTTAGCAACATGTGAAGCTAAAATATCACTTTCTTTTACATTTTCATTTTGAAAAAAACGATATGCTGCTTTTGCTTCTGACCAACTTCCGCATGCCTGATTAATTGAGCTTTCAGGTAAACTTGCCAGACTATCAGCAAGAGTTACTAACCGGTCAGTTAATCTTTTATCTCCAAGTACTGCATCTCCAAATTCATCTTTAGCCCATTCATTACTTTTGTTCGCCATTTTATACCCTCAATATTGCAAACTTTAATATTGTAATACTCTATTTATAAATCCATTTATATTTGTGGGTAATAGTAAGCGCAGAAGAGAGTGCTGGAATAACAGAAAAATCTAATCTATTTTCTCTTGATGAATAAACCTCGGTAGAGTATAGTAGCAATGTGTTTATGTAAATTCTAATGAATAGTTTAGTTTTCAACTTTTTCAAATTTAAATGAGGCTAAAACTATTTCTGAAGAATTGTTAAACGAGAAGTTAATTGTATGTGTAACTGAAGTAAATTCTCTGTATTTATGGGAAGGTAAAATTAGTAATAGTTGTGAAGTAGTAGCAATTATGAAAAGCAAAAATGATCAAGTTGATAAAATTGTAAAAAAAATCGAAGCAATGCATTCTTATGATCAGCCAGCTATTGCTGTGATGCCCATAGAAAGAGCAAATAAATCTTTTACTAATTGGGCTAATAGTGTTATTAATGTAAGTAGTATTGGGGTGTAGCCAAGTGGTAAGGCAGCGGTTTTTGATACCGCCACGCGAAGGTTCGAATCCTTCCACCCCAGCCATGTTGAAGTGGGTGTGAAATGATATCACTTTTCTATAAATTAAGATTATTTAATTATATACTAGGCAGCTTAAAAGATATAGTTGTAAAGCTGTTTCTCTGCACAATGTATCTTTACACGTTCAGCATTGTACTCATGTTTCTCAGCAATGGTTTTTGGTATGCTGTAGAATTTGGCTCTTTCAAAAATGCGTTTTACCGTTTGTTTCAATATTGCAAGTGGTATTATGAAAATAGGGAAGATCTCGGTTACGGAATTTCTATTCGAATATTAGTGGCGTTTCTTACTCCGCATTTTCTCTATAAGTTGTTCCTTAGCACAGGCTGGAAGTCCTTTTTAAAGGAAAAGATAATACGGATACTTATGTTCATAATCACAAGAAGAAAAAAGGGTAGTAGCAGTAGTAAACCAAGTGGCAGTAGTTATAGTGACAAGAATAATTACAGCAATAACAGTGGCAACAATGAGTATCACGCTCAAGATGCAAAGCGGAAAGTAAACATGATAAAGCAGCTATTAATCAAAGATATAGAGACAACTATAGATAGGAGATTGAATGATATTTTTTTCGGTAAAAGGAGTAAACCTCATTGAAAAGGCTTTATCTAGTAAGGCTTTTTAAAATTGGTTGTATTTTGTTTTTTACGTATACCGGATCACAATCAGCCAATATACATGTGTGCACAAAATCTTGACTAAGATCTGATAACCAAGAAATCGCTTTACGTTTTTCCACCAAGCTTTCTGTTTTTTTACAGTTACTTGTTGCATCAATCGTTGCCTGCACTATTACTGATTTCCAGAGTATACAGTACCGTTGTATATCATCTGACGTACTATTTGCTTCGTAATGGTGAAAAAATTCTTTAAAATTGAAGTTATTTGACATAATGATACCTCTTTGGATTGAAATTTGAAATGATTTGAGTTTATGTCGCCACAGCAGATCCCGCTAACACGTAGCGGGATACTTGACCTTTACAGGGATGACGGTTGTCGTTTAGCTATAAACATTAAGAAATTTACCAAATAAAAAAAAGACAAAAGAAACCCCGCGTTAGCTAGTTGTCATTCTATACTGTCTTAAACAGCGCGTTTCAGCTTATATAGGTAAAAACCCAGAAATGTTATGAAGACATAAGGTGCACATAGTGCAAAAAATTAAAAATAAGACGCCAACTACGTTGTTTTCTTGCTGTTTAATCTGCACAGATGAAGATAACTGAATACCTTCAGTTTCATGATAAGAGGACTGGCGGAGTTTGTCAAGTAAGTTTTTTGTTTCTATTCCCAATGTTATATGGTTATGCAAGAAGTCTAATTGGTATAACCATGCATAAACGCTATTTTCGGCAAAATCTCTTACAACACTCAAAAACAAAAACTTGATTTTCGCAGCTAAATAGTGAACCATCAAAAGCACGTATAAATATCTACAATGAAAGAAAAAACTTTCACAATCATCGATGGCTATGGTTTTCTTTTCAGAGCTTACTATGTACTACCTCACTTAATTACCACAACAGGAATGCCAATAGGTGGTGTATATGGCTTTCTGAATATGGTTCTTAAGTACATTGCCCATTCGGACTACTTAACTATAGCACTTGATGCAGGGAAAAAGAATTTTAGGCACGATTTATATCCTAAGTACAAAGCAAACAGAGTAACGCCTCCTGAGGATCTAATGCCACAGTTTACCATACTGAGGGAAGCTGTAGAAGCTTTTAACCTCAGCTATGAAGAAATTGAAGGTTATGAAGCAGATGACATAATCGCAACACTAGCTGCAAAATACGCCAATTACCAAGACTTTAAAGTGGTAGTCGTTTCATCAGATAAAGATTTATTTCAACTCTTGAACCACAATATTTTAATATTCGACCCCATTAAAAATATATACATAGATGAAAAACAAGTAATAGAAAAATTTGGTGTAAACTCACATAAGCTTCTTGATTTATTTTCTCTAACTGGTGATGCATCCGACAACATTCCAGGCGTTCCGGGAATAGGTCCGAAGACTGCAGCTAAATTACTAGATGAATTTGATTCATTGAATAATATTATAGAGAACATTGATAACATCGAGCAAACGAGGATTCGTAATATTCTTACCGAACATAAGGAAAAAGCACTAATTTCAAGAGAACTTTTATCACTATGCGAAAAAGTAGACCTTCAGCATGATATTGCAAAATATGAAGTCCATTCTCCAAGTATGGAGAAATTATTGTCCTTTTTAAAGAAGTATGAATTCAATTCCTTAATAGGTAAAATGGAAAAGCTTTTTTCTTATAATGGATCTAGCACAGAAAAGAAAACAGAATATAGTAGTGAAGAGTTAGAGAAATTTTTAGAGCATTGTAGATATGAAGGCAAAATTGCAATTCATTACCGCCTTGAAAACAATGTATTAAGTTTATCTTATAGCGAAAGTAATATTTTTTATATAGAGCAAGACGGCATACAAGATGCACTCATTATAATTAACTCAACTTTACTCTCAAATGGGGTGCTTAAAATAATACATAACATTAAAGAGATGAGGAAAATCTTTCCTGCAGTGGAGAAGATTCTAGATTCAGTTGATGATTTGGTGATAATGTCGTATAGCCTTGACACAGGAAAACACGATCACAGTATTCCAAACATAGTTGCGCATAATTTGAGCGGAAATACAGAAATTTTCTCGGCAAAAACTTTAATAGCAATTCATGAAAAGCTAAAGCAGAGGTTATTTCAGGAAAAATTGTTCACAATTTACGAGCGCTTCGATAAGCCACTTATGAAAGTAATATTTGATATGGAGAAAAATGGGATATTACTTAACATACAAAAATTACAGGAGCTGTCCGATAAATTTCAGCAGGTAATTGCCGTGCTTGAAGATGAGATATATAATTTGGCAGGAGAAAGATTTAATATTGCTTCGCCAAAACAATTAAGTGATGTTTTGTTCAATAAAATGGGGCTCAGTAAAAAGAAGAAGTCAAAAAAGTCTGGATCGTATAGCACCAATTATGAAGTTCTAGAGGCACTCGAAGAAGAAGGAGTAGAAATCGCAAGTAAAATTCTAAATTGGCGACATTCAAGTAAATTGAAGAGTACCTACACTGATGCATTAATAAAGCAGGTTGATCCACTTAATGGTAGGATACACACAAACTTTTCAACGACTGCAACTGCAACTGGAAGGCTGAGCTCCAGCAATCCTAATTTACAGAACATTCCTATCAGAAGCGAAGAGGGAAATCTTATCAGACAAGCATTTATTGCGCCAAAAGGGTGCAAGATAATCTCTGCTGACTATTCGCAAATAGAATTAAGACTCCTGGCACACGTTGCAAACGTTGCAGCATTTAAAGAAGCTTTTGCAAACGGACAAGATATTCATGAGATCACCGCAAGGCAAGTTTTTGGAGTGCAAGAAATAGATGAGCAATTAAGACGCAAAGCAAAATCGATTAATTTTGGAATTATATATGGCATTAGCCCATTTGGTCTTGCAAAGCGACTTGGAATTACCTTTCAAGAGGCTGCTGAATACATTAATTACTATTTTTCCTGTTACCCAGAAATAAAGGCCTATATGGAAAAAGCAGTGTCTATCGCAAGATTGCATGGTTATGTAGAAACTTTGTTTGGCAGGAGATGCTTTGTAAGAGACATAAACAATACAATTCCTTATATAAGACAATTTGCAGAAAGGGCAGCAATAAACGCACCACTGCAAGGAACCGCCGCTGATATAATAAAACGTGCGACGATTCAGCTTTTTGACCAGTTAAAAGCAGGTAAAATAATCCTCCAAGTTCACGATGAACTATTGGTTGAAGTAGAAGACGAAAAGGTACAAGAAACAGCAAAACTTATGAAAGATATAATGGAAAATGCAGTGAAGATTTCTGTACCACTTGAAGTAGAGGTGAAAATTAGCAACAACTGGGGCTTTTCTTAATTATGATTTAAATGCCATGGATTCTAGGGGTATAAATCATTTGAACTAATACGAAAAATATGTTAGAATAGAACATAGCAAATGTAAATAGGTCAGCCATGACAGGCCCACAAGTAAAAAGCTCAAAACCTCCAAAATTACCTACTCAGGTAACTAACAAAGATGAGAAAGTTTTTAAATTTAAAAACGAGGAGCACCAGTTAATCTATCGTGCTTTCTTAGATATTTTAGAAAATCCAGAAAATCTAGAAAAGCAAACGAAACAGGAAATAGAAAAGAAGGAACAGAAATTGAAAGAAGAACTTTCAGATCAAGAAAAACAAAAATTACAGAGTAATCTGAAGTCATTATACGAACGATTAGAGCGATTACAAAATGGAAATGAAAAGAAAATTTTTACTTTTATATCAAAAAATCATGAAGGTATATTCAAAAATGTCAAGCCAGAAGATATAAAGTTACTAAGTGAAGAAAATTTTCTTCAGTTTTTACTTTCCGTATCTAAAAAAATTAGAGAAAAAAATTTAGCTAGTGAAGAGAATTTAGAAAATGGTGAAATAAAGGCAGTAGTAGATGATTGTGTAGCTGATATACGCGGTACAGAAGCTAAAGATTCATTCATAAAGCTTGCTGGGTGGCCACTTGAAGTAAAGGTAGATCCTAAAAACTTTTTTAGCTCTTTTAAAGACGGTTTACTAGAGAAGGTACCATTTTTTGGTAAAGACAAAAAAGAAGAGGATGAACCACCACTCAGTGATGAAGAGATGGTAACAACGTTCTTACGTAAATCTTTACTTCCTGTTGCTCTTTTTGTTCTTGCAACGCTAACTTTTGGCACTGGTCCAATTATGCTAAGTATTGCTGTTATTGGACTTTTAATCGCTGAAGTAAAAGTAGTAAAAAGTCTTTTTTCAAATGACAAACCAGGTACTTTATATAACCCTAGCTCACAAGATAAAGATGATACAGAAAAGAGAGCAAAACTGAATGGAAAAATTCTCGAGGGCATTGATGATATTTTAAAAACCCCAGTTACAGGAGTTGAGAAAGGCACCTCTGTTTCTGAACAAAATTCCCAAGGAAACGAAAAGAGTGAACAACAACCTGTTCCTGAGCAAATTTCCCAGGAAAACAACAGGGGAAATGAAAAGAGTGAGCAGCAAGATCGATCTTGGGCAGGAAAGGAAACCAAACGAAGGGAAGAGACCATAGAGCAGCAACCAAGTAAGACCTAAGTTTGCCAAAAGTGAGTTGTGTAAGAGGTCTACTATTATTCTATAGCACATACAACAGGAGTATGATCAGATGGGTTTTCTAGCTTACGCAATCTATCATCTACGTAGCATGTTTCCAATTTATCTACAGCTTGTGGCGATAATAGCATATAATCTATTCGCATTCCTTGATTGTTTCTGAGTGAATTGCCTTGATAATGCCACCAAGTGAATTGTTGCAAATTGGGGTGGGATATTCTAAACGTGTCTTTAAACCCAAGATTCAAGATTGCTCTTAACTTCTCACGTTCTTTTATATGAAAGCACACTTGGCCATTCAATAAATTTGAATCAAAAACATCAATTTCATCCAGTGCAACATTATAATCGCCAGCTATAATAGTTAACTCTTCATTCTTCAACAAATTGCTCATTCTTTCATATAGGTTATCAAAAAACTTGAGTTTATATTCAAATGCGTGAGAGTCCGGGCTTTGACCATTTGGGACATATACGCTCCCTACTCTTACCTTCTGATTATTGTGCTTTATTACGCACTCTATATAACGTGCTTCTTGATAACCCTCTACAATATCAATTTTTAATTCTTCCAGTATCGGATATTTAGATAAAACACAAACGCCATTTCTTGCAACTTGTCCATAAACAGCACATTTATACCCTAGCTTTTCTATCTCTGCATAAGGAAATTGCTCTTCCGTACATTTTATCTCTTGCAGCAAAATTATATCTATCTTACTCTCAACTATAAAACTACAAAGTTGGTTAACTCTTTTACGTATGGAGTTTACATTCCAAGTTGCAATCTTTAGCATCAGCAATCCTTATTAATTATATCAATTAAACTCTCCCCAGTAGGTAACCTCGATGTTATAATTTTTTTCCATTTGATTAACTTTAAACTATCAGCAATGTTCTTACTCATGGTATATGCAATTGTATTGTTTATCACATGAGATAGGCCACTTTTTAGAACTAATGAGCAAAATATCCTTGCTGTCTGTGAGGAAAAAAAAGCAACGCTATCAATTTTACCATCCAACAGCAAATTTTTACACCTATTAGTTAGACTCCTTTTAATAATTGTTTTATAGAGTACAACTTCTCTTACATTAAAATCTTCTTCGGATAATCTCTTTTTTAGGTCACATGATACTTCTTGTCCCCTTATATACAAGAACTTTATTGCGTTTGAATAATGAGCTTTTATGAATGATATCAGACCATCAACGTTGCTGTCTGCTGAGATTATATCAGAAAATCCCAAATTTTTTGCAGTCTGCATGGTTGAATTACCAACTGTAATAATCGGAAAGTCATCCACTTTGCATATTTGACTAAAAGCCTTTACACTGTTTTTACTTGTGGATATTACAACGTCAAATTCGTGCGCAGATATATCAGGATTTAAGTGTTTTATTGTGAATACTGGTTCTATAAAAACTTTGTATCCATACTTTCTCAATATATTTCTCGTATTGAACGAATCCAATAAAGGCCTCGTTAATAAAATAGACTTCATTCTGATTTATTTCACTACCAGTAAAATAATATCCTTTATACACAAATTACTAAATAAAAATTTTTATTTTTCAAATGATTAGACTTCTTGCATAACCTAGGAAAAAGGCAAATAGTTTTTAGGTTTACTGACGATTTGAAGAACTGTCACTCCAGCATTCTCTCCCTGTCATTCAAGTAGCTTGACACTGGTTCCTTTATGACGGCAGTGCGCCTATGATGTCATGCAAGTAGCTTTCCATCCAAAAGGGTGTCAGTACCTTCTCCTGTCATCCCAGTGTCAGCTACTCGGATGACATCATCCTTTTTTTGGGATTCTAGCGTCACGCACTGGGATGACACCCTACTTAACCGTCATACCGCCGCGGCGCTAACAAGAGATCCCGCTAACACGTAGCGGGATGACGAATTGCTATGCCGCCACGAACCGTCATACCGCCGCGGTATCTCATCCGCTAACACGTAGCGGGATGACGATTGTCGGTGAACCTAAGTTACTTTAGCCATAAACATTAAGAAATTTACCAAACGAAAAAAAAGGCAAAAGAAGCCCTAGTCATTGTCTATTTTCAGTATCGGCGTTCTTTAAGTCTTAAACACTGCAATTTAGCTGCTTTTAAACGCAACTAACTTAAGCTATAAATGTTTAAGAAATTTACCAGCAGAAAAAAAAGACAAAGAATCCCCGGAGTAGCTAGTTATTCCACTCTTTATTTTAAAATTTGACGTTGGGTGATGTCTTAAACGCTTTATAAGCGCTTTTCAGCTTATGTGGGTAAAAACCCAAAATTTTTATAAAGACATAGTATGCACATAGTGCAAAAATTAAACAATAGTACGCCAAATACAAGTCTTCTTGTCATTTTAATCTGCACAGATTGGGAAGTTAAATAATATAGCTTCAGTTTCATGATAAGGGGGCTGGCGGAGTTTGTCAAGGAAGTTTTTTGTTTCCATGAGTACCTGAAACCACAATGTTTGTACAGTTATGTACATAGTGCTGGAATCCAAAAAAAGAACCAAGTAGCTTGGCTACTTGGATGACAAAAGGTAATACAAGAAGTCTATAGGCTCTCGTATACCTTAGTGAAACTTAACAAGTTTATCTATAGTTTTAGTGATGATTCTTGGAGTATCCGGAGAAACTGCTGAGCTCAGCTTATTTAACCGCTCTATAGCAAACTCGCTATTCTCATTTGTTATGAAATCACATAAAATATTTTCTATATCCTTAGTAACACTTTCATGCTTCCTCAGAGGATGATTATGTGGATATCTATTGATGGTTTTGATACTGGAATACTCAACAAAAGCTTGATCTTTAAAGGCAAGTTGTCTCAATTTCTCTTTGAATTTTCCTTCTTCCTCTTTTGCTAAAAGGCGAGACTTTATCAGTGATTTTACAATCAAATTTATAGCTTGATGTATTTCAGAATGCACTATAACTTTAATGGTATTTTCTTCCACTATACAATCATAAATACTTTTTTCGCTCTTTAATGACTCTATAAGCGTTTTACTATTTTGTGAATTCAATTCCAAATTCTCTTCACTCATAGGAGTTATTATAAAGGTATTCTTATTTACTCTGATATTAAATTGTGGAAATCCTTCAAAAAGGGAAAATGTTACGTCTTTAAACTCAAGTGCATGATTGTATGCAGCAAAAAGGGTATGTGCTATAACGCTGCTGGGCACTTCCATTACGTGTTTACTCAGATGGTTCAATACATTTTCAACCTCATGATATGTAAAGCCTGTATCTTTTAGCAATTCAACGACTTCTATGCCGTCGCGCTGTTTATACTCTATTCTCACTTCTTCTGTAAAAAGTGTTTTAGCTGCTATATGTTTATCAAGCACTGTAAAAATCTTGATGAAATTCTCTAAATCTTGTTTGTTAACTAATTCGATACTAATTAAGTTTCTACTAATAATTGAAATATTTTTTGTCATTTTTTCCCACTAAAAAAACTCACTAGATGAATTGTATTTTTAATTTATTAAGAATTGTTTAAAGTGGTTATGCCAGCAACAATAAAAGTAAAAAATTACATAAAATCATCATGTGGTATAACACACTCTCCACATTCATCATTGCTGTTTGTGTAGGTTGTGACATCAGTGTGATTGTCATTATTATTTAGCATATCATCCAACTTTCCTTCTTTTTCAAGATCCATCAATTTGTCACTTCCTGCAATATGATGAATATAACTCCCATTGTCATCAGTAATAAAGATCTGTGGAACTGTTCTAACGTTATACTTTGATTTTATGTCGTCAAACAAATCTGAGTTTTTGAGCACATCAATTTCTTCATACTTCACACCTTTTTTATCTAGTAAATCCTTTGCCCTTATGCAGTATGGGCAGCCCTTCTTTACATATATCACAACATTTTTCACAATTTATCTCCGTAGCTTACTAAAATATAGTTATTATATATAAGAAATATATCAAATTGTATGAAAATTATTTATAATTGTGAGCAAGGGATAGAAAATAATGTAGCACTAACCTTCGGAAATTTTGATGGCATTCATTTAGGACATGAATTTACAATTTCCACTCTAAAGAAGGTAGCACAAGAAAGAGGATTACCCTCCGCAGTTTTAACTTTTGAGCCTCACCCATCAACTGTTTTATTTGGTAGAAACAATTTTAGGTTGGTAGACCAAGAACAAAAAAAGAAACTAATCAGCAGCTATGGTATAGATTACTTGTATATTATTAATTTTAGTAGAGGTTTTTCTGAGGTTAGCTGCGATGACTTTATCAGTAAGATTTTAATAGATAAATATGGCACTAAACACATAATTGTCGGAGAAAATTGCACTTTTGGTCATAAACGATTGGGTAATATATTAACTCTAGAGAAATATTCTGAAACATATGGATACTCTTTGACTAAATTAGAGCCATTAATAATTGACGGCAAAATTTGCTCTTCTTCTTCAATAAGGGAGTATGTACAAAGGGGCGAAATAGAAATTGCTAATAAATTACTTGGTAGACCTTATCAAGTTTCTGGTGTTGTGACAAAAGGTGCATGTAGAGGTAGAGAAATAGGATTCCCAACCATAAATATTCCTATAGAAGATTGCATGATAAAACCAAAATTTGGTACATATTACGCTAAAGTGATGTTTTCTTATAATAACCCAAATTGGTTATATGGAGTAGTCAATATTGGTATGAGACCTACATTTAAGGATCTGAAAAAGCCTATAATAGAAATGCACATATTCGATTTTGATGAAGACGTATATAATCATAAAGTTAATATACAACTTTTAAAATTCATAAGGTCAGAAAAAAAATTCCATAGTATTGAGGAGTTAACAAAACAAATAAATTATGATATACTTAAAGTTTATAGGTTAAAGGCAAATTTATGAAAAAGTTATGCTTAATTGTTATATTAATTATAGTATTGATTGACCAAACGAGCAAATTGTACATAAACTCATTGATTGATGAGGGAGAATCAATTGAGATCACTAGCTTTATAAAGCTAATTGAAGTTTGGAATTCAGGCATTAGTTTTGGAATGTGTAGCGCTTTACCGCATGGCGGTTTCTTTTTTTCAGCATTTTCAATACTAATAATTGGTATACTTGCATACTTGATATACAAGTCTGATGATCAGTTAACTTACCTTGGGTTTTCTCTGATGATTGGTGGAGCAATCGGAAACGTAGTTGATAGGATTTATTGGGGAGCTGTATATGATTTCATATATTTTCATATTGATGATTGGTATTGGCCAGCTTTTAATTTAGCGGATTTATCTATAGTTTGTGGAATGTTTACATTGTTATATAAGTGGTATATATACGATATGTTTATTTCTAAACAAAATGAGGAATAAAATAATTGTTTTTATATTAGGTCGAAATAATGCTTCATAAGTTTCTTAGTTTTCTTATACTATCTGCACTCTTTTTTACTTACCCAATTTCTTTGAAGGCTTTGAGCATAGAGCACGACATAAAACATGCTAAACTCAGTAATGGGCTAGATGTCTATGTTGTTCCTAATCATCGGATTCCAGCTGTTTTTCATGCAGTCATATATAAAGTTGGGGGAATGGATGATCCAATCGGCAAAGCAGGATTGGCTCACTACTTTGAACATTTAATGTTTGAAACTACAGGAAAGTTCACAGATATAGAAGCCACTATGAGTAGCATTGGGGCTCAATTTAACGCGTTTACCACTAAAGAATATACCTGTTATTATGAGTTGGTCCCAAAAAAGATTTACCACTTGCAATGGAAGTTGAAGCAGACAGAATGGGAAATTTTAATGTTACTCAAGATAAAATAGATAGAGAAAAAAACATTGTACTGGAAGAAAGAAAAATGAGATTTGATAACCAACCTCATAACTTGTTATGGGAAGAAATGGATAGTGCATTTTACCGTACTGGCTATGGCAGGTCTGTTATCGGCTGGGAGAGCGATATCAAAACTTACAATCAGGATGACATAACGAGGTTTCATGATAACTATTATCACTCCGGCAATGCAATATTACTGATTGTGGGTGATGTGGAACTTGATGAAGTAGTGAAATTAGCAGAAGAAAAGTATGGCGAAATTAAAGCTAAGCCTATAATTAGGCATTACCCTAACCAGGACCCAGTACATAACGCAGGTCTATCGGTGATTTTAGAGAGCACTGAAGTAAAAGAACCAGTTTTATATTTTCGTTATCGTGTTTCTTTATTTAAGCACACAAGTGAAACCTCTGCTGCTCATTTAGCGGTTGACATTTTAGGTGGCGGCAAATCCAGCAAACTGTATAAAGATTTGGTTTTAGATAAAGATGTGGCAGTATCAGTATCTGCTTATTACAATAGTTTAACTTTTAGTGATGGCTATATTGATATTCAGGTCATTCCAAAAAGCGGGGTTAATTTAGGCACTGTTGAAAGAGAATTAGAAAATGCTATTAATAGCTTCATATCTGAAGGAGTGACTAGCGAAGAATTACAAAGCTCAAAATATAGATATAAAGCAGCACAGTTTGATAATCTATCTGACTTAACTCATATAGCAATGTTTTATGTGCCACGCCTCGCACTTGGTATTCCACTTGATGAAATAGATATTTCATATAGCAAGATTAATGATGTCAATCTAGAGGATGTAAATAACACAATTCATACTATCTTTTCTTCCAATAAGTTAATTGGTCGTTTATTACCAAAAGGAGATAATAATGAGAATAAGTAAAATTATATTTCTATTTTTTTTCTGTCTAGGCTTTAATTTACAAGCAAGTGGTAACCTAAATATAGAGGAGGTCACTACCCGTAAAGGATTTAAGTTTTTATTTGTAGAAAATCATGATTTGCCAAAAGTTTCACTAAATATATCATTCAAGGATGCAGGTTATGTGTATGAAAATTCGGAAAAACAGGGACTAGGTTGGTTTACTTCTCTTATAATTCAAGAAGGGGCAGGAAAAAATGATGCCAAAGATTTTGCGAAAAAGCTTGAAGATAAAGGGATTAGTTTAAATTTTATTGCTGATTTAGAAGCATTTAGGGTTTCATTAAATACTTTGTCTGAGAATCTAGAGGATGCAATTTCGTTACTAAGCGACGCTATAATACGTCCTAAAGTTGACTCTGAGGGGTTGAATAGAGTTTTCGAGAAAGCCAAAGTTGATTTTAATAATCTTGAAAAAAATCCTCATTTTGTTGCTGGAAAAGAATTAGGTACGTTATTGTTTAAAAAACATCCTTACTCAAAAAGTGTGTACGGTACTCTTGACACTATAATGAACATTACTAGAGATGATGTTTTAACATACATAAAGCGTAATTTTGCTAAAGATAACATAGTTATCAGTGTTGCTGGTTGTGCAAAAAAAGAAGAAATTATTACATTATTAGATAAATATTTATCTAAATTGCCGTCAAAAAGATCAAAAGTTAGAAAAATACCTGTGAAAAATGATTTTGGTTCTGCAGAAAGTAAGAATATTTTTATGGATATACCACAGAGTGTGATACTTTTTGCTCAAAAAGGTATAGCTTATGAAGATCCAGACTACTATAGCGCTCAAGTTTTGGTTAATGCGCTTGGTGGTATGGGGCTGAATTCAGTGCTGATGAAAGAGCTAAGGCAAAATCTTGGAATTACTTATGGTATTAGTGCCTCTATGGCTAGTTATACGCATGCAAATATTATAGCCGGAGGTTTAAGTACTGATAGCTCTACTGCCAGTCAATCCATATCTGCAATAAGAGATACATTGAGCAGGATAAAAAAGGAAGGAGTTGATGAACAATTATTTAAAGATACAAAAATTAGTATGGTAAATAATTTTGTCCTTTTCCTGTCCAATAACACAAATACAGCAATGCTGCTTGATGATATGCAGATAAATGATCGTCGTATAAACAATTATGCGAATATCATTAATGATGTTCAATTAGAGAAAGTAAACGAACTGGCAAATTCTTTACTGGAACCCGAAAATTTATTTTTCGTTGAAGTTGGAAAAAACGCTCAGGGTCAATAATTAATACTTTCTGCTATTGATCTTACTGCTTCTACATAGCACTTATGCTCCTCAGCTAGAATGCGTTCTGAGAGGCTTTGAATATCATCATTTGGTAGCACTGGCACAGCAACTTGAGCAATTACGGCTCCAGCATCAACTTCAGGAGTGACATAATGTACAGTACAACCTGTAATTTTTACACCTGCTTTTAAAGCTTGCTCTTGAGCGTTTAGGCCTTTAAAAGATGGAAGTAAAGAGGGATGAATATTTATTACCTTGTTATGCCATTTACTCAGAAAATCAGCTTTGAGAATTCTCATAAATCCTGCAAGGCAAATTAAATCAACCTTCTGTTGAACAAGTATTTTGTGAATTTTATCAGCATCAAGTGGTTTATCTTTAACAACAAACGCTGGGATTCCTGCTTGCTCTGCTGTTTTCAGACCAGTAGCTTCACTATTATTTGTGATAACACATGCAACTTCTGCGGGAAAATTCTGATCTTGACATGCTTCTATCAAGGCCTGCATATTCGATCCCCTACCTGAAATTAGTATTCCGAGTTTTATCTTTTCCATTATAGCACAGTTAGTTTAGAATTTAGTTAATACTAACAAAACAGCTCAAAAGGAAAACTTATTTTATAGCAAAGAAGGCAGACTAAACTCTTTATATAAGTGGATCTCTAATTGTGGACCTCACTGGACAACACAAAAATAATACCCATGTACCCAGCTTAGATTAGCTTTAATGCTTACTATTTTTGTATAATATACCACTATAAGTATATATTTTTGTAATCGCGTTATTATTTATTTAACAAAGTATTAGTATAATTTATTACACTGAATTAAATGGAGAAATTTCAATGAGTAAATTACCGAACAATGCAAAAATAGGTAAATCTCAGGTTACTCAGTGGGAGGTAATAAAAAATTGTGAATATGCTGATAATTGCTTGTCAAAAATAGTAACTTTATACGTTATTAGAATAACTCAGCTATCAGATTTTTATACAAGTGACGAACCTGAAATTAACACTGTTCTAGCAAGAGTAAGCGTGACAAGTGAAAATGTATTCTTAAACAAGGCTACTACTATTGAAGTTATAGAAGGTATTTTTCCTTATAAATTTAACAGCAAGAAGAGAAATAATATATCAAGGTTAGAAGATTTGTATAATTATTTATGTTCTATTGTTAACAATAGCCTTCCAAAAGAAATGCTTGAAAGTCTTGTAAGGGAATATAAGGATGCTGTTAACTTATTTAAAGCAATTACTTAACTGAACGTAGTATTTTTAAGATTTTGTTTTCTATTTCAGAAATGCCGCTTTCAAGATCTTTATCTATCAAACACATGGTAGATAAATATGTTTTCTGCTTACTTTCAACATTGATAGTTAAAGTTCCGGGAGTGATTGTGACTGAATTGGCAAATAACGCAATGCTTTCATCATTATGTCCTTTGCATTTTCTTAAGATAACAATTGGCTCAAGTTTAGATTTGAACTGTAGCACCTTTTTTGTTACATAAATACTTGATAAAATGATTTGGTACATTAACCACGGTATATAACTTACTAACTTATAAAACGACAGTCTATTCGTACCATTTAAAATCTGGCTAAGAGCGCCTTCAGCGTTTATCAACCGTCTAAAGATAAACAATGTGAATATAGAGGAACACACTCCACAAAAAATAAAAAACGGCTCAAAATAACCAGACAATACAGTCCATAGAACAAATAAAGTTATAAACGACAGAGAAAAAAATTTGATTTCCTTCCTAAAGTTGAGGTTTTTCATAGTCTGTAATATAATTCAAATGACTCTTTAAGGAAAGATATATTATGAATTAAGTCAAAAATTCTGTAATATATTGAAGCTTAAGGATATCTTTAGATATGGAAGTTATTGCAGAAAATAGGAAAGCAAGGTTTGAATATTTCATCTTAGAAGAATTTGAAGCGGGTATGGTCTTATTAAGCAGTGAAGTTAAATCGCTAAGAGAAAGAAAAGTGAATATTTCCGACGCCTACGTTATCGAAAAGAATAGCGAAGTATGGCTGCACAATATGCATATTGCAGAATATAAAGCTGCAAACCGAAAAAATCATAAACCAAAAAGGGAACGTAAACTACTTTTACATAAAAAAGAGATAAACAAACTGATTGGTCAAATCAAAACCGCTGGGATAACTGTTGTGCCGCTTTCGGTCTATTTTAACGATAAAGGATTGGCAAAAACTAAAATTGCCATTGTAAAAGGAAAAAAACTCTACGATAAGAGAGCAACCATAAAACAGAGAGAGTGGGATCGTGAAAAAAGTAGATTGTCTAAGAATAATTTATAGCAAAATATGTCTTTAAATCCAGTAATTTTCAGCATCGGTCCTGTTTCTATATATTGGTACTCCTTAGCTTACGTTTTGGGTATAGTGTTTGCATATTGGTATTTACATAAACTGGACGACCAAAAAATATTTACTAAGAATTTTTACGATTCGTTATTAATAGCCACTATTGTAGGTATTATCCTTGGAGGTAGACTTGGCTACGTATTGATATATGATCCAGTTCTTTATATAAGCAACCCTATCGAGATATTGAAGATCTGGGAAGGAGGGATGTCATTTCATGGTGGTGCTATAGGAGTTTTGTTTGCAGTAATAATTTCGTGTAAAAGACATAACATTCCTATATTTTATGCACTGGACCTAGTTTCTTGCGGAGTTCCCATAGGTTTATTTTTAGGCCGCATGGGCAATTTTATAAACGGAGAGCTATTTGGCAGAGTTACAACTATGCCATGGGGTATGGTATTTCCAGAGAGTGGTGATAATCTGCTGCGTCATCCAAGCCAGCTTTATGAGGCATTTTTTGAAGGACTGCTACTTTTTGCAGTTGCAAATACACTGTTTTTTTTGACTAGAATAAGACTATATCACGGTGCATTAACTGGTATTGCAGTTATATGGTATGGACTAGTACGTTTTTTCGTTGAGTTTTTTCGCGAACCAGACTATCAAGTTGGCTATCTATGGCTTGATTTAACTATGGGGCAGTTGCTTTCTATACCTATGGTTTTGCTGGGAATGCTTGTATATCTAGGCGCATTAAATTTGAAATTTAATACGAAATCTGTTACATAGAGGAAAGGTGAGTTTAATAGAAAAATGTAGCCAGAAGCCCCGCATCATGCACAATTGTACAAATTTTCTGCGTTGTAGTAGAATGAATGTGAGATCCGATGTCATTCCAGCGTGTGACGCTAGGCCATAAAACTTCCTTGACAAACTCCGCCAGCCCCCTTATCATGAAACTGAAGCTATTTATTTATCTTCGCAATCTCTGCAGTGGATTAATGACAAAAAACTTAATGTATTTGGCGTAAATCATGCTTAATTTTTGCACTATGTGCATTCTATGTCTTTATAAAATCTTCGGGTTTTTACCTATATAAGCTGAAACGCGCTTATAAGTCGTTTAAGACAGTAAAAGACGTCAAATAGACAAGGGAGAATTTGAATACTAGCCGCCCTAGGGTTTCTTTGCCTTTTTTTCCGCTCAGTAAATTTCTTAACGTTTATAATTTAGGTTAGTTGCATTTAAAAGCGGCTGAATTGCAGCGTTTAGAATAAAAAACGCCAATATTTTGAAGTACATATAAATAACTAGTCACCAACGGGGCTTCTTTTGCCTTTTTTTTCATTTGGTAAATTTCTTAAACATTTATAGCTAAACGACAACCGTCATCCCGCTGCTTGTTAGCGGCTAAGAGATACCGCGAATGAATCGCGTCATCCCAGTGCGTGACACTGGGAATTTTATCAAGTATAAAAGTTATGTGAAAATGCACCATTTATGGAAGACTAGATCCCAGTGTCACGCACTGGGATGACAAGAAGAGGGCACTGGGATGACATCATAGGGGGCACTGGGATAATAGGAGAAGGAGGCGGCTACTTGCATGACACCCTTCCTAGTGTAACTTATTCGGAAGATTTGCTAAGCGGTAAGATTTTTCCTGATACGCTGCAGTTTTCAGAAGCTAATTCCACGAATTTATCTGTTAGTTTATCAAGTGACACCAATTCAGATCCAGGAAACACCTGCTCACTACCCACAGGTCCTTCCGGATATACAGCATTTGCACATAATTTTGTATGTTTTGTTTCAGATGCATATATTTTCACCATTATTTCCAGTGCAGCTTTACTTGCAGCATACGGCATCCAATATGGATAAGAGGAAGGAGAAAGTGTCACTTCTGAAGTCATGAATATCGCTCTTCCAGCATTAGACTTTTTTAGCATTGGATCTAAGTTTTTTAGTAAGCACCAACTGGCAGTAAAATTTGTATTCATTACGTTCTGTAGCTCTTCAATCTCACAGTCGTGAATGGGGTTCAGTTTGCCTAAAATTCCAGCACATGCAACTAATATATCAAGTGCTCCAGATTCTGATAATTTCAGGCTTTCTATCATGTTTGTCAGTATCTTTACATTCTCAAAGTCTAAAAGATCAAGCTGAATTAGTTTCACAGAGCCTTCTTTAAATTCTTCAAGCTCTTCAATTTCATTATATAGTGGCTTGAGATTATCAAGAGATCTTGAAATCAGAATCACACATGCACCTTCTCTTACAAATCTTTTTGCAACAGCAGAGCCTATTCCACCTGAAGCCCCGGTAATTAAAGCTACTTTACCTTCTAATTTACCCATTTCTTTTTCCTTAGCGAGATTCATTGAAATATTTTAGCTGAAAATTAAATTTTGCTCCATATATAAAAATCAAACTTAGCATATAAAAAAATAGTAATGACACTACCACACCACCTAAACTTCCATATATCAAATCCAGTTGGTCAAAGGAAGCTTTTAAATATTGCTTGAAAGCTGAAGCGGAAATCGTCCAAAGAATAACAGCCACACAAGATCCAGGAAATACGTCTGATAAGTTTTGTTTTATGTTTGGCAACATAAAATATAGCCAAGAGACTACTGTGAAAAGTACAAATTCAATAAGTAAATACCTAGTATAACTTAGCCCCTGATAGGAAAAATCAATTAGCATCGGCACTAATGTAGAGAACACTATAGTTAGAGTTATAATAAGTGTGATCACTAAAAATTGTAATATACTGAGCACTCTTCTCAAGATATAAGGTGGCGAAACCGGAACTTTATAGGCTTTATTCAATATTGTTCTCATTCCCTCAATTGTCGATGAAGCGGTCCAAACAGCACCCACAATTGCTAAAGTTAGTAAGCTTTGTGGCGGGCCTGATATTATCTCTCTGATACGCGGCATCAAAGATGCCAAAATATCCTGTGGCATGTTATCAATGATAAATACCCAGCCAATGTTGTACTGGTCTAAGAAATTTGCGAATGTTGACGCCACGGCCATTAAAACGATGAGAAAAGGAAATATCGATAACAGAATTAAAAATGATAAATACCCTGCGTGCTCCACTCCATCATTATGAATTGTGTCAATCAAAGCACGATAAAGGCAATAAACGATGCTGTAAAATTTCTGTAGCACTGTAATATAAACGAACCAAGAAAAGTATTCTAAATGAAATAAAGGATACTTTTAAGCAAAAAATCCTCACCATTTACTTAAATTTAATCAAA
Organism: Wolbachia endosymbiont of Oedothorax gibbosus; assembly: GCF_936270145.1. Lineage (GTDB taxonomy): Bacteria > Pseudomonadota > Alphaproteobacteria > Rickettsiales > Anaplasmataceae > Wolbachia. Next base: position 1,485,572 of record NZ_OW370537.1, read on the forward strand.
GTGAAGGATAATCCAGCGTTAAATAGAAATTATCGGAGGCATAATGAAAAATTTTCTTTTATTTTTAACTTTAATTCTCTCCTTTGCGTTTGATGCAAATGCTGATGAGGCTTCATCAGTAATATGTAAGATAGTGGACTATATTCACACCATAGGTGGACCGATGATCACAGTAGTGATAATTGGTGCAGCTTTGCTTTCAATATTTGGCAGAATGCCATGGCCAGCACTTTTTGCACTCGGTGCATTTACTGCTGTGTTCTTTGGTGCACCCAAAATAGTGACTGTGATATCACCAAGTGTGGCAGAAGCTTGTATACAATGCTCTAATACTCAGGAAATGGTCAACGGTGCATGTGTTGCAAAATGTCCTCCAGGTAAAGGCCGTGATGCATCAGGAAACTGTAATCCATAGTTTGAGAGAACAGGGTAAAAAATAGTGCTCCTTTCAAGCACTATTTTTTATTATACCATAAACCTTTACTGAAACTTTTGTTACATCTTCGCTTGAAAGTGGTCAAGCTGACCACTTTCAGTGTTTATGAATACCTAATAAATTCTCTTTCTGTAATCATATCAGTTAAAGTCTGGATTCCAGCGTCACGCGCTGGAATGACATGGTGAAGCGTCATCCAAGTAGCTGACACCACTTTTGCTTCAATATTTGCAATGCCCCTGTACAGATACAAACAATAGGCCTATCTATCATTCTGATGTGATTTCAGTTTTTTTTACGTGCAAACTCTCTAATCCCACCTTGTAGTTAGGGTAAATTAGAGAGACATTAAGATCTTTTTTAATTTTAACATTACTTACTTTTTTTGATCCTAAATAAAAACTCTGTGCATAATCTGGTAACTCAATTGGCTCTGGAGGGCTAACATTGAGAAGTTTGGCCGCATACATTACCACTTCAGATTGTGTAGTGGGTAAATCGTCTGCACAATTGTATATTTCACCAGGTTTTATGTTTTGCATGGAAGAAAATAAAATATTCGATATATCTTCAACGTGAACACGAGAAAAAAAATGCCCTTCCTTTTTCACATTTCTTGCTTTGCCAAGCTGCAAGTCAATTAACACGTTCCTACCAGGACCGTATATTCCAGCTAAACGAAAAATATGTACAGGCAATCTGCTATTTAGCCACTTCCTTTCAGATTTAAGGCGCTTTTCTCCTCTGACTTCTATAGGTTTTGTTTCAGATTTCTCATCCACCCAATTACCTGAGTGATCACCATAAACACTAGTTGCAGACAAATAACCAAGCCATTTGACATTTTGCAGGCAATCACCGTATCTCTCCACAACATCATCGCCATCTGGAGGAATAGAAATTAAAACGTGCGTTGCGCTTTTAAGCAGATCTTGACTAACTTTCTCATAATTAAAGAGGATTACATTTTGTATATTTTTACTTCTTGATGTGCCACTAACTTTCCAACCTAAGTTCAGTAATTTTCCCGATAAAAATTTAGCTACATATCCATAACCAAAGCAAAACAAGTGCATAGAAGTCAGTTGCTGAAATTTTTCTTGATAAATTCTACTCCTAATTTTATTCCCTCTTCATTAATAATATGCCCCAATGCACGAATTGGGTGCCCTTCAACATTTACTCCATTTTCTTTCAGAGCTTTAACCGCTAAGTCGAGAGACGAAAAAGGTACCACATCGTCAGCATCACCATGTATAACACATATGTTAGGTTTTGACTTGATCTCTGGTGCAGTTTTTGAAGGTGAAAGAAACCTACCAGAGTATGCAACAACTGATGCACATGATTGAGAGCGGGTGAGAGCTGTATGTATTGCAAGCATTGCTCCTTGAGAAAATCCAACTAAAGAAAGTTGCGTATCTTTTAAATTAAGCTCCTTTAATTTTGTATCAATAAAATGATTTACAATTGATGTAGCATTTTTTACTCCATTATATAGCGCCTCCTCACTACGATCTTCCAAGCTGAACCACTGATAACCGTCACCTATTTCTCTCTTAAACGGAGCATTGGGTGCTACAAAACATGAACCCAGTAAAAATTTGCTCATAACTTTAGCAAGGTGAACAAAATTATCACCACTTGAGCCCCAACCATGTAAAAAAATAATCAAATTTTTCTTATTTCCGCCTGCACAAATTTCTGGGCCGTTAAGTTCAATCATTTCTTTTCCTTTTGCGTTTATATTTTTATTTAACACTAATTTTCAAATTTGTAAAAACCCATGTGCAATTACGTTCCCGATACTATAGCTAAAGTGACTTAGGTTCATCGACGATTTGAAAAACCGTCATTCCGCTACTTGTTAGCGGAATCTATACTAAGATACCGCGAATGAATCGCGGTATGACGTAGGATTGCTGTCATTCCAGTGCTTGACACTGGAATCCAGGAAACTTAACTTTACACCAGGTAATAAGAACTGGATCCCAGTGTCAAGCACTGGGATGACACCTCTGGGCACTGCCGTCATAAAGGAACCAGTGTCAGCTACTTTCATGAGATCAATAATTGACCTCAACTTACCGTCCAACTAGAAAGTTGTACATAAAATGACAGAAGAGACTCGCGTTAGATATTATTTACTTTCGATCTTTTCTATCAATTTTTTAACTAAACCTCTTAGCCTCTTACTGGATTCATCAAGCTCTTGAATTTGCGAGCTGCGCTCTTTCATTAGCTCCTTATAGTTACCTCTTATGTAGTCAATCATTTCCTTCATCTGAGCAATCATCTTGTTAGCATCCATGCTGCCCAAATCAGGTATCATGTTAGGCATAGCGCCTTCTAACATACCGCCAGCCATAAGCTGCTGAGACATTTGCATAAATGGTTTTAAAGTCTGATTAAGCAATTCGGGATCCTTGGCTAATTTTTCTATTTGCTCTTTGCAAGTATCCATATACTGCTTCATAAATTCATCTTCTTGCACTTTACCTGTCATAATTACACCTACTTGAAAATATCGATTTTCTATTATATATTGTTTTTAAATTAAAAACAATACAAAATACCTGTCACAATTGCATTAATACTTTTTAAATAATAAAAAATGCTCCTTTGCTTATAAAGGGTTACATACTTTCTTTAACCATTCCTTATCTTTGACGCTATTTTCTAAGTTTCTATAGACAAATTGATGATAGCTATTTATCCATTCAATTTCATCCTTAGTAAGCATTTGCACATCTATTAGCCTTCTATCATATGGAATAGAGGTCAGTTGTTTAAAGTTTAAGAAGCCGTCTTCTTGTCTGTCAACATACATCAGATTTTCAATCCTTATTCCATACTCTCCCGGAATATAATAGCCAGGTTCATTAGATAGTATCATACCTGGCGTGAGTTTTACTTTATTACTTTTTGAGATTGCCTGTGGTCCTTCGTGTACTGATAAATAGCTTCCTACTCCATGCCCTGTACCATGCATATAATCCATTCCAAATTTCCATAAATGCGTACGTGCTAATATATCCAATTCTCCACCAGTGGTGCCAGGAGGAAAGATGACGCTTGCTACAGCAATGTGAGCTTTGAGTACTATTGTATAGTGGGTTATTTGCTCATTAGTTGGACTGCCAATTGCTACAGTTCTTGTCACATCAGTTGTGCCGTCAAGGTACTGACCACCAGAATCAATCAAATACAGTCCATCTTTCTGAATTACTTTATTCGTCTTACTGCTTGCACGATAGTGAATTATTGCTCCATTTTCATTAAATGCGGAAATTGTTGGAAAGCTCAATTGTTTAAACAAATTCTGCTCTTTTCTGTATTCTAAAATCTTTTCTTCAGCTTCAAGTTCTGTACCAACATTACTTTCAAGCCAATGTAGAAAGTTTGTAACTGCTATTCCATCTCTAATGTGTGCATTTATTGCTCCGGTTATTTCAGTTTGATTTTTCACTGCTTTATGAATTAGACAAGGATCTTCTCTTTCAGCTATCTGTTTATCTTTTATTACAGCCATGATACTCATTGGAGTTGTGTTTGGATCTATAACTATTGAATTTAGCTTTTGCAGCGAATTTTCTAGCTCACTAATATCAAAAATATTTATATGATTGCCTAAATTTGCTTCTATAGTTGAATGTTCTTTATCTTGAATAAACAAATCAACATTACCGCTTTTATACAATATAGCACGGCCCAATATACATGGAGTATATTTAGCATTTTCGTTTCTTAAATTTAATAACCATGAAATTGAATTTGGATCAGTCAGGAGCACTGCTTCGGCTTCTTTGTCTACGCTTTCAGCAATTTTTTCACATTTATTCTTGCTAATTTCACCGGAATACTCAGTTGCATGTGGAACTATCGTTTGTTTTCTACAATTATTTTCTTTTCTAATTGAGTAGGGTGCTAATTTACAAATATCTTCATACTTTCTTGTCTCTTTTATAGTAAAATATTGTGGATAATAACCTAGTGAGGTGGTCAATGTTAAGTTTGCTTTTACCCATTCGCATGGATCCTCTTCTTGTATATTATATACTTGAAAATTGCCCCGATCGAGCTGATTGTGAGCTTGTGTGATATAGCGTCCATCCGTAAAAAATGGGCACTTGTTGTCTTTTGTAACGATAAGTAGCCCATTTGTTCCTGTGAAGCCACATAACTTGGTTAACTCGCCTGAATATTCACTTAAATATTCATCTTTGGTGTGCAACATAAATGCATCAACATTTATTTCGCGCATAAAAGAGCGAAATTCTTCGATTTTTGACATGATATTACCTCTAGATTTGAAAAATATTTGAGATTTTTGGAATTTTTGTTTAAAAAACTGTGGTACCACAGTCATTATGAGCTATGATAATTCACGAAGCTGCTTTTGTCAAGCACAATCTTCAATTAGCCAATTTACTCGTTTTCCTGTTTCTCAAATATACCAATATGCTAACTATCGCTGCTGGAGTGATGCCTTGTATTTGCTTTGCAATGCCAATTGTTGCTGGCTTTATTGCTTGCAACTTCTCTATCACTTCAGTTGACAAGCCTTTAATCTGCGCATAGTTGAAATTAGTTGGAATTTGAGTGCTAACTTCCTCTTGTAGAAACTTCATGTCTGCTTCTTGTCTTATTAGATAAGGTTTGTATTTTGCTTCAATTTCAACCGCTTCGCATATTTCATTCTTAGTTATGCCACCCATTGCGGCGTCATCCCAGCGCGTTAACTCCGGCCATATTTCTTGTAATTTATTCCAGTCGATGTTTGGATAGCTAAGTAGATCTAATGCCGTTTTTCTTATCCCATCATAAGATATTTTGATACCATAAGACCTAAGCTGCTCAGGAGTAATCGTCAGACTCCCTAACTTCTCTTCAAGCTGCTTAATGGATTCAAGTTTATTCTGTAAAACAGAGTATCTCTCATGCGACACAAGGGAAATATCATAACCTTTTTGTGTTAATCTTCTATCCGCATTATCTGATCTGATTGCTAGCCTATATTCTGCACGTGAGGTAAATAATCTATAAGGTTCGATCACCCCTTTGGTGACCAGGTCGTCTATCATTACGCCAATATATGAGTCTGTGCGGTGAAGAACAAAACTTTCTTTTTTGCCAAATGAGGAGAGTGCTGCGTTAGTTCCGGCAATAATTCCTTGCCCTGCTGCTTCTTCATATCCAGTGGTGCCATTAATTTGGCCAGCAAAATATAGTCCTTTAACTTTCTTAGTTTCAAGAGTATGAAACAGCTCTCGTGGGTCAATATAGTCATACTCAACTGCATATCCAGGCCTTAGTATTTCTGCGTTTTCAAGTCCTTTGATACTCTTTATCATTTCACGCTGCACTTCGATGGGCAATGAATTTGAAATTCCGTTTGGGTATACAGTATCATCATCTAGCCCTTCTGGTTCTAAAAATATTTGGTGACTACTTTTTTCTGCGAATTTTTTAACCTTAGTTTCAATGGATGGGCAGTATCTTGGTGCAACAATGTCATCTAAATATGAAGAAGCTGACCTATGAAGATTCTCTCGAATTATTTTATGTGTGTTTTCATTAGTATGGGTAATGAAACATGGAATCTGAGGTTGGTTAATTTTTTCTGTTAAGTAAGAAAACGGCGTAGGTGGATTATTACCTACTTGCTCTTGCAATATTGACCAGTTTATAGTGCCACGATCGAGCCTTGGTGGAGTTCCGGTACGCAGTCTACCTAATTTGAAATTATATTTCTTCAACGTATTTGCAAGCTCTACAGCAGGCTTATCTCCCATTCTTCCTGAAGGAGTTGTTTGCTCTCCTATATGAATCACACCACGTAAAAAAGTCCCTGTAGTTAAAACGACTTTACCTGTTAGTATATGTTCCCCTGAGCTTGTTATTACAGCTTTAATGCACAATTCTCCATTGTTATTACTCTCTATAAGGAAATCGTCAACTGACTCTTCTTTTACCGCCAAATTGTTATAATTTAGAATAATTTCCTGTATTGCTTGCTTGTATAATTTTCGGTCTGCCTGTGCACGTGGTCCCCACACCGCTGCACCTCTGCTGCTATTTAAAATGACTGAGTGTATGCTTGCTCGGTCGATTGCTCTTCCCATTATTCCATCAAGAGCGTCAACTTCCCTAACTACAACACCCTTTGCAACTCCTCCAATTGCTGGATTGCAGGACATTTCTCCTATAGTTGAAATTTTATGAGTTATAAGCAGCGTGTTTGCACCAAGGCGAGCTGCAGCAGCAGCAGCTTCGCACCCTGCATGACCACCACCTACTACTACTACGTCATATTTATGCATGCCTTCTTGAGTAATTCTTACTCTACTAATATTCCCATTATCAGCAGTCAATGTCAAATTTTACAATAAATTCATTACTTTTTCTGTCACCCCAGTGTCACGCACTGGGATGACACCCTGCTTGTGGAGACTACTCTCAAATTGCAATGTTCGTGCAGCTATATGCTGCACACTAGAATAACAGAAAGCAGAAACCTTACTTGATTAGCTTACAAACACCACTTCTCGTTTGAAAAAGCGTGCTCAGCTGTAGAAGAGGTGATATATTCTTTCACTTTTTCAGCTATTGGTTTTATAATATAGTCCATTGTAAGACCCGCTACAATCGGCGCTATGGCTCCTATTGCCGCACCTGTTAAAGCTGCTGGCAACATCCCAAGCATTGCGCCAGGAAAAATAGCAGTCGCAGCCGCAGCAAGGCCAACTCCAATTCCAACACCTAGAGCTGTTAGTGTTCCGAAGTACATTGTGAACATTATTGGGTCAAAATCTTCATCTTTATCTTTATCACCTAAAAATGATATAAATGCACTCGTTCCTATAAAAACAACTGCAGGCAATACTGGAAGCATAGAACCAATAATTCCTCCCATTACCAAAGGCGATAAAGTTGTAAAACTTAATCCTAAACCTGCAAGCCCTCCTAGTACAGCACCTAACCCTGCCAAAAATATAAAATCCTTTACACGTTTATTCATACAACCTCCCTAATTAAATTGATATATTACCACTTGTTCATATTTCCGTAAAGCAGAAAATTTTAGTGGGGCGAGCGACCAGGATTGAACTGGCGACATTCAGTACCACAAACTGACGCTCTACCAACTGAGCTACGCCCGCCAAGATATAAAATTTCTAACATAAGAGCGCAAATAGTCAATTGATTATTTAACTCTCCTTTTGCAGATGGTTTTAAGTTTAGCCAATAAATATTTTCATTGATACTTTTACCATTATAGTTAATCGTATTGACACTAATGAAGTAGTGATATGTTTAAAAGTATTTTCACATTTAGTTTTTTTACGGCTATTTCAAGGATCTCAGGGTTAATAAGAGATGTATTGATTGCTACGGTTATTGGCGCAAACTCTCTTGCAGACATATTCTTTTCTTCATTTCGCTTTGCTAATTTATTTCGATCGTTTTTTGCAGAAGGAGCATTTACTACCTCATTCATACCATTATACTCAGCAGAATCACATGATAATAAAAAGGCATTTAACTTTGCAAGTAGCGTTATATCTATCACATTTATTATTCTGGTAGTTTTTTGTCTTATTATGCAAATTTCCTTGCCTTATATGATTCAAATATTTACTCCTGGCTTTGATCAAAGCAAGTTTGCTCTTACCGTTACGCTTTCAAGAATTATGCTACCTTACATAATTTTTAGCTCAATTGCAGCACTAATTGGTGGAATGCTGCAAGTAAAGCAACACTTTGTTTCAACAGCTATTGCACCAATTATTTTGAACCTCTGTTTGATAATCAGTTTATTTATACCGTATATCGCAACTCCAGAATATAATCTTTCTATAGCTGTGTTGGTTGGAGGGGCCTTGCAGTTATTGCTGATGCTATTTAGCGCGCAGAAATTAAACACGCTTTTTTCTTTTAGTTTAGAATTGAGTGACAAAGTAAGGCTTTTTTTTAAACGTGTGGTACCCTCGATTATAAACCACTGTTTTATACAAATAAGTGTATGGATTGACACAATCATGGCGAGTTTTATACCAAATGCGGTGTCCTATATATATTATGCCGATAGACTAAATCAACTACCGCAGGGAATAATCGGCACTGCAATTGGTACAGTGCTTCTTCCTTTAATTTCAAAACAGGTGAATAATACTGAAAATATAGTTAAAATACAAAGCAAGGCTCTCAACATAGGATTAATGTTAATTATGCCAACAACTGCTGCCTTTATCATTATTCCCGACATAATTTTACTTACGCTTTTTTCTTACGGCCGGTTTGATCATTATGCAGTTCAGCAAACTGTTCCCACATTAATAGCATTTTCTCTTTCTTTACCTGCATTTATTATAAATAAAGTGTTGCTACCCACATTTTTTGCTAAAGGCAATCTGAAAATACCAACCATATTTTCGCTAATGTGTCTTGGAATTAATGTAGTGCTAAACCTTTTGTTAATGAATGAGTATCAGCATACGGGGATTGCTATTGCTACTTCCGTTTCCACTTGGATAAACTCCATTCTATTAATTAATTATTTAACAATAAATAAAATGTATAAGGTTAGCCAAGCGTTATTGTTAAATGTCATGAAAATTTTTGTAGCAACGGCAGTCATGTCAATAGCCCTTTATATTTTTAATTCTTTGTTGGCAGGATTATTTTTTGATAAAATGTTGGCTCGTATTGTTTATTTAACGACTTTAATAGCTTTGAGTGTTATTGTTTATTTTGGTACTCTTTACTTAACTTTTAGAGGAAGTTTGAAAACATGTATAAATGTAATCTGAAGGTACAACAAATGGTGTCATTCCAGTCTGGAATCCAGTTTTTGATCAAAAATGTTGCTATAGTGCACAATCAATTTTCCTGGATCCCAGTGGGCTTTGTTGCATAGCAACTGAAAAAATCTGGTGGCTACTGACAAAATTCATTATAAAATAGCCATTTAACCTTGAAAGAAAAAATATGCCACAAAAAATGAGGGTCAGTAACCATAGCGAATATAACAAATTTCTAGAAAAAAGAGGAAATATTTTTCATTATATCAACGAAGCCATAGAAAAGTGGTACGAGAATGGTTCAAAAATACCAGGTGGCAACAATATTTATAGCGATAAAGTTGTAATTTTGGTGCACATAATAACTTGTTTATTTAGAATAGGCCTGAGTTGGGTTTATAGCAGGATACCTTGAGCAAATTGGGAAAAATTTGCAAGTTATCAGCTATTCACAAGCATCAAAAGAAACTCAATATTAAGATCAATGATTGCAGAAAATAATATGGAAGATATCGAAATTGCTATAGACAGTACAGGAATTAGTATATACAACAACACATAGCAAAGAAAATAGCGAAGATAGAAAGTATCGCAGCTATGAACAGACAAGAAAATTGCATGTAATGTTGAATACAAACAGCAAAAAAGCCATAGCTGTAAAATACAGTAACGGTGTCTACTCTGATCACTATGGAGCTTGTGATTTGCTAAAAGAAGTTGATTTTCAGTATGTCATAAAAGTACTATATGCAGATAGGGCATATGACAGAGAAAAGCTCTATAAGCTGTGTAATCAATATGGTATAAAAACGAAAATTCCTCCGAAAAACAACGCAGCAGAGCATCCAAAATTGGATTATATGCTTGATAGAAATGCCGCTATTCAGTTAATGAAATTACATGGTGAGAATGGTATAAAAAGATGGAAAGAAGAAGTAAATTACGGAAAAAGATCGTATATTGAAGGATTTTTCTCAAGGTTGAAGCGAATATTTGGGTTTAGTTTTAGGAGCAAATCTGAGATTAATCGTGAGAAGGAACTGCTACTCAAGTGTTATTTGCTTAACAAATTTACTGATGGCTAAGTTTGAGATAGCTTCATGAATTTATTGTACGTTACCTACTATCCGAAGAGCGATGCAACAAAGCCATCCCAATGTCAACTACTTAGATGACAAGAAAGAAGCACTGGCTCTTGGATGGAAACCAGTGTCAGCTACTTTCATAACATCGTTTACTATGTCCATATTGCAATGTTCGTACAGTTGTATGTCACGCTACTTGGATGACAGGAGGTAATGCAAAAAGCCTATTGTTCCCTAAACCGTACACCTAAGTAAATTAACTATTTTTCTTGCCAACCAGAGCGATGAAGATTTGGTCTACATCAAAACTCATCTTAGGACGCCAAATAGGGCCATCCAAATGCATATCGATATAGATTGGATTACTATAGTTTGGTGGTATGAAAAAGAACCTGAATATAGAAGCTAAAGCGAAGTTAGATAAGGTTAAATTAGAAGAGATCGACCCTGATGCTTGATCAATCCCGAATTGTAAACTAGTTGAACATATACCACTCTTAATACTTGCTTTTCCGCTAATATTTTCAAAAAATGTTTTACCGTTATATATATCAACATAAGCAAGTGTGGAAATTTCAGACCTATTCTTACTGCTTAACAAATTAGTGATAAATGAATTGAAATCTACATTAGTAACTTCTATTCCCTGCGCTTGTAGGTTTACATCTCCTGATAAGCTATTAGCCCAATCATGAAAACTTTTTCCTTGAGTTTTGATTTCACCACTTAAGCTTATCTGACCATTTACATTGTCAATTCCTATAACCTTACCAATCTTTTTAGTGTCAAAATTGGAAATGAAAAATTTTGCATACATTGAATCTAATCTTAAATAACCCTGAAAAAACACTTGCCCATGTTCTAATACGTAACTTACCTGCCTAATAGTGATAGTGTTGTTTCTCATTACCGCATCCAAATTAAAATCTTTCAAAACATTCTGCTCGGTTCTAAATTCTGCAGTATTGATTTGCACATTTGCGTCAAAGCCTTCTTTATCATCCAAGAAATTAAGCTGCTTTGTTGACCATTGAATTTGATCTATCTCATTTCTTGAGTTTCTTTTTACCTCTACTAAATTTGGTAATTTAAAGATATTTCCATTAAATTTATTGCCCGTAAGGTTCACATCTAATAAAGGTTTGGCGTATTTTTGATCTACTAATATTTTTGCACTACCGGTAATATCGAAATCTTCTCCAGATAGCTTTATTTTATCTGCAACTAGCTTACCTTTTTCCATTTTTAGCAAAAAATCCAAATTTTTAATTTTCGTATCATTCAATGTAAAGTCATTAACACTGGCCTTTATATTTGCGTCATACTTAGAATTTTTGAGCCATTGCATTTTAAACAAACTGCCAAATAATGAATAATCGTATTTATCTGCATTAAGATTATGCATGCTAAACTTACCATTGATTGTATTGTGTTTTTTTGTGTGGCTTACTCTGATTGACCCTTCCAAAAATTCCTTATCATTTGTTAATCTAATTTCTGAAATAGATAATATTCTTGGTGCAAGGTGCAGTTTAGAACTTAGTGTAAATTGATTTTTCTGGTTTTCTTTCATCTTTATAGAAGGGAAAAAACATGAAATGAATGACTCAAAATCATTTCCTTCTACTAACAAATCACCGTTAAATTCAGATAGGGCATTATTATTTGAGATCTCTCCTGATAAGTAAGATATGTTATTGATTCCAGGAAATTTAAGAAGCGTATTAACTTTTATTTTGCCATCAGTGGATTTTAGTACAGCACGGAAATTGTCCAATATTTTGTTTTGATATTGAATGTTAGAAGCTTCCATATTAAAATTTAAGCTCAAGTTCTTTGGCACAACTGCTCTAAAGCATTCCAGAAGGTCTTTCATATTCGTTGTTCTTTGTGAATCATTTTGTATGGAATCTAAGTCAACTTTACTGAAGTTAATATTGAAATTAGTGTGATTGCCTTTTCTATCATTTTGTATTGTACCACTGGCTTGCATGCTTTTGGAATCAATTTTTAAGTCAGTTGCCGTAAACTCACTTTCATTAAGACTTATATTGGATGATATCTTGATATTTTCGCCAGGAATAACACAAGAGAGAAAGCTAAGATTAATAATTTTTGCTAGATCACTCACAGAACCGGAACTGTTATTAATTGTTAATCTTAAATCACCCTGAAGTTCTTCTTGATTTCTATTACCTGTAAATAATAAATTTACAAAATTTGATTCAACACTGATGTGTACATTCTTTTTTGTGATATCAACCTTTCCTGAAAAATCGTAATTATTATCACCTACCTTTACTTCACCAAAAAACTGCTTATTTTTTTTTACAGCAACTTCCTTTATGTTAACAATATCAGCGTTAAAACTTACTTGGCTGTCTTTTATTACTATATCACCACTGGCTTTTGTATTTATAATATTAATTAAATTTTCTTTATTGCTTTTCATGCCAAACAATGTGATTGATTTTGGTTGCAACGAGAATAAAAGCAACGATAGGAACGATGGCCTTATTTCAATTTTTCTTACACTAATTAAATCTGATAACTTTTGCTCTTTATTTTCGTTGTATTGTACATATACATTATAAATAGTGAGCTTTGGAGTAATGAGTGAAACTTCAACTTTCCCTCCAATATGCACCTTAGCATCATAAGTCTTCTCTAGCTCTTTTACGATGTATTCCCTGTAGCCACTCCAATCTTTAAAAGTTGCTCCAATGTGCATGAGAATGAGTAGCAACGAGATTGATAATATGGCATATAAAGAAAGTCTCATAATAGGCCTCTCATTCCAGCATCCTTTCATCTTGTCAACCCAGTACTTGACACTGATGGCTTTGTTGCATCGCTCAAGTGAAAAGAACTGGCAGTTACTGACAAAATTCATTATAAATAGCCATTTAACTGTTGAAGAAAAAATATGCCACAAAAAATGAGAGTCAGTAACTGCCATGAATATAACAAATTTCTCCAAGAAAGAGGAAGCATTTTTTGTTATATCAATGACGCCATAGAAAATTGGTACGAGAATTGTCCAAAAATGCAGGGCGGCAACTATATTTATAGTGATAAAGTTGTGATTTTGGTGCATATAATCGTCAGTTTCTTTAGAATTGGTTTAAGACAAACAGTCGGGTTTATAAAAGGGTATTTGCAACAAATAGGAAGAGATTTGCAGCTATTCACAAGCATCAAAAGAAACTTAATATTAAGATAAATGATTGCAGAAAATAATATGGAAGATATCGAAATTGCTATAGACAGTACAGGAATTAGTATATACAACAACACACAGCAAGGAAAATAGCACTGACAGAGTGGCTATGAGCAAACGAGAAAATTGCATGTAATGTTGAATATAAACAACAAAAAAGCCATAGCTGTAAAATACAGTAACGGTGTCTACTCTGATCACTATGGAGCTTGTGATTTGCTAAAAGAAGTTGATTTTCAGCATGCCATAAAAGCACTATATGCAGATAGAGCATGTGATAGGCACAAGTTTTATAAGTTGTGTAACGAATATGATATAAAGACAAAAATTCCACCAATAAACAATGCAGCAGAACATCCAGAAATAGATTATATGTCTGACAGGAATGCTGCTATTAGGTTAATAAAATTATACGGTGAAGATGGCATGAAAGAATGGAAAAAAGAAGTAAATTATGGGAAAAGATCTTATATTGAAGGGTTTTTCTCAAGATTAAAGCAAATATTCGGATTTAGTTTTAGGAATAAATCTGAGATAAATCGAGAAAAAGAACTAAATGCTATTTGCTTAATAAATTCACTGATATTGGTATGGCTAAATTTGAGATAGTTATACCAACCCTCATAAATAACTAGACAAATAATTCACAGAGCAAATGGTTTTGATCGAACTTTCCGTAATATCTCGAATAAATTCAGATACAGCATTTTCAAGTAATTTAATAGAGTCATACATCTTGTTCTTTATTATATTTTCCTTTAAATGTTGCCAAAATCTTTCCACAGGATTGAGCTCAGGCGAGTACGGCGGCAAATAAATTATGGTGATATTTTCAGGAGTTTTTAAACCTTTAGACCTATGCCAACTTGCGCAATCCATGATAAGAAAAGCTTCTCTAGTCCCCAAATCTTTCGACATCTGCTCCAAAAATATGTTCATGCAATCTGTGTTTACATGTGGAGCAAGTAGGCTAATATCCTCTCCATTCCTGGGATTTACAGCGCTGTAAAGATAGAAGTTTTCTCTTCCGATTTTTACTTTAACTTGTGTTCTTGAGCCCTTTTTAAACCATCCATGTCCAACTTTTGAGTGCGTTCCAAATCTCGATTCATCGAAAAAAAACCTCCTTTTTCCGGTTCTTTTCCACAATTTCATTGAGATTTTTTTTGAACTCCTCTTGTTTGTTTTTGTCTTGTTTATAATGTGCTGGACGAGGTGTGATATATGTAAATCCTAGCTTCTTCATAAGCCTTCTCGCCGTTGACTCACTTACTTTGATAGCTAACATTCCTTCAACTATACCTTGCAATTTTTTAGCAGTCAGATTTGCCCCATCTTCTTCTATTACCTCTCTTATTTTTTCCTTCTTCTCCTCGTTCAGTTTTGGTTTAGGTCCTCGCCCTGGCTGTATTGCAAACCCAATAACACCTTTTTCTTTAAATCTTGCAATCCATTTCATTAATGTCGTTCTCGTAATTCTATATATTTTAGCAACTTTTGAGATACCATACTCCTTTGCTGATATTATTGCTTGTAACCTTCTTCCTATCTCTCCTCTTATTCCATATTTTTTTAATTCTAACTTGCATTGATTATATAGTTCTTCTCCTATTGCTTTACTTTTTCCTGCCATAAACTACATATTTATTCTTTCTAGCCTCAATTATTTGTAGTTTTTACTATTTGTCTATCTATTAGTGGAGATTGGTATTACATGAATTTACCATAAATCACCATCTCATAAAGTGTGATGCAACAAAGCCATCCCAGTGTCAGCTACTTGGATGACAGAGGGGGGGTGGGATGACAGAAGATGATGGAGTGACAGGGAGTGATACAAAAAATTTCGTCATCCCCATTGAATCGGCTTTAAAATCGATGTTCAAAGTTGAAATTTCCCCAGAAGATGCGGGGAAAATCAGAAAAGGTCAGGAAGTTGTATTAAATAACTTGCGTAATTTAAAGAATTATGATATTTGTTGTACGATAGTGGGTAGTGTACCTATTGCAATCTGCAGTTTTATTTATGGTTGTGTGAAACCTATTCGTGTTTTTAATATTTAAAATGAGGTTTAGATGTCGATAACATCCGAAAAGAAAAAGAGTTTGATAAATATATATGCAATCAAAGAAGATGATACAGGTTCATCTTTTGTACAATGTGCAATTTTGACCGAGAGGATCAGTAACTTAACTGAGCATTTTAAAGTGCACAAGCATGACCATCACTCTAAGCGTGGTTTACTTATATTGATAGGTAGAAGACGCAAGCACTTAAATTATATAAAGCGTAAATTTGGTAATGAAGCCTATCAGGAATTAATAGAAAAGTTAGGCATTAGAAAATAATCGAGGAATTTAGTATGTTTAAAATTATAAAAAAATCTATAGAGTGGGGTGGTCGTGCCTTATCTTTAGAAACAGGAAAAATAGCACGCCAAGCTCATGGTTCAGTAGTTGTAAATTACGGTGATACTTCTGTTTTAGTAACTGTTGTAAGTAAAAAGAAGGAAGAAAATGTTGATTTCCTACCTTTAAATGTACAGTTTATCGCAAAAAGCTATGCCATGGGTAAGATCCCTGGCGGCTTTTTTAAAAGAGAAGGCAAGCCATCTGATAGAGAAACTTTAATCTCAAGAGTAATAGATAGAAGTATAAGACCACTATTTCCAGAAGGATTTAATGATGAAATTAGTGTGGTATGCAATCTATTAACTTATGATACAGTCAATCCTCCTGAAGTGCCAGCATTGATTGGTACTGTTGCAGCTCTTGCAATTTCTGGTGTTCCTTTTCACTTTACTATAGCTGGAGTGATGGTTGGTTGTGATGAAAATAATAACTATATACTCAACCCTTCTGTTCAAGAGATGAAAGCAAGCAGCTTGGATCTGTTTTTGTCTGGTGATGAAAATTCGATTTTAATGGTTGAGTCAGAAGTGAAAGAGCTCTCTGAAGAAAATGTTTTTAATGCAATAAAATTTGGCCATGAACACCTTAAGCCTGTCATTAAGCTCATAAAAGAGTTTGCTGATACAATTGGCAATAAACCTGAGAGCTTTGCTCCTATCGACGTATTAGATATAATGCAAGATCTTGAAAAGCACAGTAAAGATTTTGAAAAAGCATATTCGCAAACAGTAAAACAAGAGCGAGTTCAAGCTCTAGAAGCAATCAGAGAGAATATATTAAATACTCTTAAAGAAACTGGAAAAGACGAAAAGTTAATTGCGTATGCGGTAAAAAACTTTGAAAGATCTTTAGTACGTGAAATAATTAGGAAGAAAAGTGTAAGGATAGACGGTCGTAAGCATGATGAGATACGCCAGATAGAAGTTGAAGTTGATATTCTGTCCAGAACTCATGGTTCTGCACTGTTTACAAGAGGCAACACTCAGGCACTGGTTGTTACTGCTCTTGGCACTACTCAAGATGAGCAAATTGTGGATGATATTGAAGGGGATAGACGTGAGCATTTCATGTTGCATTATAATTTCCCTCCATTTGCTGTTGGAGAGGCTTCTGCTATACGTGCACCAGGAAGGAGAGAAATCGGTCATGGCAAACTTGCTTGGAAAGCAATTCATCCTGTTTTACCCGATAAGTCTGAATTTCCTTATACAATAAGAGTAGTGTCCGAAATTTTGGAATCTGATGGTTCTTCTTCTATGGCAACAGTTTGTGGGACTTCTCTTGCTTTAATGGATACTGGTGTACCAATAAAGGCCCCTGTTGCTGGAATTGCTATGGGCCTTATTAAAGATAAAGACGAGTATGTAATACTTTCCGATATATTGGGTGATGAAGATTATCTTGGTGATATGGACTTTAAAGTAGCAGGAACTAGTGAAGGGATTACGGCACTACAAATGGACATGAAAATTTCTGGTATAAGCTTTGAAATTGTTGAAAAATCTTTAGAACAGGCAAAAGCTGGAAGATTACATATTTTAGAAAAAATGAATGCAGTGATTTCAGAACACAGTAATGATGTCAAAGATCATGCACCAAGAATGTTATCATTTTACATAGATAAAGACAAAATTTCTGCTGCTATTGGTGCTAAAGGAAAAAATATACGCAGTGTGTGTGAAAGAAGTAATGCAAAAATTGAAATAGGAGATGATGGTAAAGTTTCTGTTTTTGCCACAAGTGGCACTGAAGCTGAAATTGCAAAGAGTATGATGATTGATTCAATAACAGAACTAGAACAAGGTTCTATAGTTGATGTCAAGGTTGTAAGAATAGAGAAGTCTATTGTAGAGCTTGAATTTCTTAATGGCAGAAAAGGAAAAATGCACATAAGTGAAGTAGCTAATGAACACATAGATTCTATAGAGAGCATACTTAAACAAGATGATACTTTCAAAGCACTAGTAATTGACTTCGAAAAAGGTGGATGTCCAAAATTGTCAAGACGTCGGGTTGATCAAGAGACGGGAGAATTTTTTGAAGGTGAGCTTTACAACGAGGAAAGGAAAGATAGTCCAAATGACAGGGATAATTATTACAATAATTCATTTAATAGAAAACCTGGAGGAAATCACCATAAGAGGCCTTCTCGTCCTCGTTCTGGTTTCAGCAACAGAAATAGGCCGAAATTTGGTAATAATGATTCATCATCAGGTTTTTATTAAGAGTACTCCTGTCATCCAAGTAGCCTTTGACTACTTGGACCAGAAACTTTTTCACATTGGTAGACAATAGAAATGGTTTGTGTTAACTAGCTAAAGGTCTTAGGTTTGCCAACATTCTGCTACGTGTTAGTGGCTGAGATACCGTGCATAGCTGTACGAACATTATGATTTGAGAAGCAATTTCCACTAGGAAGGTGTCATTCCAGTGCCTCTATGATGTCATCCCAGTGTCAAGTACTGGGATCTGATGGGCCAAAATCACAATATTCGTACAGTTGTGCGCAGTATGACGTAGGGCTGCACTAGCTATATAGGATTACCACGATGGATTTTAAGATCGTTTACGGCCTTCTTAATATCTTCAGCCTTGAATATCGCCGATCCCGCAACTAAAATATCTGCACCTGCTTTTATTATATCAGCTGCGTTTAGGGGACTCACTCCACCATCTACTGAAATTTGTGTTTTAAGACCACGCTCTTGTATCATTTTTTTTATAGTAGATATCTTGTTCAACTGCGAATGAATAAATTCCTGCCCTCCAAAGCCAGGGTTGACTGTCATAATCAGCACAATATCTAGCTCATGTATTATGTATTCAAGCACACTTGGGGAAGTTGAAGGAACAATTGAAACTCCAACTTGAATCGGTTTTTTTGCGTCGTTTACATTTTTGTATGACTTTATCTTTCTTATCAACCTCTCAAGGTGTATTTCTGCTTCTGCATGTACAGTGATAATATCAGCACCAGCATTTATAAAGCTTTCAATGTGGTTGCCAGGAGATTTGACCATTAAATGCACATCAAAAGGAAGATTGCTATATTTACGTATTGCAGAGATAACGCTAGGACCAATTGTAATATTTGGAACGAAATTCCCATCCATAACGTCTATGTGTATGTAATCCACGCCTAAATCGCTAATTTTTCTTACTTCTTCTCCTAATTTTGCAAAGTCTGCTGAAAGTATAGAAGGTGCAATTTTAATACTCATGAGCTGTTTTTTACTAAAAAATAACTTATTTTTAAAACTCTGTCACCCTAATACTATTTGCATCATCTGAGTAGCTATAGGAACTGGATACCGATATCGGCGATGGTTTATGCCTATTTAACTAGATCTTAAATTAGATAAAAAAAGGTAGTCTTGATAAAACTTATTTACAGCAAGTTTTTTTACATTTGGACTTTCTGTTTGTTCTTTTTTGTACCCTAATTTATAGCTTATTGAATCCTTATATAAACTGATCGTTTTGTATGCTTTGTTCATCTCTCTAGGAAAGATGCCATTAGCAATTACGACGCATAACCCTGTAGCTGTTGCAAAAGCTAGAGTGGTAAATGCTAGATTTTGTAAAAAATTCTTTCCATTAACTTTTTTTTCCTGTATATTAGCAGAGGGCGACTTATTTGACACTTCTTCTAGATATTCATGCCATATGTAATTGCAGTTCGTACATTTCACTTTTCTTCCAGACGCGCCAATTTGCTTAGGAGATACTAAGTAAGTTTTAGTACAACTATTACATTGTATTTTCATAGCACTTACATATAAAGTAGTAACAAGCTCAAATGATACAGAGCTACAAATTTAATATCAATATATATATAACAAATGGAAGGTTTGCAACTAAAAAAAACACAGAGTGAGATAGAAAATATTTGGAAAAATAGAGAAAAATTTAATGACTGTAATCTAAAGAAAACAGCAAGAATAGCAATTAAAGAGGTAATTGAGCTCTTAGATAGTGGCAAAATTAGAGTAGCAGAAAAGCTATCAAGTGGAGAATGGGTAGTACATAAGTGGATAAAGCAGGCAATATTATTACATTTTCTCACTGAAGAAAACAAAATAATAGATAATACCAATTGCTGGTTTGACAAGATCGGTAACAAGTTTAGTGAATGGAATGAGGAAAAATTTCACCGGTTAAAAATTAGAGCAGTTCCTGGGTGTTTTGTCCGCCAATCTGCTCATATAGGTACAAATGTTGTTCTAATGCCAGGTTTTATCAACGTTGGTGCATATGTTGATTCAGGAACAATGATAGATACCTGGTCAACGATTGGTAGCTGTGCGCAAATAGGAAAAAACTGCCATATTTCCGGTGGAGTGGGAATAGGTGGAGTTCTTGAGCCTATTCAAGCTTCACCTGTCATTATAGAAGATAATTGCTTTATCGGAGCACGTAGCGAGGTGGCTGAGGGTGTGGTAGTGAGAGAAGGATCAGTCCTTGGCATGGGTGTGTTTATTGGGGCATCAACAAAAATTATTGATAGAGAAACTAGCGAGGTGTTTTATGGCGAAGTGCCACCTTATTCTGTAGTGATACCAGGGTCTATTCCATCTAAAAATAACATTTCAACCTATTGTGCAGTCATAGTGAAAAAAGTGGATGAAAAGACGAGATCGAAAATCTCTATAAATGAAATATTGAGAGATTAAACTATCTCACTGCTTGTCGTCACTTTTTTTATCATTATTACTAACCACAGTAATGGCATACGCGCATAGCTCTGAGAAAGAGACTCCATTTTCTTGAGATAATTTATATAATTTTTGTAGACTTTCTTTTACTTTATTAGGGATATTCCCTCCACGTTCTTTTACAAGCCAGGAATCTTGATGATGAATTGGATGAGCATCACCTTTTGGATTTCCTATGTATATTGCAAAAGGTGAACTTTGCCCTTTGAAGTCACATTGTACAGTAAATTTTTTTATAGATTCAGCCATTTAAAGACCTCTACTTTTCTTTTTGGTTGATTTTATAGCAGGTGGAAGAGGTGGTTTCTTTATAAAATCTTGTCTATTGACAACACTTTCTTTACCTTCCAAAGCTCGGCGAACATCAGCTCTGCTCAATTGCGACTCTTTTGCTACCTTCATTCCATGCTTTGCCATAATATTAGCATATGCTAATACTTTTTTTACCAATTCTAGATCACCATTTAGCATTTGAACTAGCACTTGAAATACCTCTGCTAAAGTGAGCCCATCAGCATTTATAACCTTATTCTCTATGAGATTGACAACTTCTTCAAATTTGTATTTAATATCATCATCTTGAGAAGCAAGATCAGTATCTTGATTGTTCATAATAGAAGCACTATTACTCATAAACTTAAGTTTATACTATATATATATAAATACTCCACTATTTTATATCATGATACGCTATAGTTAAACATTTATTAATAACATGCTCACTTATATACACGAATTAATTAACAAAAGTCAAGGATCAATCTCCATCAGTGATTTCATGAATGCCGTTTTGTACCATGAAAAATACGGCTATTATACGAGTAAATTACCACTTGGTAAGGATGGTGATTTTACTACCGCACCTGAGATCAGCCAATTATTTGGTGAAGTAATTGCAGTTTGGATAATGCATACATGGGAAAAATTAGGAAAGCCATCAAAATTTTCTCTAGTTGAACTTGGGCCAGGCAAAGGAACACTCATTCACGATATAGTAAGAGTCACTAAAAAGTACAGCAGCTTTTTTAATTCAATGTTGATCCACTTAGTTGAAATAAGCCCTACTTTACGGAAGATACAAAAGGAAAAATTAAAAGGCTTAGGTGTTAATTGGCACAAAGATATTGACAACCTACCAGAACAACCAACCATTTTTTTAGCAAATGAGTTCTTTGACGCTCTTCCGATAGATCAGTTTGTTTACCGCGATGGGCAGTGGTACGAAAATAGGGTAACAAAACAAGATGATGGAGTGTCATTCCAGTGCGTGGCACTGAAATCCAGAAAAAAAGAATTATGGGTTCCAGTATTAGCGACTCAGACGACAAATGGAAAACTTTTTAATGGTGCAGTGGTGGAAATATGTTCAGTTGGGGTTGAAATATTAAAAAAACTTGAGAAGAAGATATATAATAATAAAGGAGCTGCGTTGATTATAGATTATGGTTATGTATATCCTGGATATAAGAGCACTTTGCAATCGATAAAGCAACATAAGTATGCTAATTTTCTTGAGAATGTTGGTAATAGTGATATTACTGCACTTGTAAACTTTCAAGTATTAAAAGATTCATTAAAACACGTAGATTGCGAGATTTTAACTCAAAGAGAATTTTTATATCTTTTTGGAATAAAAGAAAGAACCCAGGCTTTAATGAAAAGCGCAAGTGATGAACAAAAGAATAGGATCTTTAGTGAATTCTTAAGGTTGACTGAAAATATGGGCACTCTTTTTAAAGCAATGCTATTGATAGTATAGCTAAAATAATTTATGTTATTGGGAATGTTGTAACAAAATTAGGTATATTGGTACATACCTAAGTGGGGTAAAAGGAGGCTGACATAGCGGGTTTTATACTATTCTAGAAGTTATATACGGAAAAGGGGGGATTCGAACCCCCGACATATTTTCATATGTGCACGCTTTCCAAGCGTGTGCTTTAGACCACTCAGCCACCTTTCCATGTATTCATAATATTGAAAATTATGCTGCTAAACAATATAAAAACCTGGTATATAACCCCAGTTGCGGATTAGAAGTCAGTGAAAAAGATAGGGAAATAGGGTAAACTCCGGAAACATATTATCAAAAAGTAGAGAGGTTACCCATGAATAAAAATGTAACAGAATTATTTTGCTTTGTAGACGATTTTTGCAAGGCTATAAACAAAAATTTCGCAGAAAAACTCCTGCCAAACAGTAAAAAACCTACCAGAACGCCAGAGATTACGCATTCTGAAATTCTTACTATAATTTTACTTTATCAACAATCTAGATGTGAGGACTTTAAATCTTTCTATACATATTATTTGAAAGCACTATATGGATCTGAGTTTCAAAATTTGCCAACATATAGTAGATTTATTAGGCTAAAACCGAGGGTTTTATGGTATTTAGCATTACTTTTGCAATGGCTATGTGAGCAGTCGAAAATGACAGGGATTTCGTACATAGATGCAACATCTATCGCTGTTTGCCATCCAAAAAGAATCTCAAGAAACAAAGTTTTCAAAGGATTGGCAAAGCTTGGAAAGACTACATATGGCTGGTTTTTTGGTTTTAAATTGCATATGGTAATTAATGAAAAAGGTGAAATTCAAGGAGTTACACTTACTAAAGGTAACGTTGACGACAGAAAACCAGTACCAAAATTAACTGAAAAACTGACTGGTCTTTTGTTTGGTGATAAGGGCTATATAAAGAAAGAGCTCTTTGCAAAACTCTTCGATAGAGGACTAAAACTCGTTACCAAAGTAAAAAAAGGTATGAAAAACACATTAATGCTACTTGAAGAAAAGATTTTTTTAAGAAAAAGGTCGATTATTGAAACAGTTTTTGGCTACCTAAAAGACAGACTTGAGCTTGAGCATTCAAGGCACAGGTCTCCAATAAATTTCTTGGTGCACGTCTTTTCCACATTAGTTTCATATTCCATGAAGCCTAAAAAGCCCTGTATTTCTAGATTTTACTATATTGATTAATCCGCAACTGGGGTGTATATAGGGTTCACCACGAAAATTTACAGTATTGTTAAACTTGTTTTTGCAAGTTGGAAATGTTTTATCGCAACCTGCGAGTATTGAATATTTATCTCCAGCAAAAATTTGGTATGAAGGCGAAGTAAACAACGTAACTACTTTATTTTTATATTCTTTTACTACACCTTCAAACGCTGTTGAGCCAAAGAATTTCACTACTCCGTGCTTATAATATTCATCACTCTCAGTTAAATTCGTGTCTTCAAATCTTCTTTCATCTATTACTTTAGTGATTGTACTTATTTTACTAAATTTTTTAGTATCGGCTTTACATTTATCATCGCAAAATTGTGCTCTGCATGCAGGAGAGTATAATTCTGCTATGCTTCTCTCAAGCTTTGCTGAGAGCCCTCTAATTTCAACAATAAATCTTCCACTACTTAATGTCACTTTACCAAAAGTTCCTGAATGTAGATTCATTGTCCCCTGGGTCAAGTCTTTATAATTCACAAGAAATATTTCAATATTTGCAAAGTCGTACTTTCCTGATAAAACATCTTTTTCTTTAATATCAACACTATTTAATATCCCTTCAATTTCTAGATTATCAGTTTTTAAATCGCTGTTTAATATTATACTACTGGCTGTAAATCCACTTGAAGATTTATAGAGTATATTATCAATATTTAAATCTTCATCATAGTCAGTGAATCCCATTACTTCTCCACCTGCGAGCTTTAATTTCCAGCACGTAGCAGTGGTAAGTAATTCTCCAGCTAAATGATTTTTTAGTGTGGTTTGCATAGGGGCCTCCTGTTTAATTGATTGAATTTGAAAGTAGCTATACGGCTAGTAGAATAAGGGCAGTGTGTTCTTTTCTCATCATCTAAGTAGCCATAAAGCGTCATTCCGGTGACCATAGGGTGTCATTCCAGTGCTTGACACTGGAATCCAGGAAATTTTGCTTGTAAGTAAGCAAACTGATTTGGTGAGCATAAAAAGTGGCTGATCTTATGCTGAATAAACGCTTTTGATGAAGTTGCATGGAAAGCTGGATCCCAGTGTCTGGGCACTGGGATGACATCCTTCTTGGTGGAGTGTCCTCAAATCACAATGTTCGTACAGTTGTGTGTCACGCACTGGGATGACAGGAGAGAGGACACCATATGTTTATTTGATCGACAAATAAACACTAACAGATAAGATACACACCACATTCAAGCTGTGGTGTGTACTGGTTGGTTAGAAAGAAAACTTCACACCAGTGAGCAGAAGAACTCCTTGGTTAGAAGGTACATCAGCACCATCTTTATCTTTCAGTGCACCTTTTTCGTCAGTCATAAAATAATGGAGAGCTGCGTAAGGAACAAATTTGCTCTTACTGCATGCAGGAGACAGATCATATTGAACGCCAAGTGCACCATCGTGAAGCATATCTCCATCATTCATTCTACTGCCAAAGTATGTCAAGCTTGTGTAGATATTCTCATATTGATAGCCAACACCTGCAGTCCAGTATATAGTGTCTTTACCATCTCCTACAAATTGATCTTCTAAGCCTTTCACTCTTTTACCATCATCGGTAGTGGTATCACTATCAATTTTGCCGTATTCACCATTATTGCCTAATTTTTCAATACCTTTTGGTTGACCAGATTTGCCCAAATATGCAAAAGAAGCAGCAAATTTTACACCTTGATCTTCATTAATCTTATAATCAGCGCTTACACCTAAATTAATACCTGCCAGGTTATTGTATTTTATGAACTCCTTATAAAGATGCTTATCTTTATTTGGTTCTTTTGCTTGACCATACTCACCAACCACAGAAGTTTTAACTTTTATATTATGTTTACTAAAATCATATTCATATGATGCACCAGCACTTACTATATGCTCGTAGTCTGGCCCAACATGTCTTAACGTCTCCTCATGTTTTACCCCCGTTACCTTATTACTTGAATCTTTGAGAAGATCTGGAGCTATTTCTTTTACAACGGATAAACCACTATCATAGCGAGGTGAATAGCTAACACCAAATCTTGCACCCATATAATTTGGTGAGTAGTAAGCAACTCTAAACGGCAGTGTAGTCATAACATCTTTGTTGTATTTTCCTGCCATACGGAAGGAGAGTTTTTCACTCTCGCTTGAGAAGCTTTCAGTGTAAAGACGTGGTGTTACGTAAAATGGAAAATTTGCAGCACTTCCTTCTAAATTCACTTTTCTGAACCAGTCGCTATCTGCAGCTCCATCAACAGTTGCAATTCTTGTTGCATCAAGTCTCATCAGAGCCTCAGGACCAAATTGGTAACCAAGCTTCACGTCACCATATTTTGAACTCAAAAACACATGTGCACTTCTGCCCCTTGCAGCATTCACACCTTGTGATGCTCCCTTACCTTCAGTAACTGGGACATGAAACTGCACATCAGCACCATAAAGAAGTCCTAAATCTTCATTTTTGTTTTCAGCTCTTAAGTGCAATATTGCATCCGAAATCATACCCATGCTTTCGCTATAATCACCAATATTTCCTATTCCCTCAGGGAATATTGGATTTGCTCCTTTTATGTTATTCTGAGCATTGTTGAAATAATCTGCAGATTTGCCCGGCATAATGTTATAATGCTTATCACCAATTATTCCAGGTTTGCCATGGCTTTGAGCATCAACAACACCACCGAAAGTTATTCTTAAGCCATCTTTTCCTTGGTTAGTGTCGATAATATCAACCCCACCAACTGAAACAACAGGATTTGCCTTAACTTTTTCCTCTGTATTTTTGTTAATAACTTTTACATCCTTCTTTACATCTTTAGCTTCAACTTTAGCATTCTTAGTTTTAGAACGCTTAGTTTTTGAAACTTTATCTTTTTCTATATTAGAATTCTTAGCGCTTAGAGCTTTCGCTTTTGAATCCTCTATAAGCTTTGCTTTTTTCTCATTTGCTAACCTGATCTCCTCTTTTTTCTTCTGCTCGGCTGCTAATCTTAGCTCCTCTTTTTTCTTAAGCTCTTCAGCTTTTTTTCTTGGATCAGCATTACATATTCTGTCCATCTTTTCTTTCAGTTTTTTATTTGATGTTTTCATAACTTCTGTTTTTCCAGAAGTTTTTGTGCTCTCTTGCTTTTTTATTTCCTTCATACTCTCATCAGGAAAGTCAGCTGCAAAACTGCTGAAAGAACATAAAGTTAATAAAGAAACTAGAGCAGTTCTAGTATACATAGACTTTTTCATGAAGTGCCCCCAAAAAATTTCGAAATCATATCTTAAATGTAAATAGTATAAAAATGTTGAAAATTCAACTTAAAGCAACCTTATAACGAAAATAAAAGTAAAATGCAATACCTTAAAAGCAACTTTCTTAATATGCTCAACGTGTATATTAACCAAAATTTAGTACAGAGGTTCGCTTGTTAGTGCATTATAACTCGACTATTTATTCTATGGAAGTAAAATTTTTACTCAAAGTGAGAGCATATAAAAAATTAAAATGTTAATATGGTTGTTGACAATAATATCAATCTACATTATAGTTAAATAAAGTTGTTTAGTTTTAAATAGATCGAGGTATTTATGGATTTTAGTTTCTTACGCAATTGGTTTAGTACCACAAGTACTGGTGCAAGTAGTATAGATTCACAATTAGAACAATCAAGCTCTATTTTAGCAGATGACGGCAAATGTAAGATAGAAGAATATGATGATGAATTTGAGATCATTGAAGATTATGAATTTATAAATCCTCGTGACCCAAATGAACCACATTCTTTACCTTCCTCTTACCAGATAGATGAAAGTATCGCAGAAATTGCAGGATTTAATAAAGAGAAATTATTAGAGATGAGTAATTTTTGTAAAATAAGCTATGGTGATAACGACAATAAGTTAAGTGAAAAAAGATGCAACACCTTAGCTGAAGAATTATACAAAACTGGATTTGAAGTTACTACGGAAGGTTATGAAATTATTCCATCCCCTGAAAAAATGTATAAAACTAGAGCTGAACTTACTAAAGAAGGTTATGAAATCATTCCATTTGGTAATAGCTTTGAAAAAGATGCTGGTCATGTTTTCATAAAAGGTAAAGAAATAACAATAGCTTACCACGGTACTCGTATGAGTCATGGTTTATGGGGCTTAAATGATCTAATCACTGATCTAAATGCATCTTTTACTACTTCAGAACTTTTACCTGACGGTGGAAGAATTCATCGTGGTTTTTATAATTCATTTACGGATTCATGGCCTAATCTTTATGGCATTTTGAAATCTCATGCTGAAAAACAAGGATCAGAAATCAAAGATTTTAAAATAAATCTCACAGGTCACAGTATGGGAGGAGCTATTGCTAAGATAGCTGCTTTATGTCTTAATAAAACAGAAGGTGCTGAAGATGTTCACGTTGCAACTTTTGGTGACCCAAGGGTTTTTGACCTTGCTGCTAGTAAATTTTATAATGACGTTCTTCAAGAAAAAACCATTAGAGTAACTCAACATAGACAAGATCCAGTGCCAGCAGTATCACCTGGTCTTTTTGGTTATGCTCATGTAGGTGCACAATTAAGAATATCAGCACCGGAAGGATATTCCTTTCATAAAATAGATGGGTATCATGAAACTGTTAAAGTAATGGATGAAAGTGATTTCAAGTTAAATAATAACGTATCTCTCTTTTACTATCCTGTTAGGGCATTAAGCCTAATTAATTGTGCGATTTTAGGTAATGTTCAATATTGCGCTGCCAATGCGGTAAATTATATTGTTGGTGGGTCAAATTTTTTCGAAGAAGTAAAAAATAAAAATTCTTCTCAGCTTGAACAAGCAGAAGTTGAGAGTTCTTTGTCTACTGTAAGGAGTGTATAACTATTACTATGGAGCAATTATTAGATTGCTCCATAATATTTATTCATTTAAATTCAATATAAAAGTTTCCACCACAACCATTCCTCTTTAAATTTTTTTAGATGTTCTTTTTTTTCGCACTCTAAAAGCAGCTCTTCCACGCTTTTGTTGTAGCTTTCAGTAGTGATTCTTCCCTGATGATGCATGAACCTTAAGTAAATCAAATAAGTGTTAATTACATCTGTTTCACAATAATCTCGAATCTCTTGTATCTTGCCGCTATCGTATAAGCCCATAACTTGTGACCCATCAACTCCAATCTTACCAGGAAGATTAAATGCTGCACAAACTTCGTTCATTTTTACTCTCGCAGAAGCTCCAAAATCAGAGAGGGATTCAAGCAAATCACAATGCCAATCACTGCTATATCTCTGATTGTAACTATTCCACTTATCGCCAGCTTTATGAAAATATTCTGCTTGAATGCCATGGACCATAGCACGATACTTCAGCACTGGTATATCAAAAGTGCGTCCGTTAAACGAAACTAATCTTGGCTTTTTCTCTGATATGTAGTTAAAAAATCCTTTCACTAGCTCTTTTTCACTGGAATTTAGTGTGCCTCCAGATCTTATTTCTTGCAGTGTGAACACCTCATAACCACTCTGGTAGCTTATATTGCAAAGTAAAAAACTAATAACTACAATTTGGTGGAAAGGCTGACGCAAAAAAGAGTTTTGCCCGTTTGTTATTTCGAGATGATACTTTGTTAATGCATCCCTCTTCTCTTCTACACTACTATCGTCATCAATATCCAGCAAATTTTTGCAGGAATTTACATCTGGTATAGTTTCAATATCAAATACCAATAAAGAATTAAGCATTGCCTATATACTCCTCCGGACGGTCGATCCAAGGTCGCACTTTTACAAATAAAAAGAGGTGTACCTTGCACTCAAATAATTTTTCTAGTTCAGCACGCGCTTCGATATTAATTTTCTTAATATTACTGCCATCTTTTCCTAGCACTATTTTTTTATGACTATCTTTCAACACAAATATTATCTGTTTTATGACTAAACTCTTATCTTTTTTTTCCTCAAATTGTTCAGTTATAACAGCTGTAGAATATGGCAATTCTTCACGCAAATTCAAGAATAACTTTTCTCTCGTAATTTCTGCTGATAAAAAATTTGTCGAGGAATCGGTTATTTGATCTTCTTCATAAAACCAAGGGCTCACAAGTGCAACTTCAGACAAGTAATTCATCAAATCAGAAAGTCCATCACTCTTTAATGCTGATATTATAAAAATTCTTTCAAACTTATAAAGCAAATCTAGATGTTCATATGCTATCTTCAGTTCAGGCTTCTTTACCAAATCAATCTTATTGATGACCAAAATGCATCTGCCTTTTGTACGTTGCAGCCGCGCGAATATGGTCTTGATTCTTTCTATATTTTTCAAATAATTGCTTGCATCGATAAGCAACAAAGTGATGTCACTATCCTTAACTGCCAACCATGCAGATTTGACTAAAGCTTTTTCAAGTTTTGTTTCTGCTGAGAAAATTCCCGGGGAATCAGTAAAGACAATTTGTGTGTTGTTGCATGTTGCAATACCCCTTATTTGCGTCCTTGTTGTTTGTACTTTAGGGGTAACAATTGCAATTTTCTTGCCTATGATGCTGTTAATTAATGTAGACTTCCCAGCATTTGGTAAGCCAGCTATCGTTACAAATAAGCACTTTTGTTCTTTCACAAAGGAAATTATAAAGAAAACTGGATGCGAGTGTCAAGCTACTTTCATGACCCCAATCCCTACCATCCTCTTGATTTCTACTACCTTTTTCATTCTAGGCTGTGCTTTTATGGTAACTAATCTCGTTCAAACTATGATTAATGAGTCACAAATAGACCAAAATAATAATAGACTTTGCGTAACCATATAACATTGGGAATAGAAACGAAAAACTTCCTTGACAAACTCCACCAGCCCTCTTATCATGAAACTGAAGCTATATTATTTAACTTCCCAATCTGTGCAGATTAAAATGACAAGAAGACTTGTATTTGGCGTACTATTGTTTAATTTTTGCACTATGTGCATACTATGTCTTTATAAAAATTTTGGGTTTTTACCCACATAAGCTGAAAAGCGCTTATAAAGCGTTTAAGACATCACCCAACGTCAAATTTTAAAATAAAGAGTGGAATAACTAGCTACTCCGGGGATTCTTTGTCTTTTTTTTCTGCTGGTAAATTTCTTAAACATTTATAGCTTAAGTTAGTTGCGTTTAAAAGCAGCTAAATTGCAGTGTTTAAGACTTAAAGAACGCCGATACTGAAAATAGACAATGACTAGGGCTTCTTTTGCCTTTTTTTTCGTTTGGTAAATTTCTTAATGTTTATGGCTAAAGTAACTTAGGTTCACCGACAATCGTCATCCCGCTACGTGTTAGCGGATGAGATACCGCGAATGAATCGCGGTATGACGGTTCGTGGCGGCATAGCAATTCGTCATCCCGCAGCGGGATCTCTTGTTAGCGCCGCGGCGGTATGACGGTTAAGTAGGGTGTCATCCCAGTGCGTGACGCTAGAATCCCCAAAAAAGGATGATGTCATCCGAGTAGCTGACACTGGGATGACAGGAGAAGGTACTCGGATGACACCCTTTTGGATGGAAAGCTACTTGCATGACACCATTCTTTTTCCTGCTTATCGGTAAAAAAGAAGAGCTATTTGAGGAAGTTTTTATAGGACTAAAATCAAAGAAAACTTGCATATAGGTTCATCAAGGTGTAAAATTGGACTTGTTTTAAAAGAATAGGTCAATTATGAATCTTGTAACAAAATCTGCTATCGATTTTACTGCTTCAGCTGTTCTCTCTGGTGGAGAAATTGTTGATGATTTCTGTCTGAGTAAGCACATAAAAAATAAGTATGCTGTCCTTTTTTTCTATCCACTTGATTTTACCTTTGTCTGTCCAACTGAGTTGATATCATTTAGTAATAAAATAGAGGATTTTTCAAAACGTGGTGTTGAAGTGATAGGAATAAGTGTAGATTCAAAATTTTCACATTATAAATGGCGAAACACTCCAGTTAATGATGGTGGTATTGGAGAGATTAGCTACACTTTAGTGTCTGATATCAAAAAATCTATATCAAAAGACTATGGGGTCTTATATGATGACTCAATTGCGCTGAGAGCAACTTTCGTTATTGATGATAAATTTATTGTACGTCATCAATCGATAAATGATTTGCCTTTAGGGCGTAATATCGATGAATTCGTTAGAATCGTTGATGCAATTAAACATAATGAAGAGTATGGTGAAGTATGTCCAGCAGGGTGGAAAAAAGGTAAGCCAGCAATGCAGGCAAGCGACGAAGGAGTAGCTGATTATCTAAACTCATACAGTGAAGAATTATAAATTTAGTACAAAAGTTCTTATTATTGGATCCGGGGCAGCGGGTTATGCTGCCGCTATATATGCAGCACGTGCAAACTTAGAGCCGATTGTAATAACGGGAATGCAGCCTGGTGGTCAGCTTACAATTACTACAGATGTTGAAAACTATCCTGGTTTTGTTTCAATACAGGGTCCAGAACTAATGGAGCAAATGAGGTTGCATGCAGAACAGGTTGGAGCAAAAATAATAGATGATGAGATAAAAAGCGTTGAACAACTTGAGGATTCTAATGAGTATAGGTTTAGATCTTCTGGTAATATCAATGACTACTATTCAGATGCAATTATAATTGCATCCGGTGCGCAAGCGAAGTGGCTTGGTTTGGAGAGTGAAAAGGAATTTCAAGGTTACGGAGTTTCAGCTTGTGCAACTTGTGATGGTGCATTTTTTAGAAATAAAGTTGTAGCTGTGGTAGGTGGTGGAAACACTGCTGTTGAAGAGGCGATATTTTTAACTCGATTTGCCAAAGAAGTGCTATTAATACACAGGCGTGATAAATTGAGAGCGGAAAAAGTAATGCAAGATAGGCTCTTTAAAAATGATAAAATAAAAGTAATGTGGAACCATACCGTAGAGCAGATTCTTGGAGAAGAAAATCCAAAAAGGGTTGCTGGTATTGCGATTGAATCAGCAGAAACCCAAGAATTAAAAGTGGATGGAGTGTTTATTGCAATTGGGCATGCACCAAATACGGGTATTTTTAAAGGCTTTGTTGAAATGGATGAGCAGGGTTATATAATTACAAAACCTGGAACAACTTTAACTAGTAGGGCAGGAGTGTTTGCCGCTGGTGATGTTCAAGATAAGGTATATCGTCAGGCAGTAGTTGCAGCAGGAACAGGATGCATGGCTGCGCTTGATGCAGAGAAGTTTTTGGAGTCGTAGTTAATTCTAGGATTTTATAGCTAAAGTGACTTAAGTTTACCGATAATTTTAAAAACAAAAATTCGTCATTCCGCTACTTGTTAGCGGAATCTATGCTGAGATACCGCGGCGGTATGACACCTTTCTTGGGTTAGCTATAGATAAATTGCTTGCAATTTTCCTTTTTTTTTACATAATTATGTTAGTAAATTATTAGGTAGGTTTAATATGCTTTA
This sequence comes from Wolbachia endosymbiont of Oedothorax gibbosus, assembly GCF_936270145.1. Taxonomy (GTDB): domain Bacteria; phylum Pseudomonadota; class Alphaproteobacteria; order Rickettsiales; family Anaplasmataceae; genus Wolbachia. Next base: position 1,518,646 of record NZ_OW370537.1, read on the forward strand.
TGGAAGGAATGGGATAAATACTGGATATAATCAGAAAACTCCAGAACCGCTCGATGAACCAACACAAAAGTTATTTAAAGCTATTGAGAATGAAAACCTAGAAGGTTTTAAGCAAGCTCTAAAAGAAGGTGCGGATGTTAATGCGTTTGATGGAGAAGGCATGACACCTTTGATGTCTATCGTTAATGCCTGTGCTACCAGCGGTGATGGACAGCCCACGTTAGAAAAAATGGCTAAATTGCTTATACAAAATAGCAGTATCGATATTAACGCTCAAAGTAGGGAATATGTTTATGAGGAAAGGCAAAAGAAAGATCGACATGGGCGTCTAGTATATTTATCTCTCGGTCGAGAAGTAGTACAAATGCAATCAGGTTATTATGTATATTGTGATGATGATCAACCTGTAGATGGTGGGAATAGTATACACTTGAGTGAAATCTACGGTGGTGTGATGGAGTACGTTAAAACTTCTAAGATGAAGAAAGATACAGCCCTACATATTGCTTGCCAAGTTGGAGCTAGAGATATGGTAAAAATATTGCTCACGTACCCAAATGCAAGCACTAATGTCAGAAATTATAAATATGAAAGCCCTGAAAATTGTATTGAAAGAGGTTCCGGAGATGTAATAAAATTGGAGTTTAAAAAAGCACAAAAAGCAAACGAGTTGTTAGGTGCTCTTGCTAGTAGAAAATTTTACCAAGCGAACATGCTATTGAATGAAGAGCTTAACCCTAATTGCTGGAAAAGAACCTACAATGAAGAAATAGAAACACCGCTTAGCTTAATTATCGAATCGTGTTTACGAGGAATAACACCAGGTAACGAAGAAGTATTGACAAAACTTTTAAAACATAAAGAGCTGGATTTTAGTCAAATAAAGCCAATACAAGCTATAGAGCGAAATCCATGGGTGAAGCGAATAATTGAACAAGCTATCACAGAGCGATTAACCGCTACTATTAATAAAAAAGATTTAGATGATGTAAAAAAATTAGTAGAAGATAATGACTTCATGAGTCATGCAATTGTTACTGCTGCATTGAGGGGTGTTAATAATCCAATCGAATCTATTACAAATTATCTAAATGAAAAATTTCCTGCAAATACATTACAACCTTTGGCAAGTACTAATATACCAGCAGGTTTTGAGGAGTTTGCACAAGAACTTGTAGATGAACTTGAAAAGACAAAAGCTCAACTTGCAGAAAAAGAGCAAGAGCTGGATAGTGCAAAGCAAGAGAAATTAAGTCAGCAAGCAAGGATTAGCGCTCTTACTAATCAAGTAGCTCGACTGACTGAAGAAAGAGATAGGTTTTTATCAGAAAATAGACTGCTCCGTACTAAAAGTCTGAGTAATAAAAACGAAAAACCCTCACGAGCAATTTCTCCTGGTAAAAAACAAAGCAACTGCGCTTCTGCTTCTTTTGTGTTGTCTGGAGCGTTTGCTATTGGTGCATGTTTAACAATACCTAATTTGGAAATATGTATTCCACTTGCTGTAACTGCATTTGCCTTCTTTACAATTGGATGCTACTGTTCATACAAAGCAAACACAGCACTTAGCGACGTTAAAAGCACTCAGGTATCCGTTCAGCGGAGTGGCAGAATAAGGTAGACAAGGTGATCTAAAAAGATAATCATAGAGCAAAAGTGAGGTAAACCTTTTAGAACTTTGCAAAAATTTACAGCAAAAAATAGAAAAGTTAGAAGCAAAAATAGAAAGGCTGGAAAGAGAGAATGAAAGTTTAAAAGCAGAAAGTAAAGCTTTGAAGATAGAGAACGCTGAATTAAAGGAAAGTAAACTCGAAAAATTCATCTCTACCAAGCTCTAGAGAGTTGTACAAAATAAAAAAGGACAAGCCAAAGAGCGACAGAAACGTCGGTGGTCAGGTTGGTCATAAAGGAAGTTTTCGCGCCAAAATGGATGCAGATGAGGTGATAAAAGTAAAGTTGTCATCTACTTGCGAATGCGGAGGGAAGATTGCAATATATGGGAAACCTTACATTCATCAAAAAGTTGATCTTCCGGAAATCAAGCCTTATGTAGTAATTAGAGCATGGCCGTTGCCGGAGATGTGGGAAAAGAAGAAGCAGTAAGTTACCAGAAGGTGTTACGTCAGATACCAAGGAATAATTGCAGCGTTCAGCGGATTTTACAAAAATTCAAAACGCGAAATAGCGAGTGTCGTAAATGATATCTTCAATTTGAACATAAGCGTCGGTAGCATATCAAATCTTACTATTACCCACAAATAAAAACATAGTATTGTATTTACTCAAATAATTTAATTTTATTAACCTGAAAGCTTATTGGATTAAAATTATTAAACTAAGAGTTATAATTTTAGCAACTAAAAGCTGTAAATTGCACCATATAAACAGTTATTTCAAGCAAAAGTTATGCCATTAAGAGCTATGCAACAAACATTTATATTTGTGGGTAATAGTAATACCAATCTCCACTAATAGATAGACAAATAGTAAAAACTACAAATAATTGAGGCTAGAAAGAATAAATATGTAGTTTATGGCAGGAAAAAGTAAAGCAATAGGAGAAGAACTATATAATCAATGCAAGTTAGAATTAAAAAAATATGGAATAAGAGGAGAGATAGGAAGAAGGTTACAAGCAATAATATCAGCAAAGGAGTATGGTATCTCAAAAGTTGCTAAAATATATAGAATTACGAGAACGACATTAATGAAATGGATTGCAAGATTTAAAGAAAAAGGTGTTATTGGGTTTGCAATACAGCCAGGGCGAGGACCTAAACCAAAACTGAACGAGGAGAAGAAGGAAAAAATAAGAGAGGTAATAGAAGAAGATGGGGCAAATCTGACTGCTAAAAAATTGCAAGGTATAGTTGAAGGAATGTTAGCTATCAAAGTAAGTGAGTCAACGGCGAGAAGGCTTATGAAGAAGCTAGGATTTACATATATCACACCTCGTCCAGCACATTATAAACAAGACAAAAACAAACAAGAGGAGTTCAAAAAAAATCTCAATGAAATTGTGGAAAAGAACCGGAAAAAGGAGGTTTTTTTTCGATGAATCGAGATTTGGAACGCACTCAAAAGTTGGACATGGATGGTTTAAAAAGGGCTCAAGAACACAAGTTAAAGTAAAAATCGGAAGAGAAAACTTCTATCTTTACAGCGCTGTAAATCCCAGGAATGGAGAGGATATTAGCCTACTTGCTCCACATGTAAACACAGATTGCATGAACATATTTTTGGAGCAGATGTCGAAAGATTTGGGGACTAGAGAAGCTTTTCTTATCATGGATTGCGCAAGTTGGCATAGGTCTAAAGGTTTAAAAACTCCTGAAAATATCACCATAATTTATTTGCCGCCGTACTCGCCTGAGCTCAATCCTGTGGAAAGATTTTGGCAACATTTAAAGGAAAATATAATAAAGAACAAGATGTATGACTCTATTAAATTACTTGAAAATGCTGTATCTGAATTTATTCGAGATATTACGGAAAGTTCGATCAAAACCATTTGCTCTGTGAATTATTTGTCTAGTTATTTATGAGGGTTGGTATAAGATATCAAATCTTACTATTACCCACAAATATGTGGTTCATGAGCAAGTCTCCATCCTTCTGCTAGATCAAAGAGACGTCTCCACCCTTTCCAAAGAGTAATTGGTCCTGGTTTTGGGTCGCTTTTTCTTGCTAAATGACCTCCAAGTTGAGCAATCCACGAAACGGCTTCTTTTATAGTAGGGGCTATACTTGGACATGGTTTTCTGTGTATTTTAACATATAAAACTTTCCATTCTTCCTCAGCTAATAAGCCAGTACATGGTAATGTTGGGTTAGTTCTTGCAATTGATGTAATAAAGAAAATTCTCCAAGCAATAATGCTCATGACTGTTAAATACCTCATTAATCTTTCTGCTGTTCCAAGTCTACATTCCTCAACTTTGAGACCAGATTTTAAAATCTTATGCAATATCTCTATTTTCCATCTCAAACAATACCAACTAATTTTTTCAACAGCTTCTTCAAAAGTACTGACCGAAAGATTTGTTAAAAGCATCCACTCTAGCGGACTTGCTCCTGGAGGAGAATTTCTTTCAACAACATGAATTGCGTAAAGTTGTAGACTGAATAATGCTGCTGGTTTATATTTTATGTGACCTTCTTTACATTTTATGTGGCTTTCATGTGGACTCATCATAAATTTTCCGAATCTAATTTCTAGAAATGCTGTCCTTTTTTGCTTATCATCTCTAGCAGGGATTTCAACTTCTACTTTTCCAGTGCAAGGAAGACCTTGGATAAATGACCATAATTTTTGCTTATTCCTGGTATACATAAATTTTTTATTTACATTTCTGTTGTGACGAGCTCTTACTAAAATTGCTGAGTTAAGATTATGTGCAAGTTCAAAAAAATCATGTATATCTGCTTCTCTGTCACATACAGTTATAACCTCTGTTTGGGTCTGATCTATAATATTATTTGTTTTCTTTAAGCTTTCTAGCCATTTCATACTTTCTTTATCCTCAATATGAACGTTACTACGATGACTCTTTAGTCTTTTTTCTTCTTCAGAAATTGGTGGCCTCGAGTAAATCTTTTGATCCAATATTCCTAGTACCAAACCTTCCGTACTAACAGCAAGGGCTGTATGCATTACTGTACCTTTACCTCCTTTCCCAGCAATACTTCCCAATCCGCTTGTTTTTTTATGACTTGAGTATGAAATATAAGTTGTATCTTGAATTACAAGGACTCTTTTATGAGCTTTTGTTCTTTCAACTGTTTTATCAATGTGTGAAGCTAGAATATCAACTTCTTTTACGTTCTCATTTTGAAAAAAACGATATGCAGCTTTTGCTTCTGACCAACTTCCGCATGCCTCATTAATTGAGCTTTCAGGTGAACCTATCACACTATTAGCAATATTCACTAATCTTTCGGTCAATCTTTTATCTCCAAGTGAAGCATCTCCAAATTCATTTTTAGCCCACTCATTACTCTCGTTTGCCATTTTTATACCATCAATATTTGCAAACTCTAATATTGTAATACTTTATTCATAAGTACATCTATATTTGTGGGTAATAGTAAGATATCAAATAGTGAACATAGAGTTGCTTCAAAATGCAAAAAAATGTATGAACAGATCGAACAAGAGATAAAAGTTCTACATATTGATGAAACGAGCCATTATAACAAAGGTAAACTCGCTTGGTGTTGAAGCAATACGGCAAGTTTTGTGAAGTTGACAGAGTCAAGGGGAATGAAAGTTTTAAAAAATAGTGTATGCTGCAATCGTAATAGCTTGGTAGTAACCGACAGATATGCAGCATACAACTACTTTGCTGATGAAAGAAGGCAAATCTGTTGGATCAAGGGATTTTGAAAGATTAGCGCATAGTTGGAAATTTGAAGTTAAAGTTCTGGGCTGTTACTTGAGAAATGTAGCCAATGAGTTATTTACCCCAGTTGCGGATTAATCAATATAGTAAAATCTAGAAATACAGGGCTTTTTAGGCTTCATGGAATATGAAACTAATGTGGAAAAGACGTGCACCAAGAAATTTATTGGAGACCTGTGCCTTGAATGCTCAAGCTCAAGTCTGTCTTTTAGGTAGCCAAAAACTGTTTCAATAATCGACCTTTTTCTTAAAAAAATCTTTTCTTCAAGTAGCATTAATGTGTTTTTCATACCTTTTTTTACTTTGGTAACGAGTTTTAGTCCTCTATCGAAGAGTTTTGCAAAGAGCTCTTTCTTTATATAGCCCTTATCACCAAACAAAAGACCAGTCAGTTTTTCAGTTAATTTTGGTACTGGTTTTCTGTCGTCAACGTTACCTTTAGTAAGTGTAACTCCTTGAATTTCACCTTTTTCATTAATTACCATATGCAATTTAAAACCAAAAAACCAGCCATATGTAGTCTTTCCAAGCTTTGCCAATCCTTTGAAAACTTTGTTTCTTGAGATTCTTTTTGGATGGCAAACAGCGATAGATGTTGCATCTATGTACGAAATCCCTGTCATTTTCGACTGCTCACATAGCCATTGCAAAAGTAATGCTAAATACCATAAAACCCTCGGTTTTAGCCTAATAAATCTACTATATGTTGGCAAATTTTGAAACTCAGATCCATATAGTGCTTTCAAATAATATGTATAGAAAGATTTAAAGTCCTCACATCTAGATTGTTGATAAAGTAAAATTATAGTAAGAATTTCAGAATGCGTAATCTCTGGCGTTCTGGTAGGTTTTTTACTGTTTGGCAGGAGTTTTTCTGCGAAATTTTTGTTTATAGCCTTGCAAAAATCGTCTACAAAGCAAAATAATTCTGTTACATTTTTATTCATGGGTAACCTCTCTACTTTTTGATAATATGTTTCCGGAGTTTACCCTATTTCCCTATCTTTTTCACTGACTTCTAATCCGCAACTGGGGTTATTTGCACTGAAAAAAGCTTTACTAAAAAATGAGATAGATATTTCAAGATTTATTAGACGTGCCAAGAAATTGCGAAAACGTACAAGGTATTATTTGAAGGAAATATCTCGCTTACCTGAAGCAATTGGAGCGTCTCGAGTTGCAAAGAATATTTTGAAATCTGAAAACCCCAGTTGCGGATTAATCAATATAGTAAAATCTAGAAATACAGGGCTTTTTAGGCTTCATGGAATATGAAACTAATGTGGAAAAGACGTGCACCAAGAAATTTATTGGAGACCTGTGCCTTGAATGCTCAAGCTCAAGTCTGTCTTTTAGGTAGCCAAAAACTGTTTCAATAATCGACCTTTTTCTTAAAAAAATCTTTTCTTCAAGTAGCATTAATGTGTTTTTCATACCTTTTTTTACTTTGGTAACGAGTTTTAGTCCTCTATCGAAGAGTTTTGCAAAGAGCTCTTTCTTTATATAGCCCTTATCACCAAACAAAAGACCAGTCAGTTTTTCAGTTAATTTTGGTACTGGTTTTCTGTCGTCAACGTTACCTTTAGTAAGTGTAACTCCTTGAATTTCACCTTTTTCATTAATTACCATATGCAATTTAAAACCAAAAAACCAGCCATATGTAGTCTTTCCAAGCTTTGCCAATCCTTTGAAAACTTTGTTTCTTGAGATTCTTTTTGGATGGCAAACAGCGATAGATGTTGCATCTATGTACGAAATCCCTGTCATTTTCGACTGCTCACATAGCCATTGCAAAAGTAATGCTAAATACCATAAAACCCTCGGTTTTAGCCTAATAAATCTACTATATGTTGGCAAATTTTGAAACTCAGATCCATATAGTGCTTTCAAATAATATGTATAGAAAGATTTAAAGTCCTCACATCTAGATTGTTGATAAAGTAAAATTATAGTAAGAATTTCAGAATGCGTAATCTCTGGCGTTCTGGTAGGTTTTTTACTGTTTGGCAGGAGTTTTTCTGCGAAATTTTTGTTTATAGCCTTGCAAAAATCGTCTACAAAGCAAAATAATTCTGTTACATTTTTATTCATGGGTAACCTCTCTACTTTTTGATAATATGTTTCCGGAGTTTACCCTATTTCCCTATCTTTTTCACTGACTTCTAATCCGCAACTGGGGTTGAAAGAATGATGTGGAAATTTTTAGATGACCCAGCCGCTGACAAATAATCACGCTGAACGGCAAATACGGCATTATGTCGTTTATCGCAAAAATTCATATTTTACACAATCAGAACGAGGAAACTCATTCCTTGAGCAAATAATTTCGTTATACTTAACATGGAAACAGAGGAGGCTAAACCCTTTTCACAATCTTCTATCTATCGTTTCTTAAACCACTCTGCTGAACGGATACAATAACCACGCTGAACGGCAAATTCGGCATTATGTCGTTTATCGCAAAAATTCATATTTTACCCAATCGAAGCGGGGAACTTAAACGGATAATTTCGTTATACTTAACATGGAAACAAAGGGCCTTTTCACAATCTCCTATCTATTGTTTCTTAAACCACTCTTCTGAACGGATACAACTTAAGCCTCTATAAAACCACTAATTTATTTATAAGCTTAAAGACTTCACTAGCTCTTTTACTGCATTTACAGATCTATTAAACATTTCTTGTTCACTATCATTCATTTTAACTTCTAGGATCTTTTCAATTCCGTTTTTTCCAATAATTACAGGAACACCAATAAACAAATCTTTTACACCATATTCACCATTAAGGTAAGCAGCACATGGTAATATATGCCTTTTATCTTTTAAATATGACTCTAACATGCATATAGCTGAAGACGCAGGAGCGTAGTATGCAGATCCAGACTTAAGCAGATCAACTATTTCTTTACCGCCATTGCGAGTGCGCTTCACTATTTCATCAACTTTTTTCTGCGTGATGAGACCCATATCAATAATTTGAGTAAGTGGAATTCCAGCAATGGAAGCACAGTGAATGAGTGGTACCATAGTGTCACCATGTCCACCGAGCACAAAAGCAGACACATCTTCAACTGAGATATTTAATTCACTTGCAAGAAAATAACGAAAACGGGCAGAATCAAGCACTCCTGCCATTCCAACAACCATATTAGCTGGAAGGTTTGAAAATTTATGCACCACTGAAACCATGGCATCCAAAGGGTTGGTAACCACTATTACAAACGCTTTTGGAGAATATTTTTTAATATTTTCACCAACCTCTTTCATTACTTGAGCATTGGTTTGCAGGAGGTCATCTCTGCTCATTCCTGGTTTTCTAGCAATACCTGCTGTTATGATGATTGCATCAGAATTTTCTATATCTTTGTATTGATTAGTTCCAGTTAAACCAGAATTAAATCCATCAATAGGGGATGATTCTGCTATGTCGAGTGCTTTACCTTGTGGTATTCCATCACTAATATCAAGTAAAATAACATTGCCGAGTTCCCTTAGTGCAATCATATGGGCAAGAGTTCCACCGATATTTCCTGCACCGATCAAAGATATTTTTTTTCTTTGTACTGTCATTTTCTACTCCTTTGTATTTACTTTTATGGTTTCGCCTTCCCAAGGCGATAGGCTATCAAACATACGAAAATCTTGTGGTAAATCTATAGGATTATATACAACCTTTTTTGCCTCTATATCATATCTTACTTCCTCATAACCAGTGAGAGGGAAATCTTTTAACATTGGATGACCTTTGAATCCATAGTCTGTTAGAATCCTACGCAAATCGGGGTGATCAGAAAACTCTATTCCATACATATCAAACACTTCACGCTCAAACCACAAAGCCGTACTAAATATCTTCGCTACGCTTGGAGGCATGTCGCTTTCACATAACTGAAGCTTTATGTGTACTCTAATATTATGCACAATGCTGAGTAAATTGTACACTAACTCAAAGCGCTTTTCTCGATCTGGATAGTCAATTCCAAAAATATCAATTAATGATTCAAACCTGAATTTTTCATCATCACGTAGAAAGAGTAAGTGCTTTTCAATATCTCCTAAAGCTGAATATATTACAACAGTACCGTCGTCTTTCTGAATACACTTGCATTTAAGCTTTTTTTGTATATATTTTCCAGTTTTATCCATGCTTTATATTTTGAGCTCGTTTTATTTTATTTTGTAGGCATAACATTCCATATAGCAACGCCTCAGCAGTTGGTGGGCATCCTGGGACATACACGTCAACTGGCACAATTCTATCACAGCCTCGGACTACTGAATAAGAGTAATGGTAATAACCACCACCATTTGCACAACTTCCCATAGAAACAACATACTTTGGGTCTGCCATTTGATCATAAACCTTGCGCAATGCTGCTGCCATTTTATTAGTTAGTGTGCCAGCAACGATCATCACATCTGATTGACGTGGGCTTGCACGAAATATCATGCCATATCTATCAAGATCATAACGACTGGAAGCAGTGTGCATCATCTCAACTGCGCAACATGCAAGACCAAATGTCATTGGCCACAATGAACCAGACCTTGCCCAATTCATTACATAATCTGTTAAATCACCAAATTTAGTGACAAGAAACCCTTCTTTTTTATAACGACCCCAGTCATCATTAGATAGAATTTGATTTGTCATAAACTACTCCCACTCTAATGCACCTTTACACCATTCATAGATAAAACCTATAGTGAGTATTGCAAGAAATACCATCATAGACCAAAATCCACCATAGCTTATCTTAGATAAAGAAACAGCCCAAGGAAAAAGAAAAGCAATTTCTAAGTCAAATATTATAAATAATATTGAAACTAGGTAAAATTTAATGTCAAAATTTTTTCTTGCACTGGATAGTGGATTGAAGCCACACTCATATGTGGAAAGTTTTTCACTATCTGACTTACTCACTGCAAGAAACATAGGCAATATACCTAAAACAAAAGATACTACAATTGATACGCAGATAAAGATTACTATGGTTAAATATTCGCTCATTTAACAAAACATATAACACTATGAATTTACATGCTTTCCTAACTTTTTACCACCTAAAATATGCACATGAAAATGTGGTACAACCTGCTCTCCATTTTCACCGTAGTTAGTGACTAACCTATACCCTGTTTTTTCTAGATTATATTTATGTGCTATCTCTCTTACAGTTTTGAAGAAATTTGCTATCTCCTCTTCAGAAGCTTTTAGAATAAAATCATCATATGAAATATATTGATTTTTGGGTATAGCTAAAATGTGAACTGGTGCATCAGGGTACTTATCGCGAAAAGCTAGTACATTTTCATTTTCATATACCTTCTCACAAGGTAACTCATCTCTTAATATTTGAGCAAAGATGTTATTGCTATCATAAACTTCATTGCTCATATTTTAAGAGCGACCTTTCCCTCTTCCTTCGTTTTTCTCTACATTAGGCGTAGATAGTGGTTTTATCGTTTCACCAGAAGCATTTTCAAGATTTAAAGAGCTTACAAGTTCCCTTGCTTTTACCATGTTCTGCTGTTCTTTCAAAAAAGAGGTTTCTATTTCATTTACCCTTTTTCCAGTAATAACTCCTGGTTGTAAGTAGTACATATCCCCAGGAACAGTTAAACTATGATGTCTTTCCTCTATTTTAACTTCATTCATAATACTCCCCTTATAACTCATAACTTTACCCCCCTACTCCTTATATTTTCAGAACCCTGCTCAACTTTATTCTGCCAATTTGCAGTTTCCCTTAATAACTCTCCTCTACTACTATCTACAAATGTTTCAGCAGCTTCCAATACCTCGCTCCTATCACTAGCAGATAAAGCCAGAGTTTCTGAAGGCTGATTAGACTTCACAGCCTTTTCTAATGACTGCTTTTGATTATCATATTCCTTATACAATTTTTCTGCAATACCATACAGCAATTTTAAGTCTCTGTGAACTTTAAATTCTCCACCAGTGATTTTTGCAAACTTCTTGAGGTCACCTTCAACTTTATTAGCAATTCCTTTAAGAACAAGCTCTTTTATTTCTTTCTCACTCTTGCCTTTATTATCAGGATTAGTTTTAATAGTGTTAGCTATTTCCTCAACGTTAATTTCAATGACAATTTTGTTTTCTCCTCTAAAAATAGTTACATTTGGCAAATCTGTTTTTATTTTACCCAATTGTTCATCGTTCAAATAAGGTATATCTCCCGTAAGAGTCCTTGACGCTAAAAAACTTACCTTTCCTGTCCCTTTCTTTTGCTCTGTTATTTGTACGCCAAGATCCTTACTAGCTTGTGTGGTTTCTATAGGTGGATCATATTCTTTAGGTGGGCTGCCAATAATATAACGCCCGCCATTTTTCATGTCGTGCCACATTTCGCTCCAGGACTTAAACCAATTTGAAGGCTTTATAGGATATATTATACCCCCAAATAGAGCTTTTGCACCTCTACCTAGAAAATTTCCTACTCCTGAAACTGCATTGCCAATTTTTGCTAACATATACATACCCCCAAGGTACTTTCTATAACTAAATACATTTTAATTATAGACAAAAATGTTTAAACTTATATATTCATTATAAGATAGAATTATAGAGATTGCAACCATTATTTGTACATTGTTTAAAACATGTAGTATTTTCGCTACTTTTATTGTTCAATTTATTATAAACAATACTCTCTAAATTATGTTTAAATGGAACACAAATAATATCATTGACGCAACTGGCGGAACAGATGTAAATGGTTATAATTGGATACATAGCTCAAATATTTCAACGGACACAAGAAGCATAAAAAAAGGTGATTTATTTATTGCCCTCAAGGGAAAGAATTTTGATGGCCATAATTTTTTGCATGAAGCGTTTTTAAAAGGGGCTGTCGCTGCAATAGTGAGTGAGGATAAATATAAAAATTTCCCTCTCATTATTGTACAAGATACCCTAAAAGCTTTGCACGGTATGGCATCATACTATATTAGAAATATTCTTGTTGATGCTAAAGTTATTGCAATTACAGGCAGTGTCGGGAAAACCACTACAAAGGATATGCTGCACACTGTTTTATCGCAATATGGAGTGTCCCATGCAAACGAAGGTAACTTAAATAATAATATAGGATTGCCTTTGACAATTCTAAAAGCTCCAAAAAACTGCCAGTACTTAATCCTTGAAATGGGAATGAATAAAGCTGGTGAAATAAAAGAATTATCAAAGATTAGTAATCCAAATATTGCAGTTATTACCAACATCGAACCTGCACATACTGAAAATTTTTCATCACTATTTGACATTGCACAAGCAAAATTAGAAATTCTGCTTGGTATGAAAAATGACGGTACTTTAGTTTTAAGCAGAGATAATAAGTATTATGATTATCTCTCATCACGCGCCAATAGAAATGTAATAAGCCTCGGTAAAGATAAAAATGCTGAAGTTTGCTTATTAGACATAATAAGCAACGATGACGGGTTAAATTTAAAAATCAGGCTGAGTGATAATCAAATTATAAACTGTGATTTACGTGTACAGGGTGAGCACTTTGCTTACTCGCTACTTGCTGTTGCAGCAGTTGTGCAAAGTCTAGGGCTTGATGTACCACTTGCACTTGAGAATTTTAGTGTAACGAAAGGTAGAGGTAATGTTAATAAAGTCAAATACAATGGAAAACACATACATTTAATTGATGACTCCTATAACGCCAGCCCTACTTCGATGAAAGCTGCAATAAAAACTTTGAGTGCATATTCTAATCAGAGAAAAGTAGCTTTGTTTGGTGATATGTTGGAACTTGGTGATGAAAGCATAAAATTTCATACAGATCTGGTTAAGGTTATCACAGAAAATAATGTAGATAAAGTTTATACAGTTGGTAAATTTACGTTAGAATTGCATGAGCTTTTGCCAGATAATATGAGAGGCGCACATTTTAATGATTCTAATCAATTGAAAAGTAATTTAGCTGACATTATTCAAGATAATGATGTAGTTCTAGTTAAAGGCTCACGAGGAATGAAAATGGATCTTATTGTACGGGAATTCATAATAGAATATTAAGCAAAATCATTGTATTAATTTACAGTAACAAGTTATTTAGGAACTTTAATCGTGACAAAACGTGTAATTATTTTTGGTGGAACGGGATTTATAGGGAAACACATCGTAAGACGCTTGGCAGCAGAAGGATATTTGATAAAGATATTCATTCGTAATCAGGAAAAAGCTGCTTGTTTAAAATTGTGTGGCAATTTAGGACAAATATCAATATTTAAAGGCGATTTTTTTGATGAAAAATCAGTTCTGGAGGGTATGGAAGAATGTGATGTAGCTATAAACTTAGTGGGAATATTATATGAAGCAAAAAAGCACGATTTTTACGCTGTTCACGTTAAAATAGCTGAAAGGATAGCAAAAGCTGCAAAAATGAAAAATGTACTTATGATGATACATTTTTCTGCTATGGGAGTAGAAAATAGTAAACTGTCAAAATATGCTCAAAGTAAATTAGAAGGTGAAAAAGCTGTAACTTCAGCATTTCAAGAAGCAATAATAATTAGGCCAAGTCTTGTATTTGGCAAAGAAGATAACTTCTTTAATAAGTTTGCAAGATTAGCAACTATTCTTCCTTTTTTGCCGTTGATCGGCAGTGGAATAACTAAATTTCAGCCAATATGTGTAACAGACTTAGCTGAAGTAGTGTATCGCATTGTCAGTTCTAATAAGCAAGACAAGAAAATTTATAACATAGGTGGGCCAAAAGTTTACTCTTTCAAAAGCTTATTAAAGTTTATTCTGAATGTTACTAACAGAAAGTGTTTATTGATCAATGTATCTTTTCCAATGGCAAAGTTGATAGCTTTCTTCTTAGAAAATAAAATTATTTCCATGCTGTTAAAACCAATAACCGGAGATACGAACCCTGTGCTTACTCGAGATCAGGTGAAAATTATGATGAATAGTTCAATCGAAAAGTCAGATGATCTTGAAATGATGAAAATTCGACCATTAGCAATTGAAAATGTGGTACCAGAGTACTTAAAGATTTATAGAAAGTATTGATACAAGAGTGTGCCCGGTGGGATTCGAACCTACGACCCACAGCTTAGAAGGCTGTTGCTCTATCCAGCTGAGCTACGGGCACACAACATATATAAAATGCTTCTTAGTACACGTGAAGTCAAGTATTTCGTGTGAATATGATGTTTATCTTGCAACACCTTGTCATTACAGTTGTGTGTCACGCGCTGCTGAAATTGGATGCGAGAAGTCTATTTATTTTAGAAAATATTATATAGAAAGTTGCTTGATAAACTCCACCAGCGCCCTTATCATGAAATTGAAGCTATTTATTTATCTTCTCTGTACAGATTAAATGACAAAAAAACTCACGTATCTGGCGTCTCATGTTTAATTTTTTGCACTATGTGCACCTTATGTCTTTATAAAACTTCTACCTACATAAGCTGAAACGCGCTGTTTAAAACATAAAAAAACGCCAACTTAAAAAATGGATAGTGAATAACTAGCTACCCTAGGGTTTCTTTTGCCTTTTTTTCTGTTTAGTAAATTTCTTAACGTTTATAATTTAGATTAGTTGCGGTTTAAAAGCAACTGAATCGCGGTTATTAGACGTTTAGAATAAAAAAACGCCATACTTGAAAGTATAATGTAAGTAATTAGCCAACCACGGGGCTTCTTTTGCCTTTTTTTTCGCTTGGTTAATGTTTATACGGAAAGTGTCATCCAAGTAGCTGACACTGGAATGGCTTTGTTGCATCGCTCTTCGGATAGTAGGTAACGTACAATAAATTCATGAAGCTATCTCAAACTTAGCCATCAGTAAATTTGTTAAGCAAATAACACTTGAGTAGCAGTTCCTTCTCACGATTAATCTCAGATTTGCTCCTAAAACTAAACCCAAATATTCGCTTCAACCTTGAGAAAAATCCTTCAATATACGATCTTTTTCCGTAATTTACTTCTTCTTTCCATCTTTTTATACCATTCTCACCATGTAATTTCATTAACTGAATAGCGGCATTTCTATCAAGCATATAATCCAATTTTGGATGCTCTGCTGCGTTGTTTTTCGGAGGAATTTTCGTTTTTATACCATATTGATTACACAGCTTATAGAGCTTTTCTCTGTCATATGCCCTATCTGCATATAGTGCTTTTATGGCATGCTGAAATCAACTTCTTTTAGCAAATCACAAGCTCCATAGTGATCAGAGTAGACACCGTTACTGTATTTTACAGCTATGGCTTTTTTGTTGTTTATATTCAACATTACATGCAATTTTCTCGTTTGCTCATAGCCACTCTGTCAGTGCTATTTTCCTTGCTGTGTGTTGTTGTATATACTAATTCCTGTACTGTCTATAGCAATTTCGATATCTTCCATATTATTTTCTGCAATCATTTATCTTAATATTAAGTTTCTTTTGATGCTTGTGAATAGCTGCAAATCTCTTCCTATTTGTTGCAAATACCCTTTTATAAACCCGACTGTTTGTCTTAAACCAATTCTAAAGAAACTGACGATTATATGCACCAAAATCACAACTTTATCACTATAAATATAGTTGCCGCCCTGCATTTTTAGACAATTCTCGTACCAATTTTCTATGGCGTCATTGATATAACAAAAAATGCTTCCTCTTTCTTGGAGAAATTTGTTATATTCATGGCAGTTACTGACTCTCATTTTTTGTGGCATATTTTTTCTTCAACAGTTAAATGGCTATTTATAATGAATTTTGTCAGTAACTGCCAGTTCTTTTCACTTGAGCGATGCAACAAAGCCATCCCAGTGTCAGCTACTTGGATGACAAGAGAGAGGATGCTAGAATGATGGAGAGGTACGCAATCCTTATACTATCCTACATACTCGGTTCAATACCGTTTAGCTTAATCATTACAAGAATAAAAGGGATAAACTTAAGAGAAATAGGTTCAGGAAACATTGGTGCTACAAACGTTGCAAGGACGGGAAATAAATTTCTTGCTGCTTTGGCATTACTTCTGGATTCCTTGAAAGGATTCATTGCAGTTTATATAGCACAACAATTTTGTGATAATAACGATTTTTATATATATGCATCTGCAATTTTAGCAGTTTTAGGACATATGTTTCCTATTTGGCTAAAATTCAGTGGAGGAAAGGGCGTTGCAACCACTCTAGGGATACTGATAGCATTTAACATTGATATTACTTTAGTATTCGTAATAATTTGGATAATAGTCTTTCTTGCTTTTAGATACTCTTCCCTTGCTTCACTCAGTGCTACTTCAACGGCTGTAGCATGGTCCTTTTTTTTTCAGAGGAATTTGTTCTTAACATTACTAGTTATAGGAGCACTAGTTTTCCTAAAACACCACAGAAATATTGTGAATCTTCTGCAAGGTAAAGAGTATAAATTTTATAGATAATGTGCTGCCAAATTATTGACACTTAAACTACGAGACAAATTGCTTGACGGTATGATTTTGTCCCTTTCGTTTAAGTCTATGATTTTTGCTTTTGTTATATTCTCTACTTCTTGAGGTGTTAAAAGTCCGTCTTCAATGAATTCCTTTTTTGTTTCTATTATTTTTTCATAAAGCTGAGTCACATTACCTTTACTTGACTCATATACCCTTTTTACCCTTAACTTCAATAGTTCTTTTGGAGCTTCTTCTGCTGTGATTTGTAGTTTACTGTTTAAAACGCTATCTATTTGTTCCTTTCTTGCAGCGTTCAAGTCATGATATCCGCTTTCTCTAAGAACCCTATAATATACTTCTATTTTTTCTTGTCTTAAAGCAAGCAATATATCTATTTTTCCATTTATTTGATTCTCAATAGTTTTTTCAGTTTTCAACTCAAATTCCTTTACTTCTTCTTCTATTATCTTATTAGCTATTCTTTTAGCTCCATCCAAAGATGAATCCTTGAGAGAAAAATCTGTCTTGAGTAGATCTCGATTTAATAGCCCTAAGAATACTTTTTCTTTAACGTTTTTTAATAAATGTTCTTGATTATCTAAACTATTTTCCTTCAGCTTATTTCTTATATGGTCAAGAAGAAAATCTTCTAGCATATTTAATTCCATAAAACCAATGCTTTTCATTAACGTCAGCACAATTTGTTCACTATATTGAGAAGTAATACTCAATAATTTTCTCATTAAAGGAATACTTACTTCTGAAATAAAATCATCAACTATTTTTTGACTTTCATTATCACCGGGGTTATCTTGAGCCTTATACCAAGCGTTAAAGATTTCTTTGTTATTTTTCTTATTCTTTAACCTGTCTAACATAAACTCACGTGCTTCATTTTTTGCTTCTGAAAGTAATATTTGCCTAGGAGGAGTAAATCTAATTTCTGGATCAGGATGAATACCTTCTAATGTACTTAACATCCTATAAACAATACCGGTAAAACAGGTGTTAGGAATTCGTTCTTTTCTGGAGAAAGTTTGGCTATCAAGCAAATTTGTAATTAACGCGTCTTTTTTATTTTTTACAGTTTCTCTGTCTCCATCATTGCAGGCTTTCAGAACTAAAAGTAAAATCTGTCCACCTGTAAAGCCAGAGCTATGCTTTTGATCATCTTTGCAAAAATCCCCTAAAAATTCGATTACTCTTCCTTTATCTTCATCACTAAACTCATATAAATTGTTTATATATCCAATGAATTGAATATATTCATCATTTTTGATTACGTCTTCAGGTACTTGTTCACTATACTTATCTTTTAATTTATCGATATTTTTAATGATATCATCATTTAATTGATGGGGCAGTAAATGTTCAAGATTAACATCAAGATCATTAACTATACCACGTAAGTTCTCTTTCATGCCTTCCCGAAAGAAATTCATGGAAGCTTTAAGCAGTGTAAATGGGTTAAAATCTTTTGGCCTTAGTTCACTCTGCAATAAAATTAATAGCATTGTAAGTGGTATAGTTCCCAGCAACGAAATTAGTAAGAAAGTGGAGGTGAAAGTTAAGTATGTTATAAATGCAGAAAGTAAGAAAAAAGACACTATCTTGATCGTATTGCCTTTAAGAAATATTTCCCAATACTCCTTTTTACTTATTTTTTGCTGTTTTGCCGCTTTTATTTCTTTGTAGGTATAAAAAGTTTTAATTTCAGACCTGAAGAATATAGTACCAAGAGAAAAAAGAACACTAACGGGATTAGTGATAATGCTTAAAGAAACAAAAGTTGCAAAATAACTAACAAACTTTAACCGACTAGACTCTCTTGAAGGAAATTGTACTTGAGAAATACCTATCATAACTTACCTTCTGACATTATTATGTTTTAGCAATAGCACAATAGTTTTAAATGTCAATGTTTAAGTATCTTATTATCCGCACACTCATCGTATTCAATCTCGACTGTAGAGTGTGCTATCTCGAACTTATCTAGCAATATTTTTTTTATTCTGTACAAAGTATCAGTGTGTTGTGCATCTTGCTTTACTTTGGCATGCATGGTAATTATAAAATAATTATCAGACAGTGACCATGCATGTATGTGGTGCACATCTATCACTTCAGGTAATTCTGATGTGATCTTACTTTTTATTTCCTCAGTAGATATCCCTTCAGGTGTACCTTCAAGAAGTATGTGGCAAGAATTCTTTAGAATTTTGTAGCCACTGTTTAGGATTATTACACTAACAAACACTGATAAGATAGGATCTACTATTTGCCACCCAGTAAACATGATAATTATGGATGCAAGTATAGCAGCTACAGAACCTAAAATATCTCCTATAACATGCAATACAGCACTTTTTATGTTTATATTGCTTTCGCATTTACTATGTAATATAAAAAAGACTATAATATTAGAGATTAGGCCAAGTGTAGCAATTACTAACATTACTTTCCACTCAACATTGACTGGAAAAATAAACCTCTTTATTGATTCAATTATAATAATTACTGCAATGAAGAATAAAGTTAAACCATTAACAAATGCTGCAATTATCTGCAACCGATGATATCCGTATGATCTTTGCAGATCAGATTTCTTAGCTGAAAATTTGTGTGCTAACCAGCTTAAAACCAAGGCAAAGAGGTCAGTGAGCATATGCCCTGCATCTGATAATAGAGCAAGCGAATGTGAAATTATTCCACCTACTATTTCCATAAACATTGTTATCGCAACTATTATTATGGAATAGATTAAGCGCTTGGACTGCGCTGCTGAGTGTTTACCGTTATGCACTGCTGTCATATAAAATCTTTTCATAAACAAAAACGTGGGTAACACTGGGTTCGAACCAGCGACCGCTTGCACGTCAAGCAAGTGCTCTACCAACTGAGCTAATTACCCATCGTGGTTTTAGTATAGTGCTTTGGTGGAATGAAAGTCAATAAACCACTTTGCTTTTGTCCTTGTCCAATGTGATTCCGGAATATAGCTGTATAGAACTTCAGCTATACCCTATATTTTTCACATAAAATTAACAACTTATATTTTTTTACTAAGATAGAAGTTATATTAATACGAGCATTTACGTTTTTTTTAGGGAGATCACCTTATATTTGAAGAGTTAATAAATTAGAGGTTAGAATTATGTCGATCAATCAACAAATAAATAAAAATATAACTAAAGAAGAATATTTCAACAATAAGCATATTATAGAAATTAGTGATTTAAACATTAAAGTAGAGGTTTATTCTCATAATTTAAGAGCAAGTAAAATTGCTAACATTGAAAGTGAGATAAGAGAAACAGCTACTAATTTTAAAAACGCATTCGAGTTAGAACGCAACAGTTCAGAACAAACATTTAAAATTTACATGTTTGATGACAAGGATGATTACACTCACCTTGGCGGAAGCGAGCGTTTCGGTTCTTACCTTGGAGATGAGGGTGGTAAATGTTACTACAAAGGGGAAGCTGATGTTTTTGCTGAAATGTATGTCTATCAGCAAGGTGGCGTTCATAACCTTCAGCATGAATTTGCACATGGTTTAACTTACTTGGCTACAGGAGGCAAATCTTTACCTACAGTATTAATGGAAGGAATTGCAGATTACTTTGAGCACCATTCAGATCATAAATTCAATTCTCAAGGGTCAAGTATTGATAAAACCGAAGCTGCAAATTTGGATTTAGATAAAATTTTAAGTTTAGAATATTCAAAGGACAGCGAAGAAAATAGTTTGGTTTATAAAACAGGTCATGCGTTGATAATGTACTTACAGGAAAAAGATCCTAGTTTATTAAGAGACTACCTAGATGCTTTGTGTAAAGGTGATTCACATAAGTCAGGAAATTTTCTAGATCAAATAAGAGGCCATAATGATGCCTTTAAAGACTGGCTTGATTTGAATGACACAGATACTGCAATGGAACATCTCAACGCTTTGCAAGTTACAAAAGGAGATTTTATAGCAACTGGTCAAGAAATAGTGGGTGGAGAAATTAAAAATGTATCCTACTATAGAGCAAATATAGAAAAAATGGATGGAGAAAACGTTGGAAGTTTTTCTCCTGTAGAACACGTTGCATTTTATGATGTTGCTCGTGCTATCAATAGGGCAACAAATGATAAACTTGATATATCAAAGGAATATAATTTCCTCAAGGTGGTAAAAACTTCCGATGGACAGAATAAACTAACTTACTCTGACCAACAAGGTAATGAGTACCAAAACAGTCAAGAGTATAAAAATCAGGCTTTAAGGATATTATCAAAATATGATACAGAAATTAAGAATCAGGTAGATGAATTTGATAATTTGAATAAAGAACGTGGTGAAATGTATCAAAAATATCATAAAGGAGAGATTACTATTGAAGAGTTACGTAATGAGGAAAATACAAAATACAGACCAGCATTTTTAAAGTTTGATCAACTAAAAAACAAAGCTGTTGATGAAATTGAAAATAATTCCCAAGCAGCAAAAATATTAGATGGGCTGGTCAATATCGATTCAAACTTGATAAGAGGTACAAATCATATTGACCTACAAGAAGGTAAGATTTTTTCCATAAAGGCTCTTGGTAAAGGAGATATGGGTGCACTGTCTATATATGACGGAAATACAAAGCTTGGAGAATTATTAAGTGAATCAGGATTCTTCAAACAAGTTGAAGGCCAAACTAAAGAAACTTTCGTTTTTGAGGATATATTGCACAACTTAAATACTCAATATGATGGTGGTGCTTATATGGCAGTTACACAAGAAAATGGTCAGTATAAAGCTTCTTTAATAGACGGCAGAACAGTTAAACGCGATGAATACTTTGATGAGGCGCATTTACATGAGAATGAGTTGTTGCATCCTAGCACTGGACACATCCAAAAAGATTTAGATTCTCTACTTCTTAGAGGTGCCAAAATCTTGAATCATCAGGATTCAAAACATGCTCAATATTCTGATGAGCAAAGAGAAAGCGGTGTAATCGTAGAAAAAGAAATATTATTGGATGATAAAGGGACTGATAGGACAGACGACGATGTATACGAAGCGGTTGTAAAGCAAGGAGACGAGCGCTTACATGAGTTCAAAAATATGGGCTTCTATATTACTGAAGAGGTGAAAAATGAAAGAGGTGAAGTTATAAATGAAAGTAACTTGTTCATTCATGATCATGGAAAAAACATAAGGTTTCAATTACCAACTAGTATCACTCATCTAAAATTAGTGGAAAAAGACGGAGCATATAAGCTTGTTCCGGTGACGAAAGATGGTGATGAACATCCAATAGGTATGCCAAATATATCAGATGAATATAGATATATAGATCCAATATTTGCACATGAATATGAGAAGAGAGATTATTCCCATAAACATGTAAATGTGGGCCTTATAAACTTAGAGAAATATGGCTCTGGTAAACTTTTTGCTATAAAGTACGACCCAAATGATTATCACATACAAAGAAACTCCAGCGGTGAAATAGTTAGAATAAAAGATCAAACATATTTCACTAAAGTAAAATTGTTTGATGGTGATGAAGAAATTGGAATGTTGTCTAATAATTTTCACAATTTTAAAGGAAAAATATTCTTTTCTGCTGACTACAACTACAGTTATAACGATTTCCTAGCATCTGTTTCTCCTCAAGTTGAAATTGAGGATATGGGAAATGGAAGTAAAAAAATAACTTTTGATCAAGGCAGTGGCGATATCGGTGATACTAATAGAGGCTACACTGACCATCAAAGGATATACACAAGGGAAACCGAAAGTCCAAAAGAACAGGTAAGTGTAAGCAAAAAGGAGACAGAAGTTGATACTTCACATAGAACTACTAATGTTATTGCACAAGCCGCTAAAGAACAAACTGTCATGAGAGAAGACGAAATGCAATCTGATCAGTCAATTTCATCACAAAGTTTAACAAGAACGAAAAGAGCATCTTTAGTGGAGGAGAAAGAGCAGGTAATATTGAAAGACACAATTCTCAAAATAGAAAAGAGTCGCGAGCAAGATTCAGAAGGAAAGCATAAGGCAAATGTAACCATAGATTATAATGATGTGAAAGCTTTGTATGATAGGGCAGAAGGAGAAGATAAAGGCTCTGTGTTAAAGTTTTGGCACAAATTGGCTGAATCAGGATATAAGGTTGGTACTTTGCCGGAAGACAAATACTATTTTGAAAAAGGCAAATTCGTAATCCACGATAGTGGCGCAAAGAAACTTATAGTGTTACCTGAAGATAAGGTGTCCATCAAAATAATGAAGGATGGCAATCATTATGATTTAGCTATATCTAATAATGATAATGGTAAAGTGATAAGTAGCATTACCAAAATAGACAACTTAAACTATGAGTTGCTGTCAGATACAAACGGTTTCAGCTTAGAAACACAAGATAGCACTATATTTTCAGGTCAACATAACGAATATAATCTTTATCTAGAGAATGGCTTTGCGAAAATGTTTGATTGCGCAAGCGACCACATTTATCACGACCACAACTCGGCCTACATCTAATACATACAGGGAGGCAAGTATAGCTGACCCAAGCAACACGTCATACCGCGATTCATTCGCGGTATCTCTAGATCCCGCTAACAAGTAGCGGGATGACGATTGTCAGGCTAGCTGTCATTCCACTCCCTTGTCATCCGAGTAGCTGACACTGGAAGTTGATGAGCATAAAAGTAGCCGTTTTATATTAAAGTACAACGTTTCTGATGATGGAAAAATGGATCCTAGTGTCATGCACTGGGATGACACCGTCATAGAGTGAACCAGCGTCATGCGCTGGAATGACAGATCCCAGTAGCCCATTCGGTATCATCCAAGTAGCCCCCTTCTTGTCATCCCAGCGCTTGACACTGGGATCCAGAAAACTTAACTTTAAATAAGTGGCTGCATAATAAAGACTAGATCCCAGTGTCATGCACTGGGATGACAAGAGAGGGAACTGGAATGACAAGAGAAGAATTCTGAAACGACAAATCTCAAGAAAAACTTATGTAAAATCTAGCATTAACGAAAATTATACTTTTTTCATGCACCCTATGGTTTTTATAATTAATGGAGGGTGATATGCCGGCTAGTTTGAGTTTTAAAAAACAAGATCAAGTAACTAATGCAACAGCTTTAAATGAGATTAAAACTATAGTTTATGAAGATAGTACAGGTAACAAGTATACCTTTGGTGTAAATAATGCTAATGTTTTTGACACTTTTAAGTACGACCCTAATGGTGCTGATCCTGAAGTAGATTATAGTGCTACAGCAAAAAATTTCATGACTGGAGGTGCAATTGCTGCATTATTAGGTATTGAAACTAATGTAGGTGCAATAAAAACTAAGACTGATAATATGCCTGATAATTTAGAAAATGTGTTAGCTCCTTTAGCTACATCTGCTTCATTATTAACACTAGATGGTAAAGTGGAGACAATAAAAACTAAGACTGACAAGATGCCTGCTGACTTAAACGCTGCGTTAAATAACTTAGCTACATCTGCTTCATTATTAACACTAGATGGTAAAGTGGATACAATACAAACTAAGACTGATACTATTCCGGCTAACTTAGGAGCTGATGTTACTGCTATAAACACTGCTGTAAGTGATGCCAATTTAAAGACTAAGTTAGATGACATAAAAACTAAGACTAATACTATTCCAGATACCTTAGGAGCTGATGTTACTGCTATAAAAACTAAGACTGATAAGATTACAGATACCTTAGGAGCTGATGTTACTGCTATAAAGGCCAAGACTGATAATATGCCTGCTGACTTAACAGCTAACTTAACTACAATAAAGACTGAGACTGATAAAATAACAGATATTAAAACTAACGTAGGTGCAATAAAAACTAAGACTGATAATATGCCTGATAATTTAGAAAATGTGTTAGCTCCTTTAGCTACATCTGCTTCATTATTAACACTAGATGGTAAAGTGGAGACAATAAAAACTAAGACTGATAATATGCCTGCTAATTTAGTAACTGAGTTAGCTACATTAGCTAAAACTGCTGAACTAGCTCCTTTAGCTACATCTGCTTCATTATCAACACTAGATGGTAAAGTGGATATAATAAAAACTAAGACTGACAAGATGCCTGCTGATTTAGAAGCTGATGTCACTGCGATAAAGGCTAAGACTGATAATATGCCTGATAATTTAGTAACTGAGTTAGCTCCTTTAGCTAAAACTGCTGAACTAGCTCCTTTAGCTACATCTGCTTCATTATCAACACTAGATGGTAAAGTGGAGACAATAAAAACTAAGACTGACAAGATGCCTGCTGACTTAAACGCTGCGTTAAATAACTTAGCTACATCTGCTTCATTATCAACACTAGATGGTAAAGTGGATACAATAAAGACTGAGACTGATAAAATAACAGATATTAAAACTAACGTAGGTGAAATAAAAACTAAGACTGACAAGATGCCTGCTGATTTAGTAACTGAGTTAGCTACATTAGCTAAAACCGCTGATGTCACTGCGATAAAGGCTAAGACTGATAATATGCCTGATAATTTAGTAACTGAGTTAGCTACATTAGCTAAAACCGCTGAACTAGCTCCATTAGTAGCTCCTTTAGCTACATCTGCTTCATTATCAACACTAGATGGTAAAGTGGAGACAATAAAAACTAAGACTGACAAGATGCCTGCTGACTTAACCAACGAGTTAACTAACTTATCTACAATAGCAACCGCTCTAAATGGTAATGGTCAAGTCGATAAAGCTGTTACCTTTGTACTAGAAAACAGCTTCAAGCAAGCTATTGAAAAGGCTGGAACAAAGGGTAGTGATTGGCTTGAAAATAGTGTGACAAAGATAATCTCACAACCGGTCTTTGACATTCCAGCAACTGATGATGCTGCACTTAATTGGAGTTTGTAATACAGCAAGTAGTCACGCTACTTGGATGACACCCTTTTTGGGTCCTCTAAGTAGCCTCCTTCTCCTGTCATCCCAGTAGCTGACACTAGTTCCTTTATGACGGCAGTGCCCCCTCTTGTCATCCCATGATAAGGGCGCTGGCGAAGGAAGTTTTTTGCAATGTCAGAGGATAATTTTGACCATAAACCCCTACCAATACATTTTAACAAAAATACTTCAGTGCATTTTCAAATATAAGCATTCCATCACCATATTTTGGCATAGCCACTCCTGAACGTTTACATTTTTCTTTTTCAAGAGGCCAATTATCTTGCTGGGTAAAAAATATTCCCCTTTCTGGATGGGGCATTAAAGCTAGCACTCTTCCACTTTTATCTGATAAAGCTGCCAGATCGTATGTAGATCCGTTTGGATTGTGAGGAAATTGCAGATTAGCATAGCTACTATTATCATCTATATAACGTAATGCTGTGCAATTTTTTTCGATTAATTGATTCAAAGTATCTTGATCCATAAAAAATTTGCCTTCTCCATGAGCAATAGGGAGATATAGTTCATTCAGGCCCCGTAGCCAAACAGAATTACTCTTTGAATTAACTCTCACTCTAATCCAACGGCATTGATAATTGCCTATATCATTATGGATTAAAGCTAGACTAGAGAATTCTGGAATTAATTTTACTAATATCTGACAACCATTACATATTCCTATAATCAGCTTGTCCTGAGATAAAAACTCTTGAAACTCATCCAACAGATTGTTTTTAATACGTAAAGCAAATGCATTACCAGCACCAGTGTCATCACCATAGGAAAAACCCCCTGGAATTGCAAGTATATTGCTTAATTTCAGTTCACCTGGATTATCTATGATATCGTTAATGTGAACGATTTTTACTTCAATATTACCAATACCAAGTTTTCTGCTGCATTCCATAAACGCAAATGCAGTTTCTTTTTCGCAATTTAAGCCATAACCAGATAGGACTGTGATTTTCATGAATTGCTAAAAATTAAAAAATTCGAATTTCTTTTTTACAAAATTTGCTACTAAATTTAACGCAAATAACACCAATAATAAAGCTATAATTGCGATAGCAGCAAGTTCAACAAATGCAATTTCAGGACTACTTGACCATATGTATATTTGTACAGGCAGAACAGTCGCCGGATCGAAGAAGGACGTAGGTGTATCAGCAACAAATGCTACCATACCTATCATAAGTAAAGGAGAAGATTCACCTAAAATCCTTGCAATTGCAAGTACAGTACCATGTATTATTCTTGGTAATGCAATCGGCAAAGAGTGATCTAATATCACCTTGATGTGAGGTGCACCGAGCGCAAACGCTGCATCTTTTATCGTAATAGGAACATTCGCAAAGGCATTTTTTGTTGCAATTATAATATTAGGTAACATCATAAATGAAAGAGTCATTCCACCAACAAGTGGTGAAGAGCGTGGTAGCCCAAATATGCCAAGATAGAGAGTTAAGCCCACTACACCAAATATTATTGAAGGCACTGCAGCAAGATTATTTATGCTAATTTCTACAATATTGGTCATGAGCCTATTTTTAGGCATAAATTCGTAAAGACAGATGCCCGACATAATTCCTATTGGTAATGCTAATGCTAGGCACACTATAATTGTCATCAATGAGCCGATAAACGCCCCTAAAATCCCTGCATTCTCAGGTTCACGAGAGTCAGATTTAAGGAATAAAGACTTATTAAAAAATTTTTTCACTCTCCCTTTTTCTTTTAGCCAATCAAGTAATTTAGCATAATGATCATTCAAATGTTTATCTTTATTTATTGAATTAATTATACTTGACGCGGTAAACCAGATCTCATATTCACCACTACCTTTCACTTTCTTACGAAAAAATTTCTCTAGTTCTTTGTAAGAATTACGACTTAAAATTTCGTCACTGTCTTTAAAATCAGTTCCTTTAAACACCTTACGTAAAGAATCGTTGAGTAAGCCAATTGACTTATACCGCAAATCACTAGGATTACTCGCCAAAGTAAGATCAGCATTTATTTCAACTGGCAATAAAATTTTCGTTACTGTTAAGGCACTGTAAGAGTTAACTAATATACTGAGCAGTATACACACAGGACAGCCAAGTGAGATAACTAGTGCCGTGAAAGAACAAAAGCGTAACGCTCTGTTCTTTTTATTTTTCCTTTTTATACGAGCATGTACACGCCTTGACTGAAGTAATTTAAGGAATTTTTTCTTTATGCTCATTTACTTTTCTTTACACGAGGATTTGAAAAAACTTTCCCCTTTTTTGTCATCCGAGCAGCTGACACTGGAATGACAAGAGAGAGTTCTGAGATGACATAATTAACATCACTCTCTGTTTATCTACTTAGATTTCTTTTTAACATAAGTAGTACGTTCTTTGATCCTTGCAGCCTTTCCAAATAGCTTGCACAGATAATACAGTTTTGCTCTACGAACCTTTCCTTTTCTTGTCACTTGCACTGAAACCAGTGCAGGTGAATAAACAAAAAACTGAGACACTATACTTTCTCCATGACTTACTTTTCTGACTGCAAAAGAAGAATGTAACCCGCGGTTCCTTTTTGATATACATACACCTTCAAATATCTGTATACGCTCACTTGCACCATCAACTACCTTGAAAGTAATCTTCAGATCATCGCCAGGACGAAATTCTGGTACTTCTTTAGCTAACACTTGCATTTGCTGTTCGTTAAATTTTTTAAGTAAATTTGTCATTTATCTCTCCATTCAATAATTCAGGCCGACGCTCTTTCGTTATAACTTGAGACTGCTTCTGTCTCCAATCACTTATTTTTTTATGATTGCCAGATAACAAAACCTCAGGTACTTTATATCCCTTCCACTGCTCAGGTCTAGTATATTGAGGATATTCAAGCATACCACCACCATAATTAAAACTTTCTTCAGTAATACTATCGGAATTATTTACTACACCTGGAAGAAGCCTAATGCATGCATCAAGAACCACCATCGCAGCTGGCTCACCTCCTGAAAGTATATAATCTCCGATACTTAACTCATAAGGAGTATACGCATCAATTATCCTTTGGTCAATACCTTCAAATCGACCACACAATATTGTTATATGAGGAAACTCTAACAATTCTCTGGCAATATTCTGATTAAACTTAGTTCCAGATGGAGTCATGTAAATAAACTTAGTGTTTTTATGAACAGAGAGCATACTATCTACTGCATCACCAACTACATCAGAACGCATAACCATTCCTGCTCCACCTCCATATGGAACATCATCCACAGTTGAATGTTTATCTTTCGCAAAAGAACGAATATTTATTACTTCAAGGTTCCATATTTTTTTTTCTAACGCTTTTCCGGCAAGAGAATAGTTCAAAAACCCGGGGAACATTTCTGGGAATATGGTTAATATTGTAACATTAAATGCCATTAAGGTTTATTTTAAGTTATTTGGGGCTATACTCTAAGAATAGTAAATTGATATAATATATAGTTAAATTAAACATGTCACTGAATAAAACGATATACGAAGGTAAAGCGAAAGCCATTATTGAAACTGAAGACTCATCAACTGTTATACAGCACTTTAAAGATGATGTTACAGCATTCAATAAGGAAAAATATGAAATAATCGATGGTAAAGGGATAATTAATAATCATGTTAGTGCTTTTATCATGGAAAAGCTTGAGAAAGCAGGAATTAGCACGCACTTTATAAAAACTCTAAATGAAAGAGAACAGCTAGTCAAAAAACTCAAGATAATACCTCTTGAGGTGGTAGTTAGAAATGTTGCAGCTGGCAGCTTTTGCAAACGTTTTAATATTAAAGAAGGTGAGAGGCTTGCATCTCCTATAATCGAATTTTTTTACAAAAATGATGACCTAGCCGACCCAATGGTAAGTGAAAATCACATACTGTATTTTGATTGGCTATCTAGCAAAGAAATGGATGAAATTAAAACTACAACTTTAAAGATCAACGAAATCTTAGTCGACCTATTTTCAAATGCAAGTATATATTTAATTGACCTCAAGTTAGAATTTGGCAGATTAATAAATGACAGTACTAAAATCGTTTTAGCTGATGAAATTAGCCCTGATAACTGCAGATTATGGGATAAAAATACTTATAAAAAGCTAGATAAAGATGTCTTTCGTTTGAATTTAGGAGATTTAAAGGAAGCATACTCAGAAGTTGCAAAAAGACTGTCAGTAAAGTTAGGTTAACTAAATACTACTCTATCAAGTGGAGGGTTACATGCCTCATCAAGTTTTCCAATAATTTCAATTTTTTCTCCACGTTTTTGGAAATGATTTTTCACGTTTTGCATATTCTCAGAACTTACGATCAATACCATACCAATACCACAATTAAATGTTTTTAGCATTTCTTTCTTCTCTATTTTACCCTCCTTTGTTAGCCATAAAAATATATCTGGCCATTTCCAGGAATTAATGTCTATGTTTGCAAATAAGTTTTTTGGAAGAATCCGCGGAATATTATCTATCAAGCCACCACCTGTTATATGTGCAATGCCTTTTACCTTTGGCATAATAGGCAACAAAGAATCAACATATATTTTTGTTGGTTCGAGCAATACTTCTTTCCAAGGCTGATTATTCCATGGAGATGAATCATTATAATTTATACCTAAATCTTTAAAAATATGGCGTACTAAAGAAAACCCATTTGAGTGAATTCCATTTGATTCTAAGCCGACTATATAGTCACCTTCCTTCATAGCATCACATTTTGGAAGAATTTTGCTTTTATCAACTACACCAACTACAAATCCTGCAAGATCATAGTGATTATTGCCATACATTCCAGGCATTTCCGCAGTTTCTCCACCAATCAATGCTATTTTAGCTTGCTTGCACCCCTCTGCGATTCCCTTAACCACAGATAATAAAACGTCTTTGGTCAAAACGCCTGTTGCAAAGTAATCAAGGAAAAATAAAGGTGTTGCTCCTTGTGCAAGTAAGTCATTTACACACATTGCAACTAAATCTATACCTATAGTATCATGCCTATTCACTTCTTGAGCTATCAACAGTTTCGTACCTACTCCATCAGTTGAGGAAACGAGCACTGGATGGTCATATTTCTTACTTAGTGCAGCAAAATCAAACAACGCAGAAAATGAACCTATTTCGCTGATTACTTCTTCTCTAGTAGTTTCTTGAGCAATAGGCTTGACTTCTT
Organism: Wolbachia endosymbiont of Oedothorax gibbosus; assembly: GCF_936270145.1. GTDB lineage: Bacteria > Pseudomonadota > Alphaproteobacteria > Rickettsiales > Anaplasmataceae > Wolbachia. The sequence continues at coordinate 1,549,616 of NZ_OW370537.1, forward strand.
TTATTAACTTATTATATAGTTCAAGATCTATTCCTGATCTGGTATAAGTATTCATAATCCTTTTATAAATTTTAAAATTGTTAATACTATATTAATGCCTTGATATAAAAAGTGCAACGAAACTTTCTCTTACATTGACTATTATATGCTTACCAATATAGGGTAACTTAAATCATTTATAATTATCCAATGAATAAAAATACCAAAAACATACTGTTAATAATGGAATTGCTATCAGGACAGCTGCTTCATGACTTTGCTAACTCTATGAATGGAATAATGTTTGGCTTAGAAGAGCTTGAAGTAATAGATAAGAACGATGCTGATGCGCAGAAGGAAGCGTTGTCGTTGCTTAAAGAAAGCTCCGATGATTTAATATATAAACATAAAGTTATGAAGCAGGCATATTCTTCTTCAGCAGATAATTACAGCTTTGATCAGACCAAATCTAATATCGAAAATTATTTATTAAAAAAAAAGTAAAGCTTACGTGGAAAATAGATGCATACTCTACAAAAGGTAAGGAAGATTTAATTGAAAAGATAAATAAGATAATTTCTAATATGGTGCTAACTATAGCCAGTGCAGTAGCGGAAGTTGAACTAGTATCTATTTTACTGAGTCAAACAGAAGATAAAATGCTATTAACTATAAAAATTCTAAATGAACACAAACCAATAAGCAAATCATTAGTAGACAAATTAATCAAAAAAAATGACACTAATTTAAATACAAAAGATATTAATATCTATATGACCTCTTTATTATTAGAGTACTATAACACTGAACTGCATTGTACTTGCGAAAATAATTTGCTGGAGATAGGTTTAACTATAACTTGAGTTGCATATTTGGTTATTACAACTTTTTCTTCGTTTCAAGGCAACCGATAAGGGATATTAAATCTAATTTTTATAATCATTTAAATCTAGTACTATTTTATTAATGTAGCGCTCATTTGCATCTTTGATAATAAACTTCATACCATTTTTATATTTAATGACTTCATCTACAGAAGGCACTTTACCAGCAATCGAAAGAATCAAACCACCAAGTGTAACATAGTCTTCTTCAGGGTCACGTAATTCTATTTTTAGATCCTCTTCTATATCTTTTATAAGAGCCCTTGCTGACACTTCAAACTTGTTTTGAGACAATTCAGTAATGGTATATTCTGAATTTATTTCGTTCTCACTATCAACGTTTGGTATTAGCTCTTCTATAAGATCGGTCATTGAAATTAAACCATCAGTTCCACCATATTCATCCAATACGATAGCTAAGCATGATTTAGAAGATTTCATTCTAATAAAAAGATTAGTTGTCTTCATCGAGGGCGGAACAAATATTACGCTTTGTATAATATTTCTCAGATTAAAATTTTTATCCCTATTAAAAATAACATCTTTTACATAAAAAAAGCCTATTACGTTATCAAAGTTATTTCTATAAATTGGTATTTTAGTGTGGCAAGTGTTTTTTATCTTCTTTATTATTTCACGCTCGCTTGACTCAATGTTTACTGCGTATATCTCTGTACGTGGAGTCATTATATCCATTATACCACAATCGCGGAATTTTAATAGACCATTAAATATATTAAGGTCTGGCAGATTTTTCATTAATGCCTCAGTCGCACACTTTTCCAACACAGAAACTTTTTTGAAAAGGAAGAGAAAAATTTTGTATACTATTTTTTCTACTAAGGTTCTTTTTTTACTCAACTTATTCCCTGTAATGGCAAAAACATTTTCAGATCAGAT